>DATHBB010000015.1:0-24401 GCA_035296385.1 Pyrinomonadaceae bacterium | reverse complement strand
GCGGCGGCCAGTACGTCGCCCGCGTGCGGGTGAAACGGGATCGAACTGAGCGAGTAAACGTCTGCGGGCAACGAGACGAGTTTGAAGCGTTCGCCCAGGTAACAGGCGGCGAGGCCGAGCGCGACGCCTAAGAGCGCGCCCACCGCGCCGATGATCGCGCCTTCGCACATGAAGACGAGCATGATGCTGCGGGGGCGTGCGCCCATTGCGCCGAGGATGGCGATGTCCGAGCGGCGTTCGACGACGACGAGCGCGAGCGTCGTCGTGATGTTGAGCGCGGCAACGAGCATGATGAGCGCGATGATGAGCGCGACGGTGCGGCGTTCGAGTTGGAGCGCGGCGAAGAGCGGCGCGTTCGCCTCCTGCCAGTCAACGGTCTTGAAGTTCGCGCCGAGCGTGCGGCGTATGTTCTCTGCCGTCTCCGCCGTGCGATAGATGTCTGCGGTCCGGATGCTGATGACGGTCGCGCTGTCGGAAGCGCGCGCCGCGCCTTCGAGGTCCAGAGCGTTTGCGAGCGAGACGTAAGCCCACGAGGAATCGTATTCGTAGAGGCCGGAGCGAAACACTCCCGCCACGCGCACGCTTCGCGCACGGGCTGCGAGACCGGGCGGCTCCGCCGTCCGTTCGCCCGTCACGATCCAGCCCACGTCGCCCACGCGCCTGAGTCCCGTGCGCGCCGCCAGTTCCGCGCCGACCACGATCTCCGTCGTCGGCGCGTCTTCAATTTCGGCGGGCAGGCCGAAGAATGAGCCGCCGTCCTCTTCCAACTCCGTCGCGCCTTCCGCTTTGGTTGCGCTGTCCAATTCCTTTGCGCCTTCCGATTTTGTTGCGCCCGACGCCGCGCGCCCCGCGCCCGTGCCCGCGCGTCTGCCTTCGACATCCTCTTTCACTTCCGCGAACAGAGGTTCGATTGTGCCCGCGACGAGCGTGCGGCGCATCTCCGCGAGGCTCTGCGCCGACGACGGCTCGACGCCGCGCACGATTGCGTAAGCCGCGCCTTCGTGGCCGCTCAGGAGCGCGCCCGTGTAAGTGGTCGGCGCGGCGTCAACAACTCCGGCAACGTCGCGCCGTAGCCGCGCGGTGACGGCGCGCGCGTCTTCGATGAACTTGCCGCCGGCGGGCAGGAGCGTGATGTGCGCCGTGCCGCCGAGAATTTTGTCGCGCATCTCGTCTTGAAAACCGTTCGAGAGCGCGAGCGCGAAGATGAGCGCGCCGACTCCGCAACTGATGCCCATCACGCCCGCCATCGCCGTCACACGCGCGCCCGCACGACGACGGCCACCACCGCGCCGCTTCGAGCGCTGTAGATAACGCAGTGCGAGAAAGATTTCGTAAGGCATATTTAAGACTGTCAGTTGTCCGTAGTCAGTTGTCAGTTGTTTTTGTCTGTGGTCAGTTGATCAATTCCATCTTTAGCAACTCGTGCGGCGACCACATGCAACGGACAACGGACAACTGACGACTGACTACTTTACCTAAATTTCGACTTGGTCCTGTTGAGCAGAATACGCAGGTTCGGATCGTCGTGCGCCGTCTCGTCGTCGGGCGGGCGCAGTTCGTAGAACGTCCCCGCGTGGTGGCGGAAGCGGAAGCGTTCGGGGAGGCGTACGAGGGCGCGCGTCTCCTGCTCGTGCCAGGTGTCCATAGACCAGAGGCGCGGGTCTATGTCAACGAAGACGCGGTGGCCTTGCTGCAAGTGCCATTCGATCTGGTGCGTGAGTTGCGCGCCGGGCCAGCCGCCGCCCGTGCCGATGATGTCCCACTGTCCGTAACCGAGTCCGCGATAATAGTTGACGGAGACGGTCTGCCCGCCCGCCATCACGACCGCATCGGGCGGCAACTGCGCGAGCCGCGCGCGATACTCTTTCGTCAACGCGTGGTTGGCGAGCGTGCGCGCCGCGAAGACGTAAACGATTGATCCGGTCAGGAGCGCGAGCGAGGCGACGAGCGCGCAGGCGTAAGCGAGGCCGCGCCGCGCGCTCCCCGTGCGCACGCTTGTGCGCCGCAGCAGGTAAGCAGCAGTCAGCGGGACGAGCGCGGGCAGCCCCGACAGTTGATAGCGCCCGTTGATGACGACGCTGTAGTTCGCCAGCAGCACCAGGTTGACGAAGAGGCCGACGAGCGCGAGCGCGAGAAGCGGCGTCCAACCGCGCTCGCGCCACTCGCGGCGCAGGGCGAAGGGCAGCAGCGCGACGGTGACGGGCGCGGCGATGAAGAAGAGTTGGAAGAACGGCACGAGGTTGCGCAGGCTGACCGGATGCACCGCCGACTCCGCGCGCATCGAAGCGACCCAGCCGTACCAATACAGGCGATAGTTGTTAACGTCTGCCAGCCACCACAGCGCGAACGGTGCGAGCGCGCAAATTAAAAAGAGCACGCACGCAGAGATCGTTAAATACAGTTCGCGCCTTTTCCACGTCCACCCGTAACAGGTGGGCGCGATGACGAGCCACACGCCGAAGAACCCGACCGGCTCGCGTATGTTCACGCACAAACCGAGCAGCGCCGCGCCGAGCAGGACTTGCCGACTTTTACGCCCTCGCACGCCGCGCAGGTGTATGACGAGCGCGACGCACAAGAGCAGGATCGAAGGCGTCTCCGTCATGGCCTGCCCGCTGTAGACGATGAAGAAGGGCGAGAGCGCGAGCATAAGAGCGGCGACCGTCGCCGCCGCGTGCGACGCGGTCAATTCGCGCGCGAGCGTCCAGCAGGCGACGACCGCAAACGGCGTCTGGCAGACGACCATGTACTTGAAGAGCAAATACGCCTGATCGCTCTGCAAGCCGAAGAGCGCGCGGGCGACGCGATAGGCCGCGTGGTTCGTGAAGATGAACAGCATCCGCCCGAAGAGCATCGAGGACGGCTGGCCGTGCACGGCGCTCACGGTGTAGTCGAGCGCGTCCCAGTCGCCCGCGAACGGATCGAGAAAATAGAGCGTGAAGAGGAGCGCGACCGCGACGGGCGGAAGCCACCAGCGCCATGCTTGCCGGATTGAGAACGAGGTGGCGGCGGCTGCGCCGTCGTGCGTCGGGGCGGAGAAGTGAACGTTAGTCGTCGTCGGGGCGGCAGCGGCGTCAGCCGCTGTTGGAGCGGCGGCGCGTGCGGCGTCGGCGGTCTTGGGGAGTGAGCGAGTCAATCAGTTTTTTGTCGAACGATTCTTCGGGACGTTTCACCATCGTCAGTCGATTGCCGCGCTCATTGTACGCGACCTCGTCCATAATGTTGTAAATCAACAGCACGCCGCGCCCCGAAGTCCTGAACAAATTCGCCGGGTCGCGCGGGTCCGGCACGTCTTTGATGTTGAAGCCGTCGCCCTCGTCTTCGATGGTGAAGCGCGCTTCCTTCGGCGACAAATCGGCGGTGATGCGCACGAGTTTATTTTGGTCGTACTTGTTGCCGTGCTTGACGGCGTTGACGAAAGCCTCGTCGAGCGCGATGAAAAGATTCGAGCGTTCGGGGTTGATGAGGCCGAGTTTCGACGCGCGCTCGTGCAGGTAATGCAGCACGCCGTTCATCAACGAAAGGTCGCTCGGCAACTCGAACTCGATCCGCTCGCGCACGAACGGCATGACCTTCATGTCTTCGACGAAGCGCAGTTTGTAGCCGAGCGTTTTTTCGACGATGGCTTGCAGTTCCTGTTTGTCGTAGGGGCGGCGCAGGTAGTTGGCCGCGCCCATCTTGAAGGCTTTGACGAGGCCGGGATGCTGCGCGTCCTCCGACGAGACGACGACGGGCACGACGAGTCGCCGTCGTTTGATCTCGCTCAAGACCTGCACGTTGCCTTCGGCGTCTTCCGTCAGATCGCTGATGATGAGGTCGAAGTCTTCGAGGTCTTCGCGCGCGAGCGCTTCGTCGCGGTTGCCTGTGGCGACGACCTCGTGGCCGAACTCGCCGAGCACCTGCGACAGGAGCGTGCGCAGTTCCTTATTGGCATCCACGATCAGGATTCGACGTTTATCCATCAATCACCGATTCCGTTAAGACCCTTCTGAGAGCGGAGAGAGGAGCACTGAAAAAGCGCGCCCGAGGGAGACACGCTTGACCGCTACGTTGTACGCCACAGGACGGCACGAGGTTTCGTGAATATAGCACACGCGCCGACGCCTTCGGCAAGACCAAAAGCGCCAGGCGGCGGCCAATCGAAAACAGCCCGCCTTTCTGTTAGACTCGCGCGCGGTTCAACCCCATGCAAGTTTCACTCGACAAACGAGAACAACCCAAAGGCGACACCCGACACGCGCGCGACGAAAGGCGAACGCGCGGCGACGAGAAAACTCACGCGCGCGGCGATGATAAAACACCCAGGCGCAGCGATGAGAAGACATCTACGGCGCGCGCCGACCGCTTCGCCTCGCTTTCCGCGTACACGTTCAAACAACGCCTCATCATACGCGCCGCCGACCTCGCTTTCTACGTGCTCATCAACCTCATCGGGCGCACCACGCGTTTTGAGGTCGAAGGCTGGGAGCACTGGGAGGCGGCGACGTGCGGCGGCGGGCAGCCCATCATCTACACTTTCTGGCACAACCGCGTCTTCCTCGCCACATACTTCTTCCGGCAGCGCGGCATCGTCGTGATGACCTCGCGGAGCTTCGACGGCGAATACATCGCGCGTTTCATTCAGCGCTTCGGCTACGGCGCGGCGCGCGGCTCCTCGTCGCGCGGCGCGGTCGGCGCGCTCGTCGAGATGGTCAAACTCTCGCGCCAGGGTCGCCCCGCCGGTTTCACCATCGACGGGCCGCGCGGGCCGCGCTACGTCGCCAAGATGGGCGCGGTGCTTCTGGCAAAAAAGACCGGCGCGCCCATCCTCCCCTTCACCGTCAACGCCGAGCGCTACTACGCCGCGCCGAGTTGGGACGGCTTCCAGGTTCCCTACCCCTTCACACGCGCGCGCGTAATGATCGCCCCGCCCATTCACGTCCCCGCAGACGCCGACGAAGCTGCCCTCGAAGCCAAGCGCGACGAACTCCAACGCGCGCTCGACGCATTGAACGAAAAAAGTTTTTAAGCTCCAACACGCGCTCGCGGAATTTGCCTGATGCCAACCGATAACTTTCAAATCGTCGGCAAGTTGGGCGACATCGAAACTATCGCGGTGCGCCACTCGATTCGTGTCCTAAATTTTCTGCAAAAAACTTATGGGCATGGTCGCTGGCGCAAGCTGAAAGGTGTTGCCACAGTGCTGCTCGAAGATGGTAGGATGCGTTTAGCAGAGGTACACTGGTATGAAGCACACGGCATCGGCAAGCGCCAGATGAAGATCAAACGTTATCTCGATTAAAGCCTATGAAACACGAAGAGACAGGCTCGATGATCGCCATCTGCATAGATAACACCGACTACGAGATGTCGCTCGAACGGCGCAAAGTTTATCCGGTGTTGCCCGATGCCGACGCCGCACAGAGCAACTACGTGCGCGTGATTGACGAGACCGGCGAGGATTATCTCTTTCCCGCCAGTCGTTTCATCCTCGTTCCCGTCACCCGCGACGTGGAGGAGGCTGTATTGGCCGAAGCTCACACCTAGTTCTAACAATTTTTTGCATATCCTCGGAGGCTACATGATCAATCAGGAGCGCATTAAAAACTTACTACTCGAACTTGTGCAAATTGACTCAGTCTCGCGCAAGGAGCGCGACGTGGCCGAGCGCATCAAGAAGTATTGCGAAGAGATGGGCGCGACCGTCGAGATTGACGACGCCGGAAGTAAGGTCGGCGGCAACTCCGGCAACGTCATCGCGCGCTTTCCCGGTACGATCCCCGGCGCGGAATGGATCATGATGTCGGCGCACATGGACACGGTCGTGCCGGGCGAAGGCGTCAAACCCATTGTCGAGGGCGACATCATACGCTCCGACGGCACGACCGTGCTTGGCGGCGACGATAAATCGGGCTGCGCCGTCATCCTTGAAACGATTCGCTGCCTGCAGGAACAGAACATCCCGCACGCGCCCATCGAAGCCGTCTTCTCGATCTGCGAAGAGGTCGGTTTGCTCGGCGCGAAGCACGTCGACACGTCGAAGCTGAACTCGAAGTACGGCCTCGTCTTCGACTCGGACGACCCCGGCTTCCTCTTCACCAAAGGCCCTTCAGCCGACCACATGGAGTGGAAAATCTACGGGCTGGAATCGCACGCGGGCGTCGCGCCCGAACAGGGCATCTCCGCCATACGCATCGCCGCCGAAGCCATCAACAACATGAAACTCGGTCGCATAGACCACGAGACGACCGCCAACATCGGCGTCATCGAAGGCGGCAAGGCCACGAACATCATCACCAATTTCGTCATGCTGCGCGGCGAGGCGCGCTCGCTCGACGACAAAAAGCTCGAAGCGCAGACCACCCACATGAACAAGTGTTTTGAGGACGCGGCGGCGAAGCACGAAGTCACGGTCGAGGGCGTGACGACCAAAGCGCGCGTCGAGGCGCACGTCACGCGTGAGTACTCTGCGATGGACGTGCCCGACAGTTCGCGCGTCGTCCAACTCGTCTACAAGGCCGCCGCGCGGCTCGGCCAGAAAGTCGAAACGCTCGCCTCGGGCGGCGGCTGCGACGCCAACATCTTCAACAAGCGCGGCATCGAATGCGCCAACTTCGGCACCGGCATGCGCGCCATCCACACCGTCAAAGAATGGCTCGACGTGAAGGACATGTACGCCTCCGCCGAGATGACGCTCGAAGTCCTCAAGGTCAACGGCGAACTGGCGCAGCAGAAAGGATGAACCGGCGATGGACGACGAAAAAACGGCACGCACCATGCAGTTCATCCTTGAACAGCAGGCGCAAAATACCGTGTCAATGGGACAACTAACCGGGAAAGTAGATAAGCTCTCCGACACGGTGGATAAGCTCTCCGATAAAGTTGATCGAACGGCAGACGGGATCAATGCCCTTCTCGCGATTGTGGAAATTCACGAACGCGAGATCGGGGAGTTGAGAGATTCGGTGAACGCTACTAGAGATTCGGTCAACGCCGTGAGAGATTCGGTGACCGCCGTTGATGAACGCGGGCGGCAGACGGACGAGAGGTTGAACGCGCTCATCAATACCGTCGAGCGTTACATCAGCGAACGGCGCAACGGGAAATCCTAAGCCCGCGCGCCGCTTTTCCTTCCGGCAGACGCAGAGCGCCGCCGTCCTGCCCCACCTGAATCATGCAGACGGCTGACCTCACCAACCGGCGTCCGTGGGAAGTCGAGGCGGGATTCGAGGAGAAGCCCGACACGCTCGCCTCCTACGGTTACGTCTCGAAAGGTAACGAGTTGCACCCGTGCTCGCTGCCGTTGCTCGTCGAGCGTTGCGCCGAGGGCGGTTTCTGGGGCAGCCCGCCCGTGCTCCTCGTCTGGACGCCCGAAACGTCGCGGCTCGTCGTGCCCGAAGAAATTCCCTACCTGCACGACGCGCTGCGCCTGCGCGAGCGTAAGGTGGCGAAAAGCACCATCGGCTGGTGCCTCTTCTTTTTAGCCTTGATCCTGACGCCGCTCTTTCTCTTCGCCGATTCGGGTAAGCTCATCAGGCTCGTGCTCATCTTCTACGCGCTCCCGCTCGTCGTCGGCGTCGGCGCTTCGATTCACACCCTGCGCAAAAAAATCGAATACACGCGGGAATCAATCAACGAGTCGGTCACGGCGTCCCGCTACGAGGCGTGGCTCGAAACGCAACGACTCACTTACACCAAATGGCTCTGCGGTTGTTTCATCGCGCTCATGGTCTTTGAACTGCCGGGCGAGACCGAAGCCATCGAAGCGGCGGGATTGGTGAAACCCGCCGTCTGGCGCGGCGAGGTCTGGCGTCTGCTCACCTGCTCGATGCTCCACGTCAACTTCATGCACTTCTGGATGAACGCGCTCGCGCTCCTGAGTCTCGGGCGCGTGGTCGAGGTCCACGCCAGCCGTTGGCACTTGCCGATAGTGTTTCTCTTCTCGGTGTTGACGGGCAGCGTGTTCAGTCTCCTTTTGCTGCCGAACGCGACCTCCGCGGGCGCGTCGGGCGGGCTGATGGGACTCGTCGGCATGCTCCTCGTGCTCGGCTACCGGCGGCGCGCCTACCTCCCGCCCCAATTCCTCAAGGAGATGTTGTTGAACATCGGCTTAATCGGCCTGATCGGGGTCGTCGGATACGACATCATCGACAACGCGGCGCACCTCGGCGGGCTCATCGGCGGCATCCTCGCGGGACTCTGGCTTGTACGCGGAAACGAGGACGCGCTCGACCTCGCCCCGACGAAGCGGCTCACTTACGCGGGCGACATCGCGCTGATTCTGATTTTGCTGACGGCTGCCGGAGCCGCTTTCGCCATCGTCGCGCGCTACCTTAAATGAGCGGGCGGCGGCCATCGCCACAAACTTAAATGAGCGGGCGCGGCGGTCGCCGTAGAATGTTGACTTCGCGCGGGGGCTTAAGCTAGAAGTTCAACGCTCGTCCAGCCCGTTCAACACTTCGGATCGCGCATGCCCGCACAATCAATCGAACAACTGCTCGAACGCCTCGAAGAGTTGAAGCGCCCTAGGGGCGCGCCGGCAGAGCGTGCGCGTCTGGAGAGTTTGCTCGGACAGACGGCGCGGAGACGTTTCGCGGACGCGGAGACGTTGATTCGCTTCCACGAAATCCTGCTCTACCTGTGCGCTTACCCGCAGAGCGCGTCGCTACTCAAAGACACGGAAAAGATTCTCAACTCGTTCGCCGCGCGCGTCGAGCGCCTGCGCGCGGACGACGCCGATATGACGCCGTTCGAGTATTCGGATGCCTCAGGCATCGCGGCGACCGGCTTTTCCGCAGTCTTCGGCTACGACATCACGCGCTGGCTGGCGCGCGCGCACGCCTCGCAGGTCTCGCTCGTGTGGGACGACTACGAGGAGACGGCGCACCTGAACCTCGTCTGGCCGCGCTTCCTGCCGCTCTTCGAAGAGGACGCTTACGTGGACGCGCACGTGCCTTTTCTCGACTGGGTGCGCGCGGCCAAGCGCCCGCGCGAAAGCGTCCTCTCGTGGCTCATCAGGCAGTTCGAGCGTCTGCCCGTCGGCGACAAACAGAAGGCCGAACTGTTCGAACCGCTGCGGCTTTGGGTGCGTTGGGAACTCGGCAAATCGAAGTCCACGCGCACGCTCATGCGCCGACCGACGCGCGCGATCTTTTATCACGACGCGCCGCTTCTCGCGCGCCGCGACGTGTCTCTCGCGCGCGAACTCGAAGCGCCGCCGCTCGCCGTCGAAAAGTTATCGCGCGACGAAGGCGAACGCCTCCTCGCGTCGGGACGCGACACGATGGCCGTGCGTTTCCGCGAGTTGCACGGCTTCACTCACGGCGACGCATCGCGCGTCGTGCGCGCGGACGCGGGGCGCGGACTGGAGATTTTCGTGTGGGGCGTGCGGCCCGAACGCCGCCTGCCGCTGCTCGGTTATCATGCGGGGATTTTTTTCAAGAACGGCGTTCCCATCGGCTACCACGAAGGGCTATCTTTGTTCGAGCGCATCGAGATCGGCCTCAACCTTTTTTACACTTTCCGCGACGGCGAATCGGCCTGGACTTACGCGCGCCTGATGCGTCTCTACAAGCAACTCTCGGGCGTCAACACTTTTTCAATTGATCCGTATCAACTCGGCGGATCGGGCAACGAGGAGGGCATCGAGTCGGGCGCGTTCTGGTTCTACCGCAAGCTCGGCTTTCGCCCCGTGCGCGCCGAACTGGCGCGACTCGTCGCGGCGGAGGAACGCAAAATCGCCGCGCGCAAAGAGTACCGCACCAGCCCGCGCACGCTTCGACGCCTCGCCTCCGGCCACGTCGTTTTCGAGTCTGAGGACGCCGCAACTCCGGGCGAGTGGGATCGCTTCATGGTGCGAAACATCGGTCTCGCCGTCGGGCGCAGAATGGCCGACGAGTTCGACGGCGACGCGCACAAGATTCGCGCCTCGTCAGTCGCCGAAGTCAAACGCGCGCTCGGCGCAGAGCGCGAAAAATTTAGTGAAGATGAAGAACGCGCCTTCTCGAATTTCGCGCTCGTGCTCGCGCTCCTTCCCCGACTCGCGCGCTGGTCGGCGGAGGAAAAGCGCGAGGCGCTGCGCATCATTCGCGCGAAGGCGGGCGCGGACGAGTTGCGTTATCTGCGTCTGCTTCGTCGGCACGCGGGGCTGCGACGTGCGATAATCGCGCTCGGCACAAATAAAAAGCAGTGACAAGTGACAGGTGACAGGTGACAAGATTAAAGACAGGTTTTAAGTTTTCAACTTGTCACCCGCTTCTCTCTTTCAGGAACTAAAGCAGGCGACTAAAGTTTTCCGCAATGTCTGAACAAGCAAATTACAGGAGCGGCTACGTTGCGCTCATCGGGCGACCCAACGCGGGCAAGTCTACGCTGCTCAATCGCCTCGTCGGCGAAAAGATCGCGGCGGTCTCGAACAAGCCGCAGACGACGCGCTACCAGATTCAGGGCATCATCACGCGCCCCGAAGGGCAGATCGTTCTGGTTGACACGCCCGGCGTGCACCAGCCCGGCTACCTGCTCAACCGGCGCATGATGTCCGCCGTCCACGACGCGCTCGAAGGCGTTGACCTCGTGCTCCTGATGCGCGACGCGAGCGTGCCGACCGGCAACGGCGACCGCTTCGTGCTCGACCTCGTCAAACAATCGGCGAAGCCCGCGCTGCTGCTTTTGAACAAGAGCGACCGCGTGGACGACAAGTCGAAACTACTGCCGCTCATGGAGTGGTACGCCAGCGAGTACGACTGGCGCGGCATCGTGCCGCTCTCGGCGCGCACGGGCGACATGGTTGACACGCTGCTCGCCGAAGTCATCAAACATCTGCCCGAACAAGCTGCGCTCTTCGCCGAAGACGAGTTGACCGACCAGTCCATGCGCGCGCTCTGCGCCGAGATCGTGCGCGAGAAAATTTTGCAGACGACGGGCGACGAGATTCCTTACGTGACGGCGGTTATCACCGAACGCTTCGACGAGGAGCGCGAAGATTTCACGCGCATCAACTGCATCATCTACGTCGAACGCCCCTCGCAAAAGGCGATCATCATCGGTCGCGCCGGAGAGCGTATCAAGGAGATCGGCACGCAGGCGCGCCGCGACATCGAACACCTCCTCGGCCACCGCGCACACCTCGAACTCTTCGTCAAAGTCCAGGAAGACTGGCGCAACAGCGAGCGCGCCCTGAACGAGATGGGGATTGAAGAAAGGGGCAAGGGGGAAAGGGGAAGGGGGAAAGGTTAAGCGAAAAACGTCTATGCGTGTCCAACGCGAAACGTCCGAAAAAAGTCTTTCCCTTTCGCCCTTCCCCCTTTCCCGTTCCCCCTTATTTTTATGTGGTACGCACTTGATGTGACGATAGAGCGGGCGGCGCAGGAGGCTGTGGAGTACGCGTTGATGGAGGCGGGGGCGTTGGGGACGGAGGCGGAAGGTGAATCGCCGGATTCTCCGACGATGCGTGTGGCCGCATACTTCGACAGCCCGCCGGAACGCGAAGCGGTGCGCGCTTGTTTGCACGACGCGCTCAGGATTTACGCGCTGCCGTCTTCGAGCGTGCGTGAGATGGAGGCGCGCGAGGTCGCGGCGCGCGACTGGCTGGGCGAGTGGAAGAAGAGTTGGCAGCCGGTCGAAGTCGGCGCGCGCTTCGTCATCGCGCCGCCGTGGAGCGAAGTTGAGGCCGCGCCCGGTCGCATCTGTATACGCATCGAACCGGGCATGGCCTTCGGCACGGGCACGCACGAGACGACGCGCCTGTGCCTCGCCGCGCTCGAACAACACTTCACGGGCGCAAGCCTCCTCGATGTCGGCACGGGCACGGGCATACTCGCCATTGCCGCCGCGAAACTCCATGCGCGAGCGCGCGTCGAAGCCTGCGACACGGACGCCGAAGCCGTAGAGATCGCGCGCGAGAACGCGACGCTCAACGGCGTCGCCGCGCAAATAAAGTTTCGCACGGGCACGATTGAAGAGACGGACGCATCGTTCGACTGCGTCTGCGCCAACCTCACCGCCGACGTGATCCTTCCGCTGCTCCCCGCGCTCATCGCCGCGACGTGTGGCCGCCTGATCCTCTCCGGCATACTCGACACGCAAGCCGAGAGCGTCCGCGAGCGTCTCGCAGAGCTAGGCGTGCGCAACGTCGCCACCGTCGCCGACGGCGAATGGGTGGCGCTCATCGTCTGAAGAAAAAGCTGTCAGTTGTCCGTCGTCAGTTGTCAGTTGTTCAAGACTGTCTTTAGCAACTTGCGTGACAGCCACATGCAACGGACAACTGACGACTGACAACTGACAATTACTTCATCGTTTCTTTTATGACTCGTCGCCGTTTTTATGCCCCGCCCGAACAATTCGCGCCCGACGGCGCGACGGTCGCGCTCGCGCGCGAAGAGGCGTCGCACTTGCGCAACGTGCTCAGGCTCAAGGCGGGCGACGAGGTTTTCGTCTTCGACGGCGAGGGGCGCGAATACGTTTGCGTCGTCGCCGCGAGCGAGAGCGGAGGGCGTGCGCGCGTGGAGCGGGCGACGCTCGAAGTGCGCGGGCAAGTCGAGCCTGAGCGCGCGGAGTCGCCGCTTGATCTGACGCTCGCGGTCGCACTGTTGAAGGGTGAGAAGTTTGATCTCGTGGTGCAGAAGGCGACGGAGTTGGGCGTGTGGCGCATCGTGCCGGTCGTGACGAAACGCTCGGACGTGCGCGTCCCGCGCGAAGGGCGCAACGCCGCAGCGGCGACGGCGGATCGCGTGCCGCGCTGGCGACGGATCGCGCTTGAGGCCGCCAAGCAATCGGGGCGCGCGCGTTTGCCCGAAATCTTTACGCCCGTCTCGTTCGCGTCGCTAGTCGAAGAAGACGCGGGCGCTTTGTTCAAAGAGGGGGCGGGCGTTGCGGCGGCGACGGCGGCTGACGGGCAACGACTGTTGTTCACGGAGCGAGGCGGGCGCGGTTTGGCGGAGACGGCGAAGGAGTGGCGCGAGGAGGAGAAGATGCGCCCCGCGAAGTTGACCGCGCTCGTCGGCCCGGAGGGCGGCTGGGACGACGAAGAGATCGCCGAAGCCGTCGCCGCCGGATGGCTCGCCGTCACGTTCGGCGGGCGCGTCCTGCGAGCGGAGACAGCGGCCATCGTCATCACCGGATTGCTGCAACACCTCTGCGGCGATCTGGTGTGAGCGAAAGTTTATGTATCGCTTAACTTCACAGCTTGCAGACAAAACGAAAATCCTTACATAAACTGGAATTTCCACTATTTAGGGGAACTAATTTTAAGTACACAAGTAGCTTGACAGAATATAGTTTGTACTCCAGAATGAGTTCAATAATACCCGCCAAGCCTATGCCGAAAGGTATGCTCAAACCGGTGGGTTTTCTTTTTTTACAATGAGATACACCAAACCTATCCTCGCAATAACCGACCAAATAGCCCTTCTCGAAAGTCGCGGACTAATAATTACTGACCGAAATAAAGCAGCAGAATACCTGTCAAATGTGAGTTACTACAGATTAAGTGGTTATATGTATCCCTTTAAGGATTTAACAACAGATAGGTTTATAGACAATTTAACCTTTGATGAAATTATTGATTTATATTTATTTGATAGAGGACTCAGGCTTTTAATTTTTGACGCAATAGAATCTATAGAAGTAACTTTCCGCACTCAATTAATTTATCATCCGTCAATGAGCGGTGGCGCTTTTTGGTTTGAAGAAGCTTCTAATTTTGAAGACGCTTCTCGACTGACTGATCATCTTAGAAAGCTTGATGAAGAAGTTGAACGCTCGTCGGGCGAAGTTTTTATAAATCACTTTTTCCGTAAATATGATGAAGAAGATACTCCGCCCGCTTGGATGACTTTTGAAGTTCTTTCACTTGGTCTGCTCTCTAAGTTTTATCAAAATATGCGAGTGTCCTTAAGTGCTAAAAGGGATATAGCAAACCATTTTGGTGTGTCTCAACCCGTTGTCTTTCAAAGTTGGATACGAAGCATAACTTACGTTCGCAATATCTGCGCTCATCATAGTCGATTGTGGAATAGAATTTTGACTAATAAACCAATGATCCCCCGCACACCGCCAAGCTTATGGATTTCTACCCCGATGCCAAGCAATGACAAAATTTATTACTTTCTATCTTGCTTGACGCATATGCTTCGAGAAATACAGCCTGAAACAACTTTCGTAGACAGATTAAAAAACCTTTTTGAAAAGCATCCAAAGGTCTCAAAAAGTTCAATGGAGTTCCCCGTCAATTGGGAAAGCCAACCATTTTGGCGATGAGTTATTAGCTTCCTTATCATGGTGCGCTTAAATACGATTTTCGGATGCGCGCGTAAATTTTTTGACGAATCTGCCCGACTAAGCGCAGAATATGAGTTGTAGAAAGTGAGTGCGGGCGGGGCGTCGGGCGTCGCCCGCGAAAGTCTAACTTCCGCTGTCGTCGGGAAACCTGGCAGGAGCGTCGAGCGTATGGCTATGAGTAAGGAGGACGCCGTGAAGAGGGCGAGGATTGATCTCGCCGGAAGGCTCGGCGTGGCGGAAGATGAGATTAAAGAAGATTCGGTTGAGGATGCGGAGTTTCCGGATGCGTCGTTTGGCGCGGGGGCAGCGGGCGAGATGAGCGCGCAGATGATCACGCCGGGTTGGCGCATACGCTTGAACGCGCAAGGCGAAGTCTATGAATACCGCGCCAACCGGAATCGCCTCCGGCTCTTCAACTTCAAAGGCGCGAACTACAGCGTCTAACAACCGCACGCGAAAGTTTTTGCAAATAGCATCACCACCAGCAGCAAAGAGGTAAGGCAATGAACCGGCAGAATTTTTACGGACATCTGGCGTTGGCGGCATCCGTCGTCATCCTCGCGGCCTTCGTCGGGCAGATGCGACGCATGGAGAGCAGGCACGCGAGGATAGAGCAGCGCGAAGCCGTCATCGTGCCTCGCGACACGATCCACCCCGGAGCAGAGGCGGACGACTCCCACGGCGAGGCGGAAGACGACGCGGAAGTGATCGTGCGCTTCCGCAGCGGCACGTCGCGCGAGACCATCAATCGCATCACCGAAGGACTCAACGACCGCCTGCTCGACCGCTTCGAGTTCATCAACAACGAAGCCGTCATCGCGGACGAAGACGGCCTTTCGCCCGAAACGGTCGCGGCGGAATATCGCCATCTCCCCGAAGTCGAATACGCCGAGCCGAACTTCGTGATCGATCTCGATCCGGCGGAGACCGAAGGCGCTTTCGACTTGGAAGCGCGCGACGACGATGATGACGACGATCCGCCCGTCGTGCGCCATCCGGGCGAAGGTCTGCAACCGAATGATCCTCTGTTCAAAGAGCAGTGGTCGCTTCAGAACACGGGGCAGCGCGCGGGCACGCAGGGCGCGGACGTGTGCGCCACGCGCGCGTGGGGCAAGACGAAAGGAAGCCGTAAGATCGTCGTCGCCGTCATCGACACGGGCGTCGATTACACGCACCAGGATTTGCACAACAACATCTGGACGCGCCCCGCGGGGCTTGCGCCTTACGAAGACCTGGACCTCGGCGCGTTTGACGACCGGCACGGCTTCGACGCCGCCGACAACGACGGCGACCCGATGGACGACAACGGGCACGGCACGCACTGCGCCGGAATCATCGGCGCGGAAGGCGACAACAGCGACGGCATCGCGGGCGTCAACTGGAAGGTCGAGATCATGCCCTTGAAGTTCCTCAGCCGGAACGGCAGCGGCACGACCAAAGACGCCATCGAGTGCATCAACTACGTCGTCGCGCGCAAACGTGCGGGCGTCAACGTACGCATCATCAGCGCGAGTTGGGGTTCGACCGCACGCTCGCGCGCGCTCGGCGACGCCATCAAACGCGCGGGCGACGAGGGCATCCTCTTCATCGCGGCGGCGGGCAACTCTTCCACCAACAACGACACGCGCCCGCACTTCCCGTCGAACTACGATCTGCCGAACGTCTTGAGCGTCGCCGCGCTCACGCGCAACGACGTGCTCGCGCGCTTCTCCAACTACGGCGCGAAGACCGTCCACATCGGCGCGCCCGGCGCGGAGATCATGAGCACCTGGCCTGCCAACCAGTACGAGGAGCATTCGGGCACTTCGATGGCAACGCCTGTCGTCTCCGGCGTGGCCGCGCTCATCCTCTCCGTCAACCCCGACCTCTCCATGACGGACTTACGCCGTCGCCTGCTCGACACGGTTGACAAAATCCCCGCGCTCGACGGCAAAGTCTCAAGCGGCGGGCGAGTCAACGCCGCGCGCGCCGTGCGTGCCGAGTAAAACGGAGAACGCGCCGTGGCATAACAAACTCCTCAAAAGCCCCTTCGAGCCTCGCCGGTCGAAGGGGCTTTCGGGTTAAGCGGAAGCAGAACTCACATGACCGACGATTCCAGCGCGCTGTGCAAAGAGTTTCAAGCGAACATTGACGACCTCACGCTCGAATGGGTGCGGCGCGTGAAAAGCGATCCGCTCATGCGCTCCGACGACCGTTTGACGACATCGCAGATAGTCGATCACGTCCCGCAGATGCTCGAAGAACTTTGCACGCTGCTCGGGCAGGACGGTGTGCCCGACTTCGCGACCATCCGCGCCTCAAGCCAGCACGGCTACATGCGCTCGATGGAAGGCTACTCGCTCATAGACCTCCTGCGCGAACTCGAACTCCTGCGCGACTGCGTCTTCGATTTCGTCGCCGACACCGAGACCGAACATCACGCCAGTCGCGGCGAGACCGTCCGCGCGCTCAAAACGGTCAACCACTACTTCGGCGAAGACATCATCTTCGTCGTCGAACACTTTTTGAAGAACCGCGACAAGTGAACAGTGTGACGAGTAGTGACGGGCAGGTTGAAGCGCGGCTCGCACGCGCGCCATACGTCGTCGCGCTCGACATCGGCACGTCGAGCATGCGCGCGGCTCTGTTCGACGCGGAAGGGCAAGGGGTTGCCGGAACACAGTCGCGCGTCGAATGGAGTTTCGAGACGACGCGCGAAGGCGGCGCGGAAGTGGACGCCGACTGGCTGCTCGAACAACTCGCGCTTACGCTGGACGAAACGCTGGCGCGCGTCGCTTCTTTGAATTTGCAGATCGAAGCGGTCGCCGTCTCCTGCTTCTGGCACAGTCTTGTCGGCGTAGATTCGGAAGGGCGCGCGCTCACGCCGCTCTACGGGTGGGCTGACACGCGCGCCGCTCTGGAAGTCGCGCAGTTGCGTCGCCGCTTCGACGAGCGCGAGGTGCATGCGCGCACGGGCTGCCGTTTTCACGCGAGCTACTGGCCTGCGAAGTTGTTGTGGTTGAAGAGAGAAAAAGCGGACGCGTGGCGCGAGTGTGCGCGCTGGTTGTTGTTCGGCGAATTTCTTGCGCTGCGCTTCTGCGGACGGGAAGCGGCGAGCGTGTCGCAGGCGTCGGCAACGGGACTCTTTGATCAAAGGCGCTGCACGTGGGACGCTGAACTCACGGACGCGCTCGGCCTGCGCATAGATCAACTGCCGCCGCTTATGAATGACGAGACGACGAACAATGTCGCCTTGAACAACGCCGCGTTCCGTGTGGCGAGCGCGTACGCCGCGCGTTGGCCGCAGTTGCGCGCGTGCGCGTGGTTCGCCGCCGTCGGCGACGGCGCGGCCAACAACATCGGCGCGGGTTGCGTCAATAAAAATTCCGTCGCGTTGATGATCGGCACATCGGGCGCGATGCGCGTGCTCTACGAAGGCGAGCCGCCCGCCAGTCTGCATGAAAGTTTGTGGTGCTATCGCGCGGATCGTCGCCGCGTCGCGGTCGGCGGCGCGCTCTCCGACGGCGGCGGCCTCTACGAATGGATGCGCGACAGTTTGAACTTCGCCGCGTTGCGGGCAGACGACGACGAGATCGAACGCGAACTCGCCGCGCTCGCACCCGACGCGCACGGGCTGACCCTGCTTCCCTTCTGGGCCGGCGAACGCAGCACGAATTGGAATCCACAATCGAGCGGCGCAATCTGCGGACTCACGATGCACACGCGCCCTTTAGAGATCATGCGTGCCGCGATGGAAGCCGTCGCCTATCGCTTCGCGCACATCGCGCGCGCGCTCGACACGTTCGCGCCCGCCGCAGAAATACGCGCGTCGGGCGGCGCGCTCGCGGCCTCGCCCCTCTGGACGCAGATGCTCGCGGACGTGCTCGCGCGCCCCGTCCATCTCTCCGAGGCGCGCGAAGCTTCGAGTCGCGGCGCGGCGCTGCTTGCGCTAGAATCTCTGGGCGCAATCGATCATCTCGCGGACGCGCCCGTCGGCCAGAGCCGCACGTTCGAGCCTGACATGCAGGCTCACGCGATTTACCGCGCGGCGGCGGAGCGTCAAGAGACGGTCTATCAATCGCTCCTGACAGATTAAACGTTCGACGGCATACGTCCATGTCGGCAACAAAAGCCGACATCGTCGCAATCATTCATACTTAACACTGGAAGGGCAGAGGAAACTATTAGATGAGCGCGTCAACCCAATCGTCCGCCACAACGCCCGACACCGAACTCGACCAACTTTGCATCAACACCATCCGCACGCTCTCGCTCGACGCCGTGCAACGCGCGGAGTCAGGCCATCCCGGTCTCCCGCTCGGAGCCGCGCCGATGGCCTACGTTCTGTGGACGCGTTTCCTGCGCCACAACCCGCAGAATCCGAAGTGGCAGAACCGCGACCGCTTCCTTCTCTCCGCCGGTCACGGCTCGATGCTCGTCTATTCGCTTTTGCATCTGACGGGCTACGACCTGCCGCTCGAAGAACTCAAAAACTTTCGCCAGTGGGAATCGAAAACTCCCGGCCATCCCGAATACGGACTCACCCCCGGCGTCGAGATCACGACGGGGCCGCTCGGTCAGGGCTTCGCCAACGGCGTCGGCATGGCGATGGGCGCGGCGCATCTCGCCGCGAAGTTCAACCGCGAAAATTTTCCGGTCATAGATCACTTCGTCTATGCAATCGTCTCCGACGGCGACTTGATGGAGGGCGTCGCCTCGGAAGCCGCCTCGCTCGCAGGCCATCTCAAACTCGGCAGGCTCATCTATCTCTACGACGACAACCGCGTCACCATCGAAGGCTCTACCTCGCTCGCCTTCACCGAAGACGTGCCGAAGCGTTTCGAGTCTTACGGCTGGCACACTTCCACGGTCGAAGACGGGAACGATCTCTCGGCAATCGAGCGCGCCATACGCGAAGCGCAGGCCGAGACGGAACGACCGTCGCTCATCTCCGTCAAGACCGTCATTGGCTACGGCATGCCCGCCGCAGGCACGCGCAAGGCGCACTCGGACGCGCCCGGCGCGGAGGCCGTCAAAGAAACCAAACGCGCTCTTCAGTGGCCGGAAGACGCGGAGTTTCACCTGCCCGAAGCCGCGCTCACGCATTTCCGCGCGGCGATTGATAAAGGCGCGCGGGAAGAAGCGGAATGGAACTCGCTCGTCGCGCGCTACGCGGAGTCGCACGCCGACGAGGGGAGCGCGTGGCGCGACTTGATGAGCAATGATTTGCCCGCCGGTTGGGAAGAGAAGTTGCCGACGTTCGAGGACGCGAAGCCGCAGGCCACGCGCGTCGCTTCGGGCGAAGTCATCAACGCGCTCGCGGGCGTGCTGCCTTCGCTCATCGGCGGCTCGGCAGACCTCGGCGTCTCCAACAACACGGACATCAAAGAGGGCGGCAGTTTTCAGCACGGCTCATACGACGGTCGCATCCTTCATTTCGGCGTGCGTGAACACGCCATGGGCGCGACCATGACGGGCATCAGTCTGAACGGCGGCCTGATTCCTTACGGCGGCACGTTCCTCACCTTCTCCGACTACATGAAGCCCGCCATACGCCTCGCGGCTCTCTCCGAAGTGCAGGTCGTCTACGTCTTCACGCACGACTCCGTCGGACTCGGCGAAGACGGTCCCACGCATCAACCCATCGAACACGTCGCGGGCTTGCGTGCCATCCCGAACCTTTACGTCATACGCCCCGCCGATTCGCACGAGACGCGCGAGGCATGGCGCATCGCGATCCTACGCCGCCGCGCGCCGACTGCCTTGATACTCACGCGTCAGAAAGTGCCCGTCATTGATCGTGCGATTTACAACTCGGCAGACGGCGCGCGGCGCGGCGCGTACATCCTCGCCGAAGCGTTTGACGGACGCGGGCAGAACGCGACGCCGCGACTGATCATCATCGCCACCGGCTCGGAAGTCGCGCTCGCGCTCGACGCGCGCGAAGAGTTGCAGAAGCAGGACATCCCAACGCGCGTCGTCTCGATGCCCTGCTGCGAGTTGTTCGACGAGCAGGAAGCAAGTTATCGCGAAGAAGTTTTGCCCTCTAACATCACGGCGCGTCTCGCCGTCGAAGCGGGCGCTAGCCTCGGTTGGGCGCGCTACACGGGACTCGCGGGCGACTGCGTGTGCCTCGACCGCTTCGGCGCGTCCGCACCCGGCGACGTGGCGCTACGCAATCTCGGCTTCAACGTCGAGAACGTGGCGGCACGCGGGCGCGCACTGCTCGGCGGCGGGTAATTCTACGGCGAATAATTCTTCGTGGAACTTTTGCGCCGCCCCGCCTGAATTGCAGTTATGCGCTTCTGTCTAATCCTGCTTCTGCTCTTCTACGGCGGCGGCGCGGCGGCGCTCGACACGGCGGCGCAACCCGCGCGCCGTGCTGCCGACGTTAAGGCCGTCGGCGTTTATGCCGTCCTCGCCGAAGTTGATCGCATCGCGGCGCGTCAAACGCTCTGGCCGAACTTCGACCCGCGCCGCGTGCCCGTCGAAATCTACTACGGGCGGACGACGTTCCTCTTCAATCATCCCAACCCTCCCGCAGAGTTCATTTCGCTCTCGTCCCGTCAGGGCGTGTGGGCGTTCGCCGGTCGGCACGAGTCTGTAACGTCCAACGCGACCGTTAAACTGAACGGCGTCCGCACGGCGACGGTGATGATCGAGCCTGCGTCGAAGTTGTCGCTCAAAGAACGCGCCGCGCTCGTCATACACGAGACGTTCCACGTACACCAGCGCGAGCATCATCCGAAGTGGTCGGGCAACGAACTCGAACTCTTCAACTACCCCTTCGAGGATGCCGAACTGCTCGCGCTCCGCCGTCTTGAGACGGAGAGTTTGCGACGCGCCGAACGCGCCGCGCGCAAGACGGACGCCGCCTGCCACGCGCGCCTCGCGCTCGACACGCGCCGCGAGCGTTTCGCGCGTTTGACGAAAGGCGCAGCCGAATACGAACGTGCGCTCGAACTGAACGAAGGACTCGCGCGCTACGTCGAAGCGCGTGCGGCGGACAGGCGCGTGTCCAACCTGCCCGCAAACGAATACGCCGCCGAAGAACTTCGCCTGCGTTCTTACGCGACGGGGCACGCGCTCGCGCTCCTGCTCGAACGCTTCGCGCCCGCCTGGACGACGCGCCTCGAAACGGCGACCGACTCCCTCTCGCTCGACGAACTGCTCGCCGCCGCGCTTCCTCCCGACGCCGCCACGACGCCCGCGCGCCATCTGCGCGTTGCCGGAAACGTTTAAGGCCGCAGCGCGTGCGCGCGCCAAACTTGAGACGGAAAAGTTGGTCGCCGCGAGGGAAACTTTGCGGCGCGAATTTGCGGCGCAGGTGGGCTGGAAGATCGTCGTCCTTGCCGCCGCGAACGCCCCGCTCTGGCCGCAGGATTTCGATCCCTCCAACGTCCGCAGGCTCGGCGCATCGGACGTGCTCCACACGCGCCATCTCAAACTCGGCAACGACGCGGGCGCGATTGAAAGTTTCACACACTCGCTCACCACCGGCGCGGGCGCGCACCCGCTCTTCAACGGCGTGCGCCAATTGACGCTCGCCGGAATCCCGCGCGAGCCGCGCGTGCAGGACTCGCAAGGCAAACTCACGCTCGAAGCCGAAGGCATCAAGGCGGAGTTTCGCGGCGCGCGTCTCGAACGCGCGGGACAAACGCTCACGATCAATTTGCAACCGGCGGCAAAGTGAAACGCCCGCGCGCCCGCTTCACTTATAAAGTTAAGCCTCAAAGTTAAACTTCAAAGCACGACCCTGCGCGCCCGCGCTTCGTTCGCGTTACAATCCTTCGCCAAAGGAGACGAACGGAAATGAAGATCGCCATCGGCGCGGATCACGGCGGCTACCCGCTCAACGAGAGCGTGATTGAAATCCTGCGCGACGCGGGACACGAGATCGAAGACTTCGGCACGCACGACGGAACGCAACCGGACGATTACCCGGACTACGCTTTGAAAGTCGGCGAGGCCGTGCGCGGAGGCAGCGCCGAGTGCGGCATCATCATCTGCGGGAGCGGCGTCGGCGCGTCGGTCGCGGCGAACAAACTGCGCGGCGTGCGCGCCGCCCTGTGCGGCGACACTTACTCGGCGCATCAATCGCGCGAGCACGACGACTGCAACGTGCTCTGTCTCGGCGCGCGCGTCGTCGGCAGCGAACTAGCCTTAGAGATCGTACACGCCTTCGTCAACGCACGCTTCACCGGCGAAGAACGCCACCAACGCCGCCTCAACAAAGTGCTCGACATCGAACGGCGTGAGTCGGGCGCGGATAACGGATAAAACATGCCGCCCGACAAACTCTCTTACAGGTCTGTGCAGTGGCTGGTCTTCGCCTTTCTCGCGCTGCACAATCTGGAAGAAGGGCTGACGATGCGACTGTACTTTCCGCGCATCAACGAGTTGCTGCGTGAGAGTGCGCCGCCGACTCTCTTGTCTGCGATGCCGACGCCCGCGCAGTTCTACGCCGCGCTCGTCTGCGCGACTCTCATCCCGCTGCTACTCATCATCTTTGCCACCACCGGCAGACCCTCCGAGTTCAAGTCTTATCTCGTTGCCGTCGTGCAGGCGCAGGTCTGCCTGAACGTGCTCGTCCCGCACGTGCCCGCCGCCGTTATGCTCGGCGGCTACGCGCCCGGTCTCGTGACCGCCGTGTTGTTGAATCTCCCCTTCTCCTACTATTTCTTCCGTCGGTCTCTACGCGACGCGCACGTCACGCGTCGCGGCCTGATCGTCGTGCTGCTCGTCGCCCTGCCGCTCCTGCTGCTCTCGGTGCGGCTGCTCTACGCACTCGGCGCGTCGTTCGCATCATAAGTTTCAAGATTCAAGTGTCAGGTTAAAGACCGGAGAACACTTTGACTTGATACCTGAAACTTAGAAATTTTTAGCAGACTACTTTGAGCGCGCCCGCGAGGACGCGAAATTCGAGCGGCGTGTGGCCGCGCACGTCGCCGTCCGCTTCGACCGCGAGCGCGTCCGTCGGCGTGAGGTGTTCGATGCGGACGCGTGCGCCGCGTCGTATCTCGACGCGCGGGTTCCTGACGTGGCCGCCGCTGTGTATGCGCGTCATCTCGCGCATGAGCGAGGCGCGCGTGAGTCGGCAGGCGGTGACGACATCGAGCAGCCCGTCGTCCGTGCGCGCGTCGGGCGAGAACATCATGCCGCCGCCCGCGTACGGGCTGTTGGCAATCGCCACCAGATTCGTTACGCACTCGAACGCCTCCGCGTCATCCACTCGAACCGAGATGCGACGCACACGCCAGCCTGCGAGCGCCCGCGCCGCCGCGAGCGCGAAACGCGCCTCGCCCGGCAGCCTGCGCACCGCATTACCCTGCGCCGCGACGAGCGCCGCCACCTCCGCGCCGATGCCGAGCGTGGCCGCGTTCAGACAGAAGAACGTGCGCGCATCGTCGCCGATTGTCCCGTGCAACACGTCAACGGCGCGCGTCGTTGCGCGGGCGACGGCGCGCGTTGTTGAAGCAGCAACGGCGTGCGTCGTCGCGTCATCGTCGCGGCGCACGTGCCTGATCAGCCGCTCAAGCCAACCGTCGAGCGAAGCGCGCCCGCCTTCGAGGCCGCGCGCGAAATCGTTGCCCGTGCCCGCGGGCAGGAGGGCGAGCGCGGCTTCCGCGTTGATGCGCGCGGGAGTTGTCGTTGTCGTCCTCGCTTCGGGAGCGCGTGCATCTTGGCGTGCGAAAAATCCCGTCGCCACTTCGCCGAGCGTGCCGTCGCCGCCGACGACGGCGATTGTGCGATAGCCCGCGCCGAGCGCCGAACCCGTCGCACGTTGCGCATCGCCCGCCTCCTTCGCCTCGTGCGCCTCGAAGCGCACCCCGCGCGCGACGAGCACACTCCGCGCGTGCGCCCACGCTGCACGCGCGCGCGCCGCGTTATAGTTGACCACAACTAATGTCTCTGTCTGACCACTCATGCGGGGCAAAACATTAACGCGAAATTAGTAAATCGTGAATCATTAAAGACCGTAAATCGTGAATCGTAAATCGTGAATAGAAAGAACTGTCTTTCTCTATTTACGATTTACGATTCACGATTCACGAGTTTTCGATTTACGATTCCCGCATGCGCGCGATCAAGATCGTTTCTCACGGCGGGGTTGAAGGGTTGGAAGTCGGCGAGGCGGAACAGCCTCAAGCGGCGGGCGACCGCGT
>DATHBB010000014.1:0-21362 GCA_035296385.1 Pyrinomonadaceae bacterium | reverse complement strand
AGCAGCCACGTCAGGAGCGCGAAGACTTCTTTCGGGTCGTTGTTCCAGACGCGCCCGCTGCGCTGCGAAGACCAGATGACGCCCGTGACGATGCCGAGCGAGAGAAGCGTGAAGCCGATTCCGGCGGCGGTCGAGCCGATGTCGTCAACGGTCGTCAGAGACGGCAGGCGGTGGAAGAGCGCGGAGAAAGTTTTCAGTTTCAACTCGCGCTCCTGCCAGAGATACATCGCGCTGGCGGCGAAGACGACGAAGAAAGAGGCGTAGGCGAAGATGAGCAGCGTCGTGTGAATCGGGAAGAGCCACGCCGCCGCGCCGGTCGTGACCGTTCCGGCGCGTGCGCTCGCAGTCGTCTGCACGAGCATCGCCGCCGTGACTAAAAAGGCGACGAGCGGCATCAGGAAAGTGCCGAGCGCTTTGATCTGGTAGCGGAAGTAGGCCAGCCCGTAGGCGACAACGAGCGTCCACGCGAGAAAGGATAAGGTCTCGCGCAGGCCGAACAGGGGATAGTGCCCGTCCTGTATCCAGTCGCGCAAGATATCCGCCGTGTGCAGTGCGAACCCGACGCCGAGCGACGCGAGCGCCACGCGCTCGACCGAACGACGCTTGTAGGCGAACGCCAGTATGGCGTGCACGGCGGCGTTCACGTAGGCTGCTAAGGCTGCGAGTAGAAGATAGTTCATCGGGGGCGCACGCGTGTGCCGGAACGCACAAAAAAACTTCTCGCGGCATTGTACGGGATGGAGGAAAAACGCGGCAAGCGTCCAATTCCGAAACGCGCTGTTGTCAGCCAACGGCAAGACGTGAGAAACTGAACGGCAGACACGCCGCACGTTAAGCCAACAAATTTATTTCGTGTCAAAGATGCAGGATAGGGTGCGAGAGAATGCCTGACCGCGAAGACGCCTGGAAACTTCTCTGCGAGTACACCAAGGGCGATAGTTTGCGCCGCCACGCCCTCGCCGTCGAGACCGCGATGCGCGCCGCCGCCGCGCGCTACGGCGACGCGGACGCGGACGCCGACGAATGGGGCATGGTCGGCCTGCTCCACGATTTCGACTACGAAATGTTTCCGGACCCCGAAGGCGGGCATCCCTTCAAGGGCGCGAATATTCTGTGCGGGCGCGGCTATCCGGATCATTTCATACGCGCCATCATGGGACACGCGACTTACACGAATGTTCCGCGCGATACGCAGTTGGCGCGCGCGCTGTTTGCCACGGACGAACTGTGCGGCTTCCTCGTCGCCTGCGCGCTCGTGCGCCCGTCGCGGAGTCTGGACGACATGGAAGTCTCTTCGGTCAAGAAGAAACTCAAGGACAAGGCTTTCGCGCGCACGGTCAACCGCGAGGACATACATCAGGGCGTTGCCGAACTGGGCGTCACGCTCGACGAGCACATACGCTTCGTCATAGACGCGCTGCGCCCCGTGCAAAAAGAGATCGGGTTGAATAGTTTGACGACCGCGACGGAGAGCAGCGCGGCTTGAGTTATGAGACGCTGTTGGGCGCGGGCGGCAACTCGCGCCGGTCGCCTGCGGGGCGGTTGAGAAATATTTGCGCGGCGAAAAGCGCGGCGAGCGTCAGGATCAGCGAAAGGAAGACGGTCGCCACCGCTTGCAGTTTGCGCCGCCGCGCCGTGTGCCTGTAAACGAAGATTCCCGCGAGCGTGAAGATGACGAGCGGGAGGATGACCAGGGCGGCCATCAACGAAGGCGGCGCGCTCAAAGGGTCAGCGGCGACGCCTCGCATCCAATAAACGAGCGCGAGGCATCCTCCCGCGCCGACGAGCGCGGCAACCAGCGAAGTGATGATGAGCAGCTTCCAGCGCACCGCGCAAAAATGGCCTGCGTAACACTTCAGGCTCGACGATTGTTGACGAGTTTGGTGTAGAGAGCAAACGGCGGAGCGCCGCCAAGCATATCATAGGAGAAGCAAGTGACAAGTGACAGGTGACAGGTGACAGGAAAAGACGTGAATCGTAAATCGTGAATAGGGAAGAGCAGTTCTTTCTATTTACGATTCACGATTTACTGTTTTAACTTGTCACCCGTCACCTGTCACCTGTCACTCAAAGAAATGGTCACGCGAAACGCACTCTTATATCTGGCGCGGCAGGAAGGTTTGAAGGACTTCGCGACGCGCTTCCGCCCGTTCAAAAAGATGACGACGCGCTTTGTGGCGGGCGAGGACATCGGGGAGGCCGTCGCCGCGATTCGCGAGATCAACGCGCGCGGCGCGAGCGCCTCTTTCGATCATCTTAACGAATCGGTCGCGAGCGTGGCCGAGACGGAAGGCGAAGTCAGCGAGTACAGACGCGTGCTCGCGGCCATCGACGAGACGAACATACGCTCGAACGTCTCGATCAAGTTGACGCAGTTCGGCCTTGAGATTGATCCGGAGTTGGCCTATCGCAACGCGCGCGAAGTGGTGTCGGACGCGGCGCGGCGCGGCAACTTCGTGCGCGTTGACATGGAGCAGTCGAGCGTCACGCAAATCACGATTGATATTTTCAAACGCCTGCGCGCGGAGTTCGATCTGAACACCGTCGGCATCGTCCTGCAATCGTACCTGCGTCGCACCGAGCGCGACGTTGACGACCTGTTGAAAATTCCGGCGCGCATACGCATCTGCAAAGGCGCGTACAACGAGCCGCCCGAAGTGGCTTTCCCCGACAAGCGAGACGTTGACGAAAACTACATACGCGTGATGCGGACGCTGCTTTCGAGCGGCGTCTATCACGGCATCGCGACGCACGATCCGGCCATGATCGAGGCGACCATTAATCACGCCGCCAAAGAGGGCATCGCGAAAGAGGCTTTCGAGTTTCAGATGCTCTACGGCGTGAGGCGCGACCTGCAAGTCAAACTCGCGGAGGACGGCTACAACATGCGCGTCTATGTGCCTTACGGCAAGCACTGGTATCCTTACTTCATGCGGCGTCTGGCGGAACGCCCCGCCAACGTCTGGTTCGTCCTGAAAAATATGTTCAAGGGCTGACGGCGGGAAAAGAGGTGCGCGATGTTTTGTCCAAGATGCGGAGCAGGCGATCAGAGGGCTGACGCTTATTGCACACGTTGCGGACAATGGCTACAGGACGCGAACGCCTTGCAGGGACACTGGCATCCGGTCTTTCGCCGCGCGCGGACGCCCGAACAGCGTATGCGCATGATGCTCGTTTTCAACGCGATGGACGCCGCGCTCGCCCTCGCCGCCGCGATCCTCCTCTACAGCACGCAGCCGGATGGCTGGGGAACACGTGGGCACGTCCTTATCGCCGCCGCGTTCTGCATCGTGATCGCCGCGCATCAAATTATTAGTTTGATTATCAACCTGAAAATACAGAGTCGTCTGAAGCGCGCCCGCGCCGAAAAAGCGGCGGACGCCCTCTCCATCCGGACACACGCCGGGGAAGCCGCGCCCGCGCTGAACGCTGCCGACGCCGGATTGTTCGCGCCTGTGCGCGCAAGCGTGACGGAGAATACGACCGAACTGTTGGACGCCGTGCCGCGTCAAAAAACTGAACAGAGGCAGACGAGATGAGCGATTTCGTATGGATACTGTGGGTAGTGCTCGGCGTGATCCTGATCGTCGCCGAAATTTTCACGTCGGGCTTCGTACTGCTCTGGTTCGGCATCGGCGCGATTGTCGCCGCGCTCGCCGCGCTCGCCGGAGCCGGTTACCCGCTCCAGTTCTTACTCTTCTTCGTCGTTACGATAGCGCTGACCGCCGCCTCGCGCACGATCTTCACCAAATATCTCATGCGCGCTCCCGAAGAGGGCGTCTATAAATCGGGCGCGGAATCGTTGCCGGGGCAGATCGGAACGGTCGTCACGGCGAGTCAGGGCGCGCTCTCCGAAGGCGCGGTGAAAGTTTACGGCTCGACGTGGACGGCATATCCGGCGGAGGGTGAAGAACCGCTTGAGGCGGGCGCGCGCGTCGTCGTGGAGAGCGTGCGCGGCGCATCCATCTACGTGCGTCGCGCATCCTCGGAACCCGGCTGGCGACAGAGCGCGCTGCCGGATGGAAGGGAAGAGAGTTAACTGTCTTAACTCCGAATTTTGGCCGACACGCGTTTTCAAGTTGAACCGGGTCGGCGCAGGTTGAGCGGGACGGTTGACATGTTCAGCCGTCCCGCTTTGTTTCGTCAGGCGGCGTCAATCATCCGGAGACTTCGCCGTCGAACGGTGAGCCGCGACAGAAATTGATTGAATTCAACCGCGAAAGAAGCGCATTATACGCGCGCTCGAAACATGCGATAAGCAACCCCCGCATTAACGCCAACAGTGCACCGGTAAAAGGAGTTCCCCATTAATGTCCGACCCCAACGTTGACACCACGACGGCGCAGGACGCGCCTGCCGAAAACAAAACTTCAGACACGACTTCAGACACAACTTCCACCACTCCCGAACCGACTGCCAGCCAGCGCGCGTCCGAGAGGCGCGATGCCTTGCGAGACGCCTTTCTGCTCGGCGCGGGGATCGTCGAACTGAAAAACAGAGTGCAAATTGCTTCACACAGGCATCACCACGATTCCGGCCTGCGGCTCGCCAGCGTCTGGCGCGCCAGTTTCAACCGGATCGCCGCCCTGCAAATCAAAGCGTTTGAGACGAGCACCACCGCGCAGACGCTCTACGAACCACCGGACAAGAACGCCTTGCCTTACCTTCATCCGGGCGAACCCGACTACGCCGATGTCGGCATCACAGGCGTCGAAAGTCTCAAAGATTTTAAGCTGTACGACGTGACGCGGCGCGCGATCAACTGCCTGACGCTGCTCTATGTCAAAGAGGAAGAGAGTCTCGTGCCGGCGAAAATCAAAAGTTTTCAAGACCGTCTGGTGACGCAGATTCTCAAGGCCGCAGAGCACCCGGAAGCGGGCGGCGGCGACCCGAACGCCACGGAAGATATTGCACCGCCGCCCCAGGAAAATGCTCTGGAAAAGGCGAAAGCCGTGCTCAGCGAGCGGGTCGTCAAGTTTCTGGACGCGTGGGACGGGTATCTGCGTGAGAATTTCTACGCGGGCGGGAAGTTTCAAAACGACGATCTGGAATTGGTGGCCTACGAGTCAGGCCATTCCGTGAGTTCGTTCTCGTGGGGCATCGCGGCGGCCACCGAGCCGCTGGAACACGATCAGACCGCCACCGAACAAAAATTTATAGACGCGTGGAAGAGCATCTTTAAGGTGCAAAACGTGAACCGCTTGCAACACCAGATCAGCGCGCTCAGTTCGGAACTCGACGACGCCTATTATCTGGAACACCCGGAAGTGAAGCGCATCTCCGCCAACGACGTGCTCGTCGCCCCCAACCCCGATCTGCCGAGTCAATCCATCCGGGCGGTCAAGAACAGTATCGACTACTGGCAGCGCACGGTGGAATGGATTCCCGACCATCTGGCTCAACTGCGCGACAAGGACGATACGAAGACCGCGCCGTGGAGCAACAAACTGCGCCTGGCGCTGGCCGAGCAATCCAACATCTGGCAGACCTTGCTGACGGGGCAGCAAACCTTGCGCGCCTACAACATGGAGAGCGTGACGCATCAAATCATGCAGGAAGTGACGGCGCAGATACAGAACAGCCTGCGCACGGACTTTTACGGGAGCGTGCAGCAAGCCCAGCAGACCATGAAGCAGGTGGCGGATGAGGTGAAGGATGCGCTCGACACGGCCAAGGACATCGCCGTGGTCGGGGTCGAAACACTGTTCGGCTCGTTCAAGCGTTGGTTGTTGATTATCGTTATAATCATTGTTGCCATCTTCGTCGGGTTGTTCCTCTACAGTTGGGCAGACGGCAACCAGTCGAACTTCGGTAATCTGATCGGCGCGGCAGTGTCAGCGGTTGCCGGATGGTTAGGGTTGGGGAGTTTGAAGAACGAAAAGGCGGCGCAGCAGACGGCGATTCAGGCCGGAAACAGCGCCGCGAAGTCGAAGGTTGATAGTCAGGCCGCCGCAGGCTCGACGGAAGCCGTCGGAGACGCGGGTGCCAGCAACGGTTTCCTCTCCAGTGTTCAAGGCGCGGCGCAGCAGACCGGGACGATCATTTTGAATGCCCTGGAGCGCGGGTACAAACAGGCCCGCATCGAATTGGACAGTTTGAGCCGCAGCGTGGCCGTCTCTTATCCGCTCGTCGAGTTCTTCGGAATAAACATGACGTTGGAAGGCGACGTGTCCGTCCTGACCGACATCCTGTGGGGCGAGGCGCAACGCGACGCGGAGATCGAACGCGTCACACGCGCCGCTTTCGGCCCGCTCTCCGTGTTCATCCTCTCTTCCGGCCATAGCGCGAGGCCGATCGGCGACGGGGCGAAACAGATCGGCGACGGCAGCGCGACGGGAAGAGAGGGAAAAGGGTAAGGGGTAAAGTAAAGGTAAAAGGGTAAGGGGTAAAGGGGAAAGGTAGAAATCAAGAAGCGGGGCGCAGCATTTAGGTGCTGCGCCCCGCTTTCGTCTTCAAACCCTTTTCCTTTACCCCTTACCCTTTTACCCTTTTCCCTGCTTTAAGGGATCGGGGAAGTGTCGTCTTCCGTGCCGGAGAGGGTTTTGTCGTCTTCGAGGGCGGCGAGTTCGACGTTGATGGGTTCGGGGATGTGTGCGTCGAGGTCTTCGCCGTCGAAGCGCGCGAGGACGACCGTGATGTTGTCTTCGCCGCCGCGCTTGTTCGCCTCCTTGACGAGCGCGTCGCAGGCCGCCGCAAGGTCGCCGTTACTTTCGGCGACGATCTGTAGCATCTCTTCGGCGCGGAGTTTGCCGCTGAGTCCGTCGCTACAGAGCAGCATGATGTCGCCGCGCTGGAGGCGTACGCGCGAAAGCACGGGCGTGAGATCGCTCTGCGCGCCGAGCGCTTGCAGGATGACGTTGCGGAACATGTGCGTCTCGGCGTCTTCTTCGGTGATCTGGCCGACATCCACGAGTTGCTGCACGAGCGATTGATCTTTGGTGGCGAGTTTGATCTCGTCGCCGCGTATGACGTAGGCGCGGCTGTCGCCGACCTGTACGAAGTCCATCGCATTTCCGGCGATGGCGGCGGCGGTGAGCGTCGCGCCCATGCCGCTGCAACGCGGGTCTTCGAGGCTCTTGCGGTGGATGGCGTAGTTGGCGTAGCCGGTGGCGTTGCGCAGGCAATCCACGAGCGCGACGCGCGCGCCCTGATCGTCCGTCTTGTGCCCGTCGTCCTCTTCGGTGAGCATCTCGCGCACGCTCTCGACGGCCATGCGGCTCGCCACGTCGCCCGCGAGCGCGCCGCCCATGCCGTCCGAGACGATGAGCACCAACCCTTCGCTGCCCACTTCAAAACGGCGGAAGCGCGCGGGCGGCTCTTTACTATCGTCCGAACCGCTCCAACTCCCGCCCGTCGCAAGATCGAGCACGAGGAAGTTGTCCTCGTTGCCCTGCCGGATGCGGCCAACGTCTGTTTGTGCGTGTAGCTCGACGAACATATGTTAAGTGACAAGTGACAAGTGACGAGTGACGAGTAAGGACGAGTGACGAGCTGGAACGGCGGATTTTAACTTGTCACTCGTCACTTGTCACTTGTCACTGCATTTTACCGAGCGCTTGATCAATATCGGCGATAATATCGTCCACGTCTTCGAGTCCGACGCTGATACGCACGAGGCCGTCCGTGATGCCGAGGCGGGCGCGCGTTTCGGGAAGCACGGAGGCGTGCGTCATCGTCGCCGGATGCGAGATCAGGGTTTCCACCGCGCCGAGACTTTCGGCGAGCGTGCAGAGGCGGACGCCTTCGAGCACGGCGCGCGCGTTGTCGAGGGAACCGACATCGAAAGCGACCATGCCGCCGAAGCCGCGCTGCTGCCGTTTCGCCAGATCATGCTGGCGGTGCGAGAGCGAGCCGGGATAGTAGAGCTTCTCGACCTTCGGATGCTCTTCGAGAAAGGCCGCGACGGCGCGCCCGTTACGGTCGTGCTGCTCCATGCGCAGCGCAAGCGTCTTCGTGCCGCGCATGATGAGCCACGAATCGAAGGGCGACAAGATCGCGCCCGCGCTGTTCTGTATAAACTTGATCCACTCGGCGTCCTGCTCATCGTTCAGGACCACCACGCCGCCGACGCTGTCCGAATGGCCGTTCAGATATTTCGTCGTCGAGTGCAGGACGATGTCCACGCCGAACTCCAGCGGGCGTTGCAGGTAGGGCGAGAGGAAGGTGTTGTCGCAGACGACGCGTGCGCCGCGCGCGTGCGCGATGTCGGAGACGGCCTGCAAGTCCGTGACCATCATCACGGGGTTCGTCGGCGTCTCGACGAAGACCATGCGCGTGTTGTCCTGAATCGCCGCCTCTACGTTCGACGCATCCGAAGTGTCAACGTAGGTGAATTCGATGCCGTAGTTGGCGAGCACGCGCGAGAAGAGTCGGTAAGTGCCGCCGTAAGTGTTATCGGAGACGACGACGTGGTCGCCCGCGCGGACGAGGCGGAGCGTCGCGTCGATGGCGGCCATGCCGGAAGCGAAGGCGTAGCCGAAGCGCGCGCCTTCGAGCGCGGCGATGTTCTGTTCGAGCGCGAGGCGCGTAGGGTTCTGCGTGCGCGCATACTCGAAGCCCTTGTGCTTGCCGAGTCCTTCCTGCGCGTAAGTCGAAGTCTGATAGATGGGCACGGAGACCGCGCCCGTCGCCGCATCCGGCTCCTGCCCCGCGTGGATAGCTGTCGTTTGAAATCCCATATCTTAGTAAATAATGAACGGTAAAAGGTGTATGGCCGCCGCCGAAACACTCGGACGAGAATTCGCCGGAGCCACATTTCCCACCCGAAAGCATAGCTGAAAAACTTTGCGCATCGTAGCCCGCCCGATGTGCGGTGTCAAACGGCTCAAACATACGGGGGAAAGGTTAAAGGGGAAGGGGGAAGGGGAAAGAACGAGGCGGCAGACGTTACGGCTCACGCGGTCTCCTCCTTTTACCTTTCCCCTTTAACCCTTCCCCGACGCTTTTCATTGACACTCGCAGGCGCGACAGGCTATCTTGCAATCCCGTGAAGCACACGGACTCGCAACCTCAAGTTTCCTCCGCCATCGCCATCATCCCCGCGCGCTTCCACTCGACACGGCTCCCCGGTAAACCTCTGCTCGACATCTGCGGACGACCGATGATCGTGCGCGTCTGCGAACGCGCGCGAGCGGCCAGAAACGTCTCGCGCGTGCTGGTCGCCACAGACGACGAACGCATACGCGACGCCGTGCGCGCTGCGGGCTACGAGGCGATGTTGACGAGCACGGAACATGCGAGCGGGAGCGACCGTCTCGCCGAAGCCGCCGCCGCGCTCGACGAGAGTTTCGACACGATAGTCAACGTGCAGGGCGACGAGCCGCAGATTTCGCCGCGCACCATCGAACGCGCCGTCGCGGCGCTGCTGGACGACCCGGAAGCCGCGTGCGCGACGACGTGCGAGAACGTGAGCGACGCAGCCGATGTGCTGAGTCCGGACGTGGTTAAAGTCGTCCTGGACGAGCGCGGCCACGCGCTCTATTTCTCGCGGTCAGTGATTCCTTACCCGCGCGCAGCCGTACACAAATACGGTTCGCTCGCCGCCGCGCTCGAAGTCGAGCCGGAGTTGCTTGCAAATTTTCGCAAGCACACGGGGCTTTATGTTTACCGCCGCGCCTTTTTGTTAGAATACGCGCGCTGGCCGCAGTCCGCGCTCGAACGCGCCGAATCGCTCGAACAACTCCGCATGCTCGAACACGGCGCAAAGATTCGCGTGGTCGAGACGAACGAAACGTCTATCGGCGTGGACACGGCGGAAGACCTCGAACGCGTGCGCGCGATGTTCGCCGCCGCGAAAGGTAATAAGACATGACTAACGAAGAGATGGAACGTGCGATTGAATTTCTGGTGAAGAATCAGGCTTCTTTCGATGTACGGCTTGAGCAAACTAACCAACAGATCGCTCAGATCGGCGGGCAGTTGCGAGATTACGCGCAGACACAAAGCCAGTTTATTCAGATCGTCACGGAAAGCATAACGGCGTTGGCTGAGAACATGACGAAGCTGGCAGATGCTCAGGCGCGCAACGAGAGAATGATCGCAGAGTCGAATGCGCGCTTAGACGAAAAGATCGCGGATACGAACGCGCGTCTGGATCGCCTGGCGGCAACAGTTGAACGCAACATCACGGGCGGCAACGGTTCATCCTGATTCGTTCCCGTCTCACGCGAAAGTTGTGAGGCGCACGCCTGTATAGCTTATGAGCGACTGGATCGGTTTAACGTTAATTCTTTTGATTATCATCGGCGGCCTGTGCGGGGCGGCCTATCTCGGCAGGCCGCCGGAAAAGATTTCGCAGGAAGAGTTCGACCGCCGCGTGAAGGAAGGCGCGGCGACGCGCGGGGCGATGTTCGCCTTGCAGCAGTGGTTGCACCCGAAAGGGGCACAGGCCGTCGCGGTGCAGCAGGATTTGAGACACGGTTACTACAACAAGAAGAAATTGCCGGGCGATGGCGACGACGCCGCAGCCGATGCTAAAAAATTAAGTTCGTCCGAACCTCAAGGAGAGTGATGCCTAAATATATTTTCGTTACGGGCGGCGTGGTTTCGAGTCTGGGGAAAGGTCTGGCGGCGTCTTCAATCGGCTGCCTGCTCGAAGCGCGCGGCCTGACCGTCACGCTGATGAAACTCGATCCCTACATCAACGTGGACCCCGGCACGATGTCGCCCTTCCAGCACGGCGAAGTCTTCGTCACGGACGACGGCGCGGAGACAGACCTCGACCTCGGCCACTACGAACGCTTCACCGGCGCGCGCCTCACGCGTGCGAACAACTGGACGACGGGACGCATCTACCTCTCCGTCATCGAAAAAGAGCGGCGCGGCGACTACCTCGGCAAGACCATTCAGGTCATCCCGCACATCACCGACGAGATCAAGAAGGCGGTGCGCGCGGTCGCCGAACGCGACGGCGTGGATGTCGTCATCGTAGAGATCGGCGGCACGGTCGGCGATATCGAGAGCTTGCCGTTCCTCGAAGCCATACGCCAGATGGGCAACGAGGAGTCGAAGGACGGCGGGCGCGGCGCGCTCTTCGTACACCTCACGCTCGTCCCTTTCATCGCCGCCGCGGGCGAACTCAAGACCAAACCGACGCAACACTCCGTACGCGAACTGCGCGAGATAGGCATCGCGGCAGACATCCTGCTATGCCGCTCGGACCGTAAACTGTCGCGCGACCTGCGCGGTAAGATCGCGCTCTTTTGCAACGTCACGGAGCGCGCCGTCATCACCGCCGAAGACGTGGACACGATCTACGACGTGCCGCTCGCCTTCCACGAACAGGGACTCGACGAGTTGATCGTCCATTCGCTCGGCCTCGAAGGGCGCGCCTCGAACATAGACCTCTCGCACTGGCGCGAACTCGTCGCCACGATCCGCGAGCCTGCGGCGGGCGAAGTCACCATCGGCATCGTCGGCAAGTACGTGGAGTTGGAGGATTCTTACAAGTCTCTGCGCGAGGCGCTGACGCATGGCGGCGTCGCCAACAACGTGCGCGTGAACGTGCGTTGGGTCGAGTCGGAGAAGTTGATGGGCGAGGGGTTCGAGGAGGGCTTACGCGACTACGACGCCATCCTCGTGCCCGGCGGATTCGGCGCGCGCGGCGTGGCCGGAATGATCCGCGCCATCTCCTACGCGCGCCGCAGTCGCACGCCCTACTTCGGCATCTGCCTCGGCATGCAAACTGCCGTCATCGAATACGCGCGTGCGATGTGCGGGCTAACGAACGCCGACTCGACCGAGTTCGACCCGGCGACACCTTATCCGGTCATCTTCAAACTGCGCGATCTCGTGGGCGTCGAAGAGTTGGGCGGGACGATGCGGCTCGGCTCGTGGCTCTGCCGCCTCGCATCCGACAGTCTCGCGCGCGAAGTTTACGGCGGCGCGCCGGAGATCGGCGAGCGGCATCGTCATCGTTACGAGTTCAACCCGGAATTTCGCGAGACGTTGGAGCGCGCCGGACTCGTCTTCAGCGGCGAATCGCCCGACGGTCGCTTCGTCGAAATGGTCGAACTGCCGCGCGACGCGCACCCCTGGTTCCTGGGCTGCCAGTTTCATCCCGAATACAAATCGAAGCCGCTCCAGGCCCACCCGCTCTTCACCTCTTTCGTCCGCGCCGCGCTCGAAAATCGCCTGCGCAACGAAACGACGGTCGCAGAATCCCACGACACGGAAATGACCGCCGCCGTCGCAACGCAACGCGTCGGCGTCGCAGGCGACGACTGAAAGACAGTGACGAGTGACAAGTGACGAGTGACAGGTTGGAAGAAAGTAAATCGCGGATCATCGACCGTAAATAGAGGAAGAGCTGTTTTTTCTATTCACGATTAACGACTCACGGCTTTCTCTTGTCACTCATCACTTGTCACTCGTCACTGTCTTTTATCCCTTTCTTCGTGCTGTACTTTTTGCCGCGAAAACCCGACAATAAAGCAGTGACAAGTGACGGGTGACAAGTGACAGGCAAGAGACGTGAATCGTCAATCGTGAATTGTGAATAGATAAACCCCGCTTTCTTCTATTTACGATTGACGATTCACGATTTACTGCTTTAACTCGTCACTCGTCACCCGTCACTTGTCACTGCTTTAGGCACTTGAGATTATGCTCCATTGTCCCACATGCGGTCGGCTGTTTGCGGCGGACGTGAAAACGTGCCCGGAGGACGGGGCGATTTTGCGTGCCGACGCGACCATCGCCATTGCGTCTCCGGTTGATCCGCTCGCAGGGCATGTGCTCGATGAGAAGTACCGGCTCGATAGACGGCTCGGCGAGGGCGGGATGGGGACGGTCTATCACGCGACGCACCTGTTGATTGATCGCCCTGTGGCCGTGAAAGTTTTGCACCCGCGCTTCGTCGAAGACGAAGCGGCGCAGGAGCGCTTCCGGCGCGAGGCGCGCGCCGCCGGACGACTCCGCCACACGAATGCCGTGACGGTGACGGACTTCGGGCGCACGTCGGAAGGCTTCGTCTATATCGTGATGGAGTTGCTCGAAGGGCGGAATTTGCGCGAGGTGCTTGCGTTCGAGTCGCCGATGGAGAGCAGGCGCGCGGTCGCACTGATGTTGCAGGTGGCGGCGGCGGTCGAGGCGGCGCACGAAAGCGGCGTCATCCACCGCGACCTCAAACCCGCCAACATCTTCATCGTCCAACCGAAGAACGCGCCGCCCGTCGTCAAGGTCTTGGACTTCGGCATCGCCAAACTAGCCGCCGACACGGTTGACGACTCGGAGCAGAACGCGCTCACGCAGACGGGCGTGATGATCGGCACGCCGCGTTACATGTCGCCCGAACAGTGCGATGGCGCGCACCTGACGCCCGCCTCCGACGTGTACAGCCTCGGCATCATCCTCTACGAGATGCTCGCGGGCGCGACTCCTTTCACAGGCCCGTCGCCGCTCGCCGTCGCCTTGCAGCATTCATCCAAGCCGCCGCGCCGCCCGACCGAGTTGGTTGCAAACATCCCGCCCGAACTCGAACGCGTCGTCCTGCACGCGCTCGAAAAAAATCCTCTGAATCGCCCGCCCGACGCCGGTGCGTTCAGGCGCGAACTCCACGCGGCGGCCAAACGCGCGGGAGTCGCCCCGCCCTCGACAGACTATCTCGCGCCCGAAGAGGATTTCGAGAACGGCAACGGCGCGCCGCCGCAGACGGGGCAGTACGTGCTCGGCGTAGAAACCGCGGGCGCGCACCATGTCGTGAAGACGAGCGACACCACGAAACTCGCGGATACGACGGGGAAGCGTATGGCGCAGACGGGCAGCGTGGCCGATGCGAAGCCGACCGATGCGCTCGCCGTCGGCGCGGCGGCGCCGACGCTCGCCGCGCAGCCTTACACGCGCGTCAGAGTCCTGTTGCAAAACCGGCGCACGTTGCTCTACCAACTCAACCGGCCACCAGTGCTGCTGGCCTCCATCCTGACCTTGCTCGTGCTCGCCATCGGCCTCACGGCGTTTGTCAGGATGCGGAACAGCGACGCCGGAGCAGTTCCCATCACGGAGAATGTGAACGCCGCGACGCCGACGCCGGAAGCGACGCCCACGCCTAGCCCTACGCCCGACGAAGCGCCCGCCAGAAAAGCGCAAGCAACCAAAACCAGACGCACGAGCCGGACGGTCAATAACAACCAGGGCAGGGAAAAGAAGGGGTCGAAGGTCGGCGGCGCTTTCAAAAAATTAAAGAAGATTTTGAACCCGTTTTAGAAGTTAATAAGGGAGTAAGATTTTAGAGGTTGATTAGAAAGTAAGTTTTTCGTCCCGTCAGGGACGATTGATAATAGCCCGGCACTTCAGTGCTGGGGATAAGTTGAAGAAAAATGTTTGAGTCCCGTAGGGACGATTGGAATAACGTAGGATTCAATCGTCCCTACGGGACTCCATTAAACTCGTGGCCGTTGTTCCCAGCCATCAATGGCTGGGCTATTCTCAATCGTCCCTAACGGGACTCGTTCAAACTTTTAAGCGCCGTTAATGAATTCATCCATGTCAACTGAATCACAGGTGCAATCATTCAAGGTCGGCAACGCCACGTTCGGCGACGGGCGTTTGACGATCATCGCGGGGCCGTGCGTGATCGAATCGGCGGAGCACGCCTTGATGCTCGCGCGCGAATGCGCCGCACGTGCGCGCGCCGCCGGACTCGATTACGTCTTCAAAGCATCCTTCGACAAGGCCAACCGCTCGTCGCATGAGAGTTTTCGCGGGCGCGGGATGGAAGAGGGGTTGGAAGTTTTGCAGCGCGTGAAGGAAGAGGTCGGCGTGCCTGTCGTGACGGACATACACGACGTGTCGCAGGTCGAGGCGGTGGCGCGCGTGGCGGACGTGTTGCAGATTCCCGCGTTTCTTTCGCGGCAGACCGACCTCGTCGTCGCAGCGTCGCGCTCGGGTCGCGTGGTGAACGTAAAGAAGGGGCAGTTTCTCGCGCCCGCCGACGCGCGAAACATCGTGCAGAAGGCGCGCGCCGCCGGTTGCGAGCGTCTGTTGCTGACGGAGCGCGGCGTCTCTTTCGGCTATAACAACCTCGTCGTTGACATGCGCGCGTTTCCGATCATGCGCGCGTTCGGTGCGCCCGTCGTCTTCGACGTGACGCATAGCCTGCAACTGCCCGGCGGACTCGGTCATGCAACGGGCGGGCAGTCCGAGTACATCGAACCGCTCGCGCGCGCCGGGGTCGCCTGCGGCGTGGACGCGGTCTTCATGGAAGTGCACGAAGAGCCTTCGCGCGCGCTCTCCGACGGGCCGAACGCGCTGCCGCTCGCGCGACTCGAATCGCTGCTGGGTAGTTTGCGCGACATACACGAACTCGTACGGCGCAACGCTTCTACCGAAAGCTGAACACTCGCTCGCTCAAGTATGAACATTTTTCGTCTACGCAAACTCGCTCTCATCTCCACACTCTTACTCGTCTCCACACACGCGCGCGCGCAGGAAGAAGCGCGCCCCGTGTGGCAGGTCGAACGCTTCGACGTGACGGCGACCCTTCCGCCCGCGACGGCAACTACTGATCGCGCGCTCACCGCGCGCGCCATCATCCACGCGCGAAATGTCGGCACGGGCGCGGGGCGCACTTTGACGACGCGGCTCAACTCTGCGGCGGAGATCAAGTCTGCGCTCGTCGGCGACGCGTCAGCACAGTTTTCAGCGCGTGCGGAGTCTCGCACGCAGTTGCAGCAGGTGACTGTGACGCTACCCACAGGCATCCTCCCCGGCTCCAGCGTCAACCTCACGCTCGATTATCGACTGCCCCTCGCGGCTAACACGGGGCTGGCGGCTATCTCGCCCGAAGGCGCGCAGTTTCTTCCGCTCTCCGGCTGGTATCCGTCGCCCAACTCGCCGTTCTCCCTGCGCGGGGCGGACACCGCGCCGATGCGTCTCACCGTCAACGCGGCTGGCGCGGAGCAGACGGTGATCTCCACAGGAGTTGCGACGGGCACGACTTACGAGCAGAAACTTTTCGTCCAGCCGTTTTTTCTGACGGGCAAGTGGGACGCGGTCGAAGGCGGCGCGGACGCGCGCGGCGTGAGCGCGCATCTCCCGCGCGGCGCGAACGCGGACGAACGCAAGCGCGCCGAGTCGCTCATCGCGCTCGCCGCCTCCGCGCGAAACTTTTATGCGGGTCTGTTCGGCGCGAGCATGGACGCGCCCATACGCCTCGTCGCCGTCACGCGCGGCGCGGGCTTCGATCTCGGCGGCACGATCCTGCTTGAGGCTGCGGCCTTCCGTCGCAGCAAAACGGACGCGCTCGCGGCGCAGCAGATCGCCGAATCAATCGCGCGCATGTGGATTGGCGGCACAACGCCCGTGCGCGGCGAAGGCGGGGGCGTCGTGCGCGAAGGGCTGGCGCGTTTCCTGGCGACGCTCTTTCTCGAAAAAGAGTTCGGGCGCGAAGCCGCCGACGCCGAACGCCTGCGCGAGCGCATCGCCTATTCAGCCGTCGCGCGCCGCGACGCCCCGCTCTCCAACACCACGCCGCTGGAGCCGACTTACTACCTCTCCGTCGCCAACAAAGGCGCGATGATCTGGCGACTCGCCGACCGCGTGCTCGGACGCGACGCCTTCGTCACGCTCCTCCGCGAACAATTACAGAAGGGGCGCGAAAGCGAACTCACGCTCGCCGTCCTGCGCGCCGCGCTTAACGGTCGCGGCGGCGCGAGCCTCAAGAGCGCGCTCGACGCGGGCTTCGATCAACCCACGGAAATTGATCTACTGATCGGCCTGCCGCAACAGCGCGGCGGCGAATCCGTCTCCGCGCTCAGAAACACGGGCGCGATTGAAACCACAGTCAACGCCCTCGCCGTCACCGAAAGCGGCGAGCGCGTCACGGCGCAGGCCACGATTCCGGCCAGAGATTTCGCCGACGTTCGTTTCAAAACCACCGCGCGCATCCTACGCGTCGAAGTCGATCCGGAAAAAATCTACCCGCAACTCGACTACTCGAACGATGTCGCGCCGCGCGCGCCCGCGCTCGAAGAGTCGCTCGAAGACGCGACGCGCCTGCTCGCCGCCGGACAGCACGCGCAGGCCGAAACAATCGCGCGCGACATGCTCACGCGCGCTCCGCTCATGCAGGACGCGCGCATCCTGTTCGCGCGCGCGCTGCTCGAACAGAACAAACTCCCCGACGCCGAACGCGAATTTCGCGCCGCGCTCGACGAGCGTTTGCCGCTGCCCGCCACGCTCGCGTGGGCGAACATGGGCTTGGGCGAAATCGCCCTGCGCAAGGGTCAAGCGGCGGAGGCGGCCAGGCGTTTTGACGAAGCCGTGCGCGCCGAAGGCGGCTACGCGCCGACGCTCGCCGCGCGCGCCGCGCGTCTGAAAGCCGAAGCCGCGACCGGAGCGGCAGCGCCCGCCATTGACGAGACGGTGCGCGCCGCCGTCGCGCAGTTCGAGCAGACGGTTCGCGGCGGGCGTAAGGCCGAACTCGACGTGCTCGTCATGCCCGGCGAACTCACCTCTTTCGCCAGAGGCATCATCGGCAGCCAGCCCGAACTCTGGCAGACGAAGTTGCTGCGCACCGAATCGCTCGGCTCGGATCGCTACGCCGCAGACGTTCACATCACGGCCAAAACTCTCGGTCGCGAACAGTCGGGCACGGCTGTACTCGTCTTCGCACGCAGCGGCAGCGCGTTGAAACTCGTGGACATCCCCATCTTCGAGGTACGTTGAACAGATGACGACGAACACGGGCGACCACAAGCCGACAATCGAAGAGCGCGCCGCGCGCGTCAAATTGCTTTTGCTCGATTGCGACGGCGTGCTCACGGACGGGCGCATCACACTGCTTGAGAACGGCGACGAGGAGAAGAGTTTTCACACGCGCGACGGGCACGGCCTCGTGCTTTTGCACCGCGCCGGTCTGCAATCGGGCATCATCTCAGGCCGCACGTCCTCCGCGGTCGAACGCCGCGCGCGCGATCTCGGCATCAAGCACGTGCGACAGGGAACCTGGGACAAGCCGAAAGATTTCGCGGAGGTGTTAATTGCCGCCGGAGTCGAAGCGGCGGACGCGGCTTACGTGGGCGACGACGTGACTGACATCCCTTTGATGCGCCGCTGCGGTTTCGCCGTCGCCGTCGCCGACGCGACCGAAGACACGCGCGCCGCCGCGCATTACACGACGCGCCTCCCCGGAGGCTTCGGCGCAGTCCGCGAAGTCTGCGAACTCATACTCAAAGCGCAAGGCCGCTGGCCTGAACTCATGCAACGATATACTGAAGTGACGAGTGACAAGTGACGGGTGACAAGTTATAAACAAAATCTTGTCTTTATCTCGTCACTCGTCACTCATCACTCGTCACTTTTTTCACGGAGTGAAAATCATATGACCGTCGAGCGACCGGAAATTTTATATGTCGAGGACACGCAGGACACGCGTTTTCTGGTGGAGTGGAGTTTGAAGCAAGAGGGCTTTGCCGTCACCGCCGTGCAGACTGCGGAAGAGGGCTTGCGCCTCGCGCGTGAAAATTCCTACGCGCTCATACTGCTCGACATCGGCCTCACAGACATGGACGGCCTCGCGCTCTGCCGCGAGATTCGCGAGTTCAATACAGACACGCCGATCCTGTTCTTCACGGCCTACGCCCCGCTCCTCGATCACAAGGAAGCCATCAAGGCGGGCGCGCAAGGCTGCCTGCGCAAACCCGAAGATACGCAACGACTCGTCCCCGCCATCCGCACCTTGCTCGAACAAGCGCACGAATGAACTCAAAGATTCACACGCCGCCTCGCGCGCTCGTGCTATCAACTCGCCTCTTATTTTGCTTCAACGTTTCACCCGGTTAGATTTCTGCCTGCGCGCGGTGCGCCTGCGCGCTTTGCGCGGCTCGGACGCTTTCTCCTCGGCGGCGAAGTTCTCGTGACAGAGACTGATGAAGGTCTGCGTCATCGGAGATTGATAGCCGCCGGAGAGATACGCGAAGCCGAGTTCCGAGTTGATCTGCGCGCCCTCGATCCACCAGCGAATGAGTCGCCCCTCCGCGATCTCTTCGAGCGCAGACCTGACGGGCACGATGCCGACGCCCATCCCCGTCTCCACCATGCGCTTGATCGAAGTCAAACGGCTCAACTCCATCGCCACGACGGGGCGCAAGCCCGCCTGCGCGAAGAACTCGTCGATCAGGCGACGCGTGTTGCCGCCGCGCTCGCCGAGGATGAGTTTCTGTCCCGCCAACTCGAACGCGCTGATGACGCGCTTGTACGCGAGCGCGTGGTCGGGGCTGGCGATGGCGATCAACTCGTCTTTGAGGAGCAACTGCGTCTCGACGCCGCGCGCCTCCACCGGCAGCGAGATGAAGGCGATGTCCAACTCGCCCGCTGTGATCTGGCGCACCAACGCCTCGCTCGTCCCCGATGTAACCGTGACCTCGACGTGCTCGCAGCGCGCGCGCAACTCCTTCAAAATCTGCGGCAGTTGATCCGAACTGAACATCGCCGACGCGCTGCCCAGACGCAGACGCCCGTGCGAAGTGCCGGACAACTCGGCCAACTCCGCGAGCGCCGCGTCGTGTTCGCGCAGGATGCGGCGCGCGCGTTCGAGCAGGCGCTCTCCGGCGTGCGTCAGCACGCAGCGGCGCGGCGTGCGCACGAAGAGCAGCGTGCCCGTCTCCAGTTCTAGTTGTCGAATCTGCATGCTGACGCCCGCCTGCGTCACGTGGACGCGTTCAGCAGCGGCGGTGAACGATCCCTTTTCGGCGATGGCGGCCAAAGCCCTCAATTGTCGAATCTCCATGGCGAAACCTCAGTATCAGTGTTGATTATCAAGCGGATAAAATCTTTTAGTTTCCATTATATGTCAACCCTTTTTACAATCTGCCCATCATAGCCGGCACGGACGGGACACGAGCGCGCGAATTTTCCGCCCCGACAAATGATAAAAGCCAAACAATGAAGGCGAGACGCGAACCCACAAACTTTTCCCACGCGCCACGAGACCTCTCTGCGCCGCTCGTCGTGCTCGGCGTTGACGGCGGCGGCACGAAAACTCAGGCCATGATCACGGACGAAGAAGGGCGCGCGCTCGGCGAAGGACTCGCCGGGCCGTCGAACCCTCTGCGCGTCGGCGTGAGCAGCGCGGCGGCGGCGGTGCGCGAGGCGGTGGATCGCGCGTGTGCGGCGGCGGGCGTGCGCCGCACGGACATCGCCTCCGCCGAAGTGGGGCTGGCGGGCGTGCGCCGCGCGGATTTGAAGGAACGCATGGCCGACGCGCTCCAACGCACGCTGGGCATCAACCCGATTGAAGTCGTGACGGACGCAGACATCGCGCTCTACGGAGCGACGGCTGGAAAGCCCGGTCTGGTTTTGATCGCGGGCACGGGTTCGATCTGTTGCGGTAAGAACGCGCGGCGCAAGCACGCCTGCGCGGGCGGCTGGGGGCCGCTCGCGGGCGACGAGGGCAGCGGCTCCTGGATCGCGCGGCGCGCTCTACAGGCGGTCGCGCACGCGTCGGACGGGCGCGGTGACGCGACGAGGCTGGGCGAGGCCGCGTGCCTCTATTTCAACGTGGCGACGGCAGACGATCTCTCGCTCGCCATCTACGCGCCGAGCATGACCAACGAACGCATCGCGGGATTCGCGCGCAGCGTCATAGAGGCGGCGCGCGCGCGCGACGCGGTGGCGTGTGAGATCGTGACGGACGCGGGGCGCGAGTTGGCGTCGCTGGCGCGCACGGTGATCCGAAAACTGCGAATCGAGCGCGAGAGTTTTCAGGTGGCTTACGTCGGCGGGGTGTTTGCCGCGGGCGAACTCGTCCTCGCCCCTCTGCGCAAGGCCGTCGAACAGAGCGCGCCGCAAGCCTTTCTCGCGCCGCCGCAACTCTCGCCCGCCGCCGCCGCCGCGACCATGGCGCGCGCGCACATACGACGCCTTGCGCTCGCGGGCTGAGTCTCAGGTTTCACGTCTCAGGTTTCAAGTTCGAGACAAAGAAGCCGCAAACTTTAGTCTTGAAACCTGAAACTCGAAACCTGAGACTTGAAACCTGCAACTTATGAACGACCTTCCCGTAACCGAGCAAGAGAACCCGCGCACGAAGTTGATCGGCACGCTTCCGGCGGCGGAGATCGTGCGTTTGATGAACGAAGAGGATGCGCTGGTGGCTGAGGCGGTCGGGCGCGTCGCGGGCGAAGTGGCGCGCGCGGTCGAGGGGATCGTCGAAAGACTCGGCGGCGGCGGGCGTCTGTTTTACGTGGGCACGGGCACTTCGGGGCGTCTCGGCGTGCTCGACGCGGCGGAGTGCCCGCCTACCTTCGGCGTCTCGCCGGAGTTGGTGCAGGGCATCATCGCGGGCGGCTACGATGCTTGCCACCGCGCGGTCGAAGCCTCCGAGGACGACCGCGAGGCGGGCGGGCGCGACCTCGAAGCGCGCGGCG
>DATHBB010000013.1:0-17769 GCA_035296385.1 Pyrinomonadaceae bacterium | reverse complement strand
TATGTAAGAAATATTTGAGCTTAGAAAATGAACTTCACCTGTCCGAACAAAGAGAACAGGGGCTTGCTCGGATCGATGATCGTTCGGTCGGATGTGCAGTATTCGGCTACGTTCGGCGGGCAGTTGCGGTTCGCATCCGTGTAGATGTCGCGGAATCCGCGCCCGGGCACGAAGGTAGACGCGCCGAAAGTCATCGTGATGTTGTTGATGAGCAGCGGGCGATAAGCGACGCCGACGCTGTAATCCTGACCGATGCCGTGACGGATGTTGGGCTGGAACAAAACCTGTCTGAGCGGCTCGGTATGATGGAAGCGCAGGAAGTTGGCGTTGAAGATGGCTTTGATGCGCTGCGTCACTTCCACGTCCGCGCCCGCATTGAGAATCATGATGCCGGGGTTGACGAAATTGGCCTGTCCCTGCGTCTTGCTGCTGCGCAAACTCGGCAGCAGGCTGTTCGGTTCGACGAGCGAGACGCCCGTCTGCGTCAAGCGGATGGCCTGACGATTCCAGAAAGAGAACTGCCCGCCGGCGAAGTTCGGATCGTCGAAGATGGCATCGAAACCGCTGGCCTGCGAGTCGGTCGGATTCTTGTCGCCCTGCGCGAAGAAGCCGGACGTTTTGAAGCGGACGAAATCCTTGTCGTAGCTGAGTTCGAGCGCGGCCATCTGGCTGCGGATGTTGACGGGGCGGCCGGCAATCGGGTTGTGCGTGTCGCGCCCGAGCGCGAGATAATAGGCGTGCGAGAGGTTGAAACGTCCGAGCAGACCGTTGCCGAGGTGACCGTCGCCGGAGAATCCGATGTAGCCGACCTTGACGCCGTGGGGCCTCACGTCGCCGACGAGCGCGGGACGCACCTGGAAGCCGTTGCGGTCGAACTTGCGCGAGGGGCGGTCGTCGTTGAAAAGGAAACTGAGTTGCGCCGTGTAGCCTTTGCGTAGAAAGTCCTGCCGGAAGAAGTTGGCGATATAGACGTTCTGGTGGCGCGTGTCGAAGCGGTTGAGGCCGCTGTTGGTGTCTTTTTCGAGTTGCGAGAAGTAGGCGACGTTGAACTGCGACTTGTTGTTGTCGAAGCCGCCGAAGAGGCGCGCGCCGAGGTTGTTATCCGAATAGATGAAGCCGCGAAAATCGGAGACGAACGGCTGGATGCCTGCGCGCACGGAAACGAAGTCGAAGTTCGAGTTCACGTCTTCGATCTTCACTTCGCCGAAGGCCTCTTCCAAAGAGACGTGCGTGTCGGTGCGGTTCGTGCCGCGTCGCGGGTCGATGTTGATGACGCCCCGTTCGCGCGCGTTGACGTAATTCGGCAAACTGATCGTGGGCGAGATTTTGATCGCCCAGTTGCGCGGCTTGAAGGTCGTGTCGCCGCTGAACATCTCGAAGGAGAACTGTATGACGTTGTTGGTGATAAAGGTTTCGGGTCGCCCGAAAAACTCCGCGCTGCCCGGTCGCGCGCTCGAAACGTCCGTGGGCTTCGGCGTGCGGTTGAGTTCGACGGTCGTGGTGTTCACGCCCGACAGGATCATGAAGACGCTGTTGCCGAAGATGGGGAAGTCGCCCTTGAGCAAATTCTGGTTGTAGGGGTCGTACCACTTGCCGCGTTTGAACGGAATGTCGCGCCCGCGCGCGCCCTTGTCGCCGTAGCGGTCGTATTCGGGGAAGGTGGAGCGCCAGCGGTCGCGCACCTCTGCGCGGTCGGGCAGAGTCGGCGGACGCGAATCGAGATTGCCGCCGCCCGCGTAGCCCGCGGGGCGCTCGTTCGCCGTCGGGTCGATGAACGGCTCGCCCTTCTTCGGCTCCTTCAAAGCCTTCAACTCGACTTCGACCGGACTATCCTTGCCCGCCTCGACGATGATGTTCTCTTTGTCGAAACGCACGGAGCCGGGCGCATCGACGAGTATGCGATACGCGCCCGCGCGCAGTTTGAAGGAGAAACTTCCGTCCGGCGCGGTGCGCGTCGTCGAGCGGTTGCTCGTCACCTGATTGATGGCGATGACGGTCGCGCCGCCGAGCGCGGTCTTCGCATCGCTGCGCACGGTGCCACGGATTCGACCGTGCTGTTGTCGTGCGAAAGCCGTGGGCGGAAAAACGGAAAGGAGCGAGACAGCCAGGAGAAGTCTCGCGAGAGCGTTCAGACGGGTAGGGGTAGGGAACATGAAGCCGTTATGAAATGACGAGGCCGCGTGGGGCGATCTCGTACGTGTAGTGTCAAGTGAAATTCGTGAATTTACAGAGAACTAACCGCTGGTCTTTTGCGCTTGCACAGAAGCTCGATTCAAAAACGCGTTGGGCTGTTTTTGTAGCACAGTCGTCGCCGACTGGCAACGAAATTTTTCCCGACGCGCGCCCTCGACGCTTTTTTTATGAAATTTTCGCGCCTTCCGCCCGCGCGCGAACAAATTCATCTTGACGGAACTAAGTTTAATGATAAATTGTAGCCGCTCCGTTTGAATATCCCGAACGCTTCAAGCGCGTCGCCCGGTTTCTGCCTGTTAAATTTCTACACGCGGCCTGTTTCTATGATTAAGAATCATTCATCAATCGCCCGACGCCTGCTCTTGCCGGCAACATTCGGTCTGTTTGCTTTCGCGCTTCTCTGGAATCAAAACCCCTCGACGGCGCAGGTGACGCGTCCCGTCCTGATCAGCGAAGCCAACTCGACGCGCGCCGTCGCGCTCGAATCCGTGACGCGCGTGAACGAGCCTTTCAAGCGCGACGCCGCACACGCGTTCAGCGCCGACCGCCGCACGCGCGTTCAACTCTTCGTCATGAATCTCGAACGCGACGTGACGACTTCCGATCTCACCGCTGACGCCGAAGACGGCGCGCGCCGCGTCTATCCTCTGACGGTCGAGAACGTCGCCATCGTGCCGAATCAGGAATGGATGCACTCCGTGACCCTGCGTCTGCACGACGAGATGGGTGATTTGGGCGACGTGCTGGTGCGCGTGCGCTACAAAAACGTTGCGAGCAACCGCGTGCGCGTCGGCATCGGGCACGTCGGCGGCGGCCCGGCGGACGACCCCGGCGCAGTTCCGACCGCCGCGCCGGCCTCAGCCGCGCCCACGCCGAACAACAACCCCATCACGGCGGGCTCGCTCACGACGAACGACGTGCAAACTGTCATCGCGCAGGCCGTCTCCGCCGCCGCAGCTTTGCAGCGTCCCGTGACGGTCGCCGTCACGGACAAGGAAGGGAACGTGCTCGGCGTCTTCACGATGACGGGGGCGCCGCCGACCACGCAGTTTCGCGGCAACTCCGGCTTCAACCAGCAGCCGAACCCGATCACTGGTCTCGGCCAGTTCGGTCTGGAGGGCGCGAACCTGCCGCCGTTCCTAATGCCCGTCAGGCGCGCCGCGATCTCGAAGGCGGGAACTGCCGCCTTCTTCAGCACGCAGGGCAACGCCTTCACGCCGCGCACCGCGGGCTTCATTATTCAGGAACACATCCCGCCCGGCGTGGACTTCCGCCCCGGCGGCCCGCTCTACGGCGTGCAGTTTTCACAACTCGAATGCTCCGACATCAAAAAACCCGGCCTCCCGTTCGGCCTCTCGGCTGATCCGGGCGCGGTTCCGCTTTATAAGAACGGCGTGCATGCGGGCGCGGTCGGCATCGAAGGCGACGGCGTGTACACGATTGACCGCATCCCCGCAGACTTCGACAAGCCCGTCGAGGAGATCATCGCCGTCGCGGCGGGGCGCGGCTACGAACCGCCGCCGCTGATTCGCGGCGACACCATCTTAGTTGACGGCGTGCGCCTGCCTTACGTAAACGTGAGGGACGAGGACGCGCCGCGACCGCCGACGATCCCGTTCGCGAGTCTGCCCGGCACGGTTGACGCCGATTTCCCGATCCGCTCGGCGCAGCCTTCCGCCTTCGTCCCGTTGCAACTCGGCCCGGTTTTCGGCGCGGTTGACACGCGCTTCTTCCCGTTCACGGGCAGCATGTCCGGCTCGACAAACGCACTGACCGCAGCCGACGTGACGACTATCCTTACGCAAGCGGGCATTCAGGCCGACATCACGCGCGGCGCTATCCGCCAACCGCTCGGCAGCCCCGCGCGCGTCTCCATCTCCGTCGTAGATTCGGAGGGGCGCGTGCTCGGCATCTTCCGCACGTTCGACGCGCCGGTCTTCGGCTTCGACGTGTCGGTGCAGAAGGCGCGCACCGCCGCGCTCTTCTCGCGCGCGAACGGCGGCGCGCTCCTGCGCGGCGCGGGGATGGGTTCTTACGTTGATCGCGCCGCCGCCGACGGCGTCAACCTGAACGGCACGGTGGCTTTCAGCGGACGCGCCGTAGGCTTCCTCCACCGCCCGTTCTACCCGGACGGCATCAATAACGAGCCGCCCGGCCCGTTCAGCACCGGCATCGGCCAGTGGAGCATCTTCAACGTCGGGCTGCAACTCGACCTCGTACGCAACAATCTCGTCCAGACGTTGGCCGCGCCGCCGCAATTTCCGGCCAACATCCCCTGCACTTCGATTCCGAACATCCCGAACGGAATCCAAATCTTCGCGGGCAGCGTACCTCTCTACAAGAACGGGGAGCTGGTGGGCGCAATCGGCATCAGCGGCGACGGCATCGATCAGGATGACATCATCGCCGCCGCCGGAAGCAAAGGCTACGTCGCGCCCGCAGAGATACGCGCCGATCAATTGATTATTCGTGGAACTCGCCTGCCGTTTGTGAAGTTCCCGCGCAGTCCGAATTTGTGATTTTCTGTTGACACCCCCCGACACACGTAGACTTTAAGCGCCTGGTTTCGCTTAAGTCTACGTGTGTCGTGATGTGGGTCATTCGAAGCTTGTTATTGAAATTAAGGAGAGATAAAGACGTTTATGCGTACTCATAAAAAAAAGATTTCCCTTGCGGCAGTTGCGCTCACGCTCCTGCTTACATTCGCTTTAACTCCGGCACCGCCCATTGACGCCGCCGATCACGCTGATTCGCCGCTCAACGCTTCCGATCAAGCCGTTGACCAGGGCGACACTTACGCCTTCCTCGATCCTAACGACAACACAAAGTTGATTCTCGCTTTAACGGTGCGCGGCTTTATTCCCTCCGGGCAGAACGTTAACATGGGTGCTTTCGATCACAACGTCCGCCATGGCTTCGAGATCGAGACGAACGGCGACGCGCGCCCCGACCGCTTCATCTACGTAAACTTCTCTCCGCGCACCGCCGTCAACGCCGTGATCCAGCCGCAGACGGCGTCCGTCACGCTGCTCGACGGACGCCAGTTCAGCGCGCCGACGACTCTGTCCTCGGTCGCCGCCACCGCCCCCGAACCGGTCGTCACGACGGATGCGACGAGCGGCGTCTCCTTCTACGCGGGGATGCGCGACGACCCGTTCTTTTTCGACATCCCCGGTTTCTCGCGTTTCGCCGCCTCCGTCACGGCGGGAACTCCCGACGCGTCGCATTTGCAGCGCGGGCGCGACACCTTCGCGGGCTACAACATCATGATCATCGCGTTGCGCATCCCCATCTCGCTGATGCGAGCGGCGGGAGCGAACAACGAGATCGGCGTACAGAGCGTCACGCAGCGGCGCAGCAATCAGATTTTTCTCAAACAGGGCAACGCCGCCGGGACTGGCCGCTGGGTGACGCTCGACCGCAGCGCCACGCCCGGCATCAACGGCCTCATCATCCCCTTCAACCGCAAGGACGAGTTCAACGCCGCGACGCCGCTTGAGGACGCCAACGGAAAATTCGCGGGCGCCATCGTCGCCCGCCTCAGACAACTCGGAACCAATGAGACGAACATCGGCATCCTCGCAAACATTGCCGTCGCGCGCGGCGACATGCTGCGCATGAATTTTAATGTGCCTAATTCGGGCAACGGCGGCGGGACGAATTCACAGGCGGGCTTCCCCAACGGTCGCCGTCCGGCGGACGACGTGGTTGACACGCTTCTCTTTTTCATCGCCAACCAACCCTCCGGCGGGATCGGCGACAGCGTCAACGCCAACGAAGTCACGTTCCTCAACAGTTTCCCGTTCTTCGCTCCTCCGCATCAGCCGAGGGCTGCGGGTACAGTTGATGACCAGACACGCAATTAAACACCCGACCGAAAAGAGCACAACGATGAACAAGCACAAGAAAAGCCCCGCCGTGCGGATTTTATTCACGTCGCTGATGGTCGGGTTGATACTGACGAGCGCGCTACAGAAGACTTCCGGCGCGAACGACGTGCAACAAGTCAAGCCCGCCGACCACGCGCCCGAACCAACCGGTAAAATCGCCTTCGCCAGCGAGCGCGACGGCGATTACGAAATTTACACGATCAACCCCGACGGCGGCGGAGTCACACGCCTCACCCACAACCGGGCGGCGGATCGAGAGCCAGCGTGGTCGCCCGACGGGACTAAACTCGCTTTCGTCAGTAGTCGCGACGGCAACGCGGAAATTTACGTGATGACGGCGACGGGCGATGCGGGCGGCTTCAACCTCCCGACCCGTCTGACCAACAACACGGCGGACGACCTCAACCCCGTCTGGTCGCCCGACGGCACACGGATCGCTTTCGTCAGCGGTCGCAGCGGCAACGACGAAATCTTCCTGATGAACCCTGACGGGAGCAATCCCGTCAATCTCACCAACAACCCGTTCGAGGACTTCGACCCGTCGTGGTCGCCCGACGGCAAGAAACTGGCCTTCGTCAGTAATCGTGACGCGAACGAAGAGATTTACACGATGGACTCGACGGGCGCGTCAGCCGCGAACATCTCCAACAACGCCGCGCCGGATCGTCACCCCTCGTGGGGCGGCACGCGCATCGCCTTCCAAAGCACGCGCGACGGCAACGAAGAAATCTACATCATGAACGCGGCGGACGGCGGCGCGCTCGCGCGCCTGACCACAAACGACGCGTTCGACACGGAGCCGTGGCTCTCCGCCGACGGCGCGCGCATCGTCTTCCAGAGCACGCGCAACGGCGGCGCGGGCGCGAGTTTCGATCTCTTCGCGATGAGCGCAAACGGCAGCGGCCTCACGCGTCTCACCCAGACCGGAGAAGATAACGACCTCGAAGCCTCCATCCAGAAACAATCCGCGAGCGCCTCCGCGCCGACCGTTGCCGTCGTGCAGTTCGTCGCGGGGCAGAACGGCGACGGGAGTTTGAGCGTGTCGGAAGGCGCAACGACCGTCACGGTACAGGTGGTGCGCACGGGCGACACGAGCGGCACAGCCGCCGTCGATTACGCAGCCACGAGCGGTTCGGCCTCCGAGCGTTCCGACTTCCAGACGACCATCGGCACGCTCCGCTTCGCCGCGGGCGAGACGCAGAAGTCGTTCACCATCTCGATCATCGACGACGGCATCGCCGAAACGGACGAGACCATCAGCCTCACGCTCGGCAACCCGACGGGCGCAACGCTCGGCGCGCTCTCGAACTCGAAGATAACCATCGTTGACAACGAAGTGGCGACCGCCTTGACTAATCCGATTGACAGGCCGGAAGTCTTCGTACGCCAACACTACCTGGACTTCCTCAACCGCGAGCCGGAAACGACGGGCTTCAACTCATGGGTGAATTTGCTCCGCAACTGTCCTTTGAACGACGCGCGTTGCGACCGCATCGAAGTCTCGATGGCGTTCTTCCGCTCCGCCGAGTACCAGATCAAAGGCTACCTCGTCATACGCTTCTATCTGGCCGCGCTCGGCAGGTTCCCGACTTACCGCGAATTCATACGCGACACGCAGCGCATCAACGGCGCGACGCCCGCCGAAGTCTTCGCCAATCAAGCGGCCTATGCCAACGAGTTCACCGCGCGCCCTGACTTCAAAGAGATGTACGACGCGCTCTCGAACGAGGCTTACGTCAACAAACTCTTGCAGACGGCGGGCATCACGCTCTCGAACCGCGCGCAACTCGTCAACGATCTCAACACGGGCGCGCGAACGCGCGGGCAGGTGTTGCGTGCGATTGTCGAGAGCGCGGAGTTTTACGCGAAGGAGTACAATCGCGGCTTCGTCGCCTCGCAATACTACGGCTATCTGCGCCGCGACATCGACGTGGAGGGGTTCAACGGGTGGCTCAACTACCTGAACACGCATCCCGGCGACTTCCGTACGATGGTGAATGGTTTTGTCAACTCCATCGAATACCGCGCGAGGTTCGGCACGCAATAAATCGGCTAGCCGTGCGGCAAGTAAAGACGAAAGAAGGAGATGCACTCATCGGCTACTTTGTTGTGTAAGTATCCTTGTGTTGAGGAGAGCAGAAAATTCAATGCTAAGCAGCAAAAAAAAGAGGGCGCTCGCTTCGCTCTTCGTGACGATTCTGTTCGTTATCGCGTTGACTCCCGCGCCGCCGCTCGATGCCGCCGACCACGGCGACTCGCCCGCCGTCGCCAACGATCAGGGCGGCGACATCGCCGACAGCTACATTTTTCTCGATCCGAACGACAACTCGCGCGTCATCATCGCGGGCACGATTCACGGCTTCATCGTCCCGAACGAGATGGTCAACTTCGGCATCTTCGACGAAAACATACGCTACCGTTTCGAACTCGAACTGACCGGCGACGCACGCCCCGACCGCTTCATCGATATACGCTTCACGCCGAAGACGCAGTCGTCGTCTCAGGTGCAGACGGCGACCATCACGCTCCCGTCGGGTCAAACTTTCAACGCGCCCGGAACCGTCCCGACCTTAGACCCCGAACCGCCCGCGCCCGTCATCACCACGAATCAGGCGACCGGAGTGCAATTCTTCGCGGGCGTGGTTGACGACCCCTTCAACTTCGACATCACGGGCTTCAGCCGCTACGCCGCGCCCGCACGCAACGGGACGGGGCTACCCGACAAAAGCCAACTCCAACGCGGTCGCGACAGCTTCGCGGGCTACAACATTCTCGGCATCGCTCTGAGTTTCCCCGTTTCGGTGTTGAAGTCGGCGGGCGCGTCAAACGAGATCGGACTGAATTTCGTGACGCAGCGACGCAGCAACCAGATCGTCACGCGTCAGGCCGTCGTCACGGGCACGGGTCAGTGGGTCACGGTTGACCGCATGGCGACGCCGGCGGTCAACGTCGCGCTCGTCCCGTTTAATCGCAAGAACGAATTTAATAGCGGGACGCCGCTCGACGATCAGAACGGGCGTTTCGCGCCCTCCATCGTCGCCACGCTCAAATCGTTCGGCACGGACGACACGAGCATCGGCATCCTCGCCAACATCGCCGTCGCGCGCGGTGATTACCTGCGCCTCAATCTCAACACGCCGAACACGGGGAGGCAGGGCGGCGGCTTCAAAAGCGACACGCCCGGCGACCGTAGCGGCGACAGCGCGGGCTTCCCGAACGGGCGACGCGTCGGCGACGACGTGGTTGACGTAGAGCTATTTTTGATTAACAACCGTCAACCGCTCTCCGACAATGCGAACGCAAACGACGTGGCGTATCGCAGTACTTTCCCGTTCTTCGCACCGCCGCACCAGCCGTTCCCGACGGGCACTGTGGACGACAGGACGCGCAATTAAACAGTTCGTCGCACAACTTCATCTCTCTTCCAACGCCTTTTTCGCTATCGAGACTTGCAGGGGGTCGAACTGCGGGTTAAGTGAGAGCGCGCGCGTGAGATAGTCGCGCGCGCTTTCGCGGTCGCCCGCGGCGCGCGCGATCATTCCGGCGTGGTAGAGGAGTCTGGCGTCCTTCGTGCCCATGCGCAGCGCGTCTTTGATGGCCGCTTGCGCTTCCTTGATCTTCCCCGCCTTGAGCGCCGTCCACGCGAGCGTGTCCGCGCCGTAAATGTCCTGACGCGCGGAATAATCTTCGACGGCGGCGGCGTAAGCCTCTTCCGTCTTGAGATCGTGGTCGGCGTAGAAAATGGAGAGCAGGCGCTCGTGCAAGTTGCTTTCGAGCGGCGTGAGGCGTCCGACGCGTTCCACCTCTGCGTACATCTTGGCGGCCTCCGGCGCTCGCCCCGTCAGTTGATAAAGGTCGCCGAGGGCTGCGAGATAGGGCGGTTCGGGGAGACGTGTGTTGACCGTCTCATACTCCTTGATCGCGCCCTGTAGGTCGCCGCGCGCGGCGCGTACGCGAGCGAGCGAAGCGCGTGCGTGTATGTCGTCGGGGAAGAGCGCGAGCGCGTCTCTGTAATGTCGTTCGGCGGGTTCGTACTGGCCGACGGAGAAGGCCGTCTCGCCGAGTTGCCAGTGATACCAGGCGAGCGTGTCGGCGTGCGTCGCGCTGTAGGTGCGCGCGATGGTGAGGGCTTGCGTCAAGTGTCTGGTGGCCGCGTCGGTGTCGCCCGTGATTTGGGCGTAGCGCGCGCGCCGCGTCTCTTCGTCAACGCTCCGTTCGGCCAATCCTTCCATCTTCGCCAGAGTTTTCGCTGCGCCGTCGTAGTCTCCCAACTCAAGTTGAGTGTCGAAGAGCAGAACGTAAGGGGCGCGCTTTTGTGGTTCGAGTTCGACGTAACGTTGCGCGTTGGCACGCGCGGAAGCGAACTTGTGAAGCGCGGCTTCGGCGCGTATGAGCGCGGCGAGTCCCTCCGCGTTCTGCTCGGCGGGTATGGCTTTAAGCGACGCCTGCGCGGCCTTCAGGGCTGACTCAAGGTAGCGCGTGTCACCGGTTTCGTGTTCGAGTTCGAGGTAGTAGTTGACGAGTTGGTTGTGCGCGATGAAGTCGTCGGGGTCGCGCCTGACGCGTTCTTCGAGAAACTCGACCGCGCCGCGCGCCGCTTCGTCTGCGGACGGGACGGGCGCGGAATCGCCGGAGGGCGCGTTAACGTTTGCACGCTCCGTCGCGGCGGGTCGCTTCCACCAGCCGCCGCAGCCGCCGAGCGGCAGAAGGGAGATAAACAGCAGAAGACAGCGCAGCTTTACGTTGTTTGACAAATGATTTGATCGCATGAAGGGGTTCAAGAGAAATTTAAGGAAAGACGGAAAGTGAAGTTGATGTTGACTCCTGATATACAAAAGGCATCAGGCGAGAGTTCGTCACCTGATGCCTTTCGAGAGAGCGAAAGTTCATGGCATTTCTTCAACGCGCGTGCGCAGGGCTGCGAGCGTCGGGTTGGCGGGATTGACTGCGGCGAGTTGCTGTACGGCTTCGCGCGCGATTGTTTTATCGCCGAGTTGCAGGGCGGCGGCGGCGATGTTCTGTAGAGCCTTTTCGTGGCGCGGGTCAATCTTCAAAGTCTTGCGATATTCTTCGATGGCGCGTCTGTAATCGGGCGGCTGGCGTTGAAAATACGTGTTGCCGAGGTCTGTCTGCACGTCCGCGTTTTGCGGTTGGAGGGCGAGCGCGCGCTCGTAAAAGGTGGCGGCGGTGGGGAAGTCGCCCGCATCGTACTTCGTGTTGCCGAGCGCGACGAGCGCGTCCGTGTCCTTCGGCTTCAACTCGACGGCGCGCCCTAAGTAGAGCGCGGCCTTGTCGTAGGCTTTGAGCTTGTAAAAGACCGTGGCGGCGTCCATTTGCAGATCGAAATCTTTGGGCTTGCGGTCGGCGGCCTCCATCGCCGACTGTGCCTCCGCGTTTGTCGCGGCGACGCCGTTCGGGTTTGCGTTCGTGCCGCCGCCCGCTGCGGCGTTGTTGATGTCGGGGTGTCCGGGCGGGAGCGGCGCGCCCGCTTGATTGGGATCAAGCGGCGGGGCCGAATCGGGTGCGGCGCGCGGCGCGTTTGCCGCGGCAGAGGCGGGCGCGGCGGGGAGCGTGCCCGTAACTTTGTTGGCGAGGAAAAAGCCCCCGCCGAAGCCGAGTGTCAGGCCGAGCACACACAGGAGAATGTTTTTGTTCATAAGATGACTACGACGAATGCGTCTAAAAGTAACTTTGCGAACTTTCGGGAAACTAAAGGCATCCGGAAGATAACGTGTTTGCGTCAAACGGCTGTGAACGGCCAGCGTTGCCGGAGCAGAGTGCGCCTTCAAAATCTCCGCCTGCCGTCGCCGTTCGAGAGACGCATGATACACGAAGAGGTTGCGCGTCTCAAAAACAGGGGCGCGCGTGGCGGGCGCGAGCGTTTGAAAAAAAACGTCTGTGCAGTTAGTTGATGATGAGACGGTGATCGGCTATGATGACCTCCACTGCGTAGCAACGTGCGACTCAGAGCCTCAGTCGCGTTAAATTTCAAGAGAAGTTTCCTCGGCGGTATTGCTGAAATTCATAAATAAATGTCTGCCATAGAAGAAACCAAAAACGATATAGGTGTAAACCGAATCGCCCCCGCGCGCGCCACCCCCTCCGTTATCACGCGCGTGCTGAACCTTTTGAGCAGCGTCCGTTTCGGCGTCACGCTGCTCATCCTGCTCGCCTGCGCCAGCATGATCGGCATGCTCATCATGCAGACGAACGTGGACGGCTTCGACAAATACTTCGCCGCTCTGACGCCGTCGCAAAAACTGCTCGGCGGCGTGCTCGGCTTTTTCGACATCTACCACTCCTGGTATTTCAACGCGCTCCTGCTCGTGCTCTCGTTGAATATCGTGCTGGCCTCAATCGAGCGTTTTCCGGGCGCGTGGATTTACGTCAAGCGACCGAAACTCGATGTCGTCGCCGCGTGGCTGCGCAAGCAGTCGGTGTCGAATACTCTGGAGATGCGCGCCGAGAGCCGCGCGGCTTTGGCCGAACGCATCGCCGCCGCCTCGCGCGCCGTCGGCCTCAAGCCCATCGTGACGGAGAAGGGCAAGCGCACATTTATTCTCGCGCAGCGCGGCGCGTGGAATCGTCTGGGCGCGTACGCCGTCCACGTGGCGCTTTTGACGATCTTTTTCGGCGGCTTTATGACGGCGCAGTTCGGGCGCACGGGTTCGATGTGGTTGCAGCCCGGCGCGTCGTCCAAAGAGATGTCCGAGACCGTCTTCAAGATCGAAGACGCGAACAACTTCCGTCTCGACAAGTCGACCGCCACGCTGCCCTTTGAAGTCGTCTGCACGGACATCCAGCAAAAGTTGATCCGCAAGGACGGCCCGATCACCGCCGACAACACTATCGACTGGCTCACCGAGATCAAGATCAAAGACGAGACGGGCGAACACAACGCGCTCGTACACATGAACCGCCCCTACGATTATCGCGGCTACCGTTTCTTCCAGGCCAGCTTCATGAACATGGGGCACGCGCGCAACATCAAACTGCGCCTGACGCCCGAAGCGGGCGGCGAGCCGCTCGAAGTCAATATCCCGCGCGACGGCTCGACGCAACTGCCCGACGGGACGAAGATCGACTACGCGGACTTTCAGCCCGACTTCCAGATGCAGGGCAGCCAGGTGGCGTCGCAGTCGGGCGACTACAATAATCCGGCGGCGATCCTGAACGTGACGACTCCGGCGGGCGAGCGCTCGCGCGCCTTCGCGTTCGCGCAGGAGTTGCCGTCGAGCGCGCCTGTGGGTCGCGCGGTGGCCGGATACAAGTTCCGGCTCGTAGATTTCGAGAAAGTGCCGGAGGCGCACATGCTCTCGATCCAGCGCGACCCGGGCACGAACATCTTTTATCTCGGCAGCGCGATGCTGTTCTGCACGCTCGGCGCGGTCTTCTTCTTCTCGCACCAGCGCGTCTGGGCGATCATCGAAGAGAAGGACGAGGACTCGAAGAATTTCGAGGTCGTGCTCGGCGGCAACACCAACCGCAACCTCGTCGCGCTCGAAGACAGATTCAAACGTCTCTTACAGGCCATTACCGGACAACCCCAAGAGGTGCAAAAATCATGAGTGAAGTTTTAAGCAATAATGAGGTTTTGAGCGCTCCGGCTGAAACCGCTTCCCCGAACCACGAGGAGAGCGGCGGCTGGTCTCTGAAATCATACCTGCCCGCCATACTCCCCATCGTCGGCTCCGTCTTGATGGTGTTGCTCCGCATACAGATGGGCGGCGACCGCTTCATAGACGACGGCGCGCTGATGATGATCGCGCTCGCCTGCTACCTCGCCGCCGCCACCTTCCACCTGACGAACCTCTACGCGCCCTCGAACATGGCGCAGAAGATCGGCCTGTGGACCGGCTGCCTCGGCGTGTTCTTCAATTTGTCGAGTTGGTGCGTGCGCTGGGTCGCGGGCTACGACCGCGAGTTGCAAATCTTTCAGGCGCAAGGGAAGACCGCAGCCGACATGGAATGGGTGTTTCGCTTCATCCCGTTCGCCAATCTCTACGACCTGTCGCTCGCCTTCGCCTTCGGCGCGGGCATCACGACGATGGTTATTTCGGGGCGCAAGAATTTCCGCTTCATCGGCGCGGTCTCTCTGCCGCTCGCCGCGCTCATCCTTGTGCTTGCGCGCTTCATCGGTAACGACTTCATCAATTTACCGCCCGTCTTAGATTCTTACTGGCGACCGATTCACGTCGGCATCGCTTCGCTCGCCTACGGCGTCGCGCTCGTCTGCTTCGCGGCGGCTGTCGTCTACCTCTTGAAAGTCGGCACGAAACCGGAAGCGATGGCAATCTGGGCGGCCATCTTCGGCATCGCCGTGTTCGCCAGCATCAGCCGCTTCTCGGTCTTCACGACGGGCATCTATACGGCCTCGACCTTCATGCAAGGCTCGCGCATGGCCTTGCCCCTGCGCGCGGACATCCCTTACGTCGGCTTGTTCATCATCATTTCGGGCGCACTCCTGCTCGGCGTCGCCGTGCTGTTCGGGAAGTACGTTTTCCAGAACGACGAACGCGCGCGCGGCTGGGGTCACTGGCTGTTGAAACTCTCGCTCGTCTCGCAGGCCATCGCCATCGTCATGCTCGTGTCGCAGGTTAAGTCGATGACGAACGTTGTCAGCCGCATCAACCCGAACCAGTATCCGAAGTTCGGCGCGTGGCTCGCGGAGCAGCAGGGAATGACCGCCGAACAGGTGCAGGCGATTGAGCCGTCGCGCTTCGTCGCCGCGTCCGAGCAGTTCGTCGCGGAGCGCGGCTCGTCGCTCATCCTGAGTCTGAACGCGAACCCTGTGGAACTCTCCGCTTTGATCACGGCCTTTGCCGCCACGCTCTTCGTAGTCTTCTTCAGCTTCCGCACGGACGTTTTGCGCAAGGCTCTCCCTTCCGCCGAGCGCCTCGACAGCCTGATGTACAAGACAGCGAGCGTGTCGTTTGCGGGACTGGCGATGCTGCTCATCACGGGCGCGATCTGGGCTAACGAGTCGTGGGGTCGCTACTGGGGATGGGACTCGAAGGAGACGGGCGCGTTCGTCGCGTGGCTGACCTACGGCGGCTTCCTACACGCGCGCATCGCACGCGGCATCACCGGCAAACGCTCGGCATACTTCGCCGTCGTCGCCTTCCTGCTCGTCATCTTCACCTACCTCGGCGTCAGTTACCTGCTGCCGGGCTTACACTCATACGCATGAAGACGGTGACAGGTGACGGGTGACAGGTGACAAGTTAGAACAAAGCAAGTCTTTGGTTTTAACTTGTCACCTGTCACCCGTCACCTGTCACTCTACAGATTTATGAATCGAGAGAACATACTGTTTTCCCTCGTCGGGATCGGCTTCGGCCTCTTTCTAGGGTTCGGGTTTGCGAGTTGGGCGAACATGCGCGCGGGCGCGACGCTCACGGGCGACGGGCGCGCCGTGCAGTCGGCGCTTCCTTCAAACGCGGTGGCCGACCAGCAACGTCTGGAAACGGCGGCGCAGGCGGCGGTCAAGGCTGCGCGCGAGAACCCTTCCGACTTCGAGGCGCAGATGCAGGCGGCGCGCGCTTCTTTCCAGACCGAACGTCTCGACGACGTGCTCGAATTCCTGCTGCGCGCCAACACTTTGAAGCCGGACGAACTTGAGCCGGTCGTCGCGCTCGGCAACGTCAACTACGACACGGGAAATTATCTGGCGGCTGAGAAGTGGTACACCGCCGCGCTCGCCAAGACGCCCGACGACATCAACGTCCGCACCGATCTTGGCCTGACATTTCTTTTGCGCACGCCGCCCGATAACGAGCGCGCGCTCGCGGAATTCCGTCGCTCGCTCCAACTCGACCCGAACCACGAGCCGACGTTGCAAAACATGGTCGTCGCGCTCACGCGCAAAGGCGACAAGACGGAGGCGCGCTCGACGCTCGCCAAACTCGAAAGCCTCAACCCCACGAATCCCGCGCTGCCGCAACTGCGCTCCGGCCTCGACGGCGCGGCGGGCGGCGCGGAAGACCCGTCGAAAGCGGCGTCGGGCGGCAAAAGTTAAAGCGCATTTTCGGGGCGCGCACGGGCGGCGCGCGGGAGTTTTCGAGCGCGCGCGTCGCTTCGGAATAAAATATCGTTGTCAGTCCGTCTTATCTGTGTTACAAGGAAAGCCCTTTGCACTTGCGCTCTAAAATTTTATCGAGCCACAGCATTCGCTCTTGTCAAAGATGAACTCCAGCGGATTTCTCAGGCAGTCGTGCGTCAGACTCACGAATGGCCGACAGCGAAAGGACTAACGGGTTGCGACGCGCGAGTCTGTTTCGTCAAACCATCAACGATTTTCGTTTCGTCACACTGATCGTCTTCGTGTCAATCACGGCGATGATCTGCGTCTACACGCGCGCCGCTTCGACCGAATCGGTCGAGGAAGCGGCGGCAGCGGCGGCGCAAAGACGTGGCACGCAGACGCGTCGCCGTGCGCCCGCCGCGGCGCGACCGCGCGTAGACTATTCAAAATTTTCGCACGCCACCAAAGGCCACTTCGAAAACTGCAACTCCTGCCACCTGATTCCTTCGTTCGAGAAGCCGGACGTGGCCGACTATCCGGATCATCCGGCGTGCATCCAGTGTCACCGCCAACAATTCTTTCGCGGCGCACGCCCCGTCATCTGCTCCAACTGCCACACCGTCACCTCGCCCAAGAGCGAAGCGCGCTTCAAGTTCCCGAAGGAGAACGAGCCGTCGCAGTTCTCGGACATCTTCCCGCACGCGAATCATATCAAGACGACGATGCTCTCCCAGTTCAAGAAGAACATGGAGAGCAGGGGCAATCTTCAAGCCACCTGTAATTACTGCCACAAGGAGACGCTCGACCCTGTCGTGGCGGGAGCGCCCAACCCCTCCGTGCGGCAGGCCACTTTTATGGATACGCCGACGACGCATTCCAGTTGCTTCGGCTGTCACTGGCAGAAAGGCGTGGAGAATCGTGAGCAGCCGCCGCTTGCGACCGAGTGCAGCGGTTGTCATAACAACAACGCGAAGACTATTTTCCAGGCGACCGCGCTGAAGACCGCGATTAACACGTCGCCCGCCGTTCAAACCAAGCCCACGACAGCGAACACCAACACTTCTGCTAACGCGAACACGGCAGTGTCCATTCTGACTCCGGCGATGTTGCAGCGACGTGGCCTCTCGCCGACGCACCAGACACTGTTGTCTTTGCGCGTCTCTCCGAAGTTTGTCCACGCTCTTAACAACACGGACGCCAAACTCGATCCGCACCGGACGAAGTTGAACGACGAGAAGAAGCAAGTTTCTATCACCTGCCTGTCTTGCCACACGGCGGCGCGTAAGGCTTCGACGCTCGAAGCCATGCGGCTGAAATCGAATCAAGTGCAACTCATGCCCTCGTGTTCGACCTCTGCCTGTCACACCTCGATTGCGTCTGGAAGCGACCGGAAGCGCTCCGTCTTCGGCGAGTTGCTGGAGCGTAACAAAGACCCGAAATTCGACTGCGCCTATTGCCACGCGCCGCCCATCAGTCTGAACCTGGAAGTGCCTTGCAGCCACTACACGGCTGTGCTGGAATCTGCGAAGAAAGAGAATGAGGCTTTGGAAAAGGCCGGCAAGAAGCCTCGCACGCTGACCGGCATCGAGAAGTTGATTCCGCCGCGCTGTGCCGAAAAACCGAAGGGGGGCAGTTAAACTAACGTGCGCCGCGCCGGAGAAG
>DATHBB010000012.1:0-21306 GCA_035296385.1 Pyrinomonadaceae bacterium | reverse complement strand
GCTTCGATGAGCATGTAGATGCCGTAGGCGACGAGGCCGAGAGCGACCGCGCCGAGCAGCCAGGGGCCGAAGGGTTGTAGGATGAGGCTTTGGAGCACGCCGTCTAAGCCTTCGGCCTGCGTGGAGTCGTAGTTCCAGGCGGCCTGTATGAGGAAGCCGCCGACGAGCAGGAAGACGATGCCGCGCGCGATGAAGCCGGCGCGCCCGCTGCGCGTCGCCCAGAGGATGCCGCGCTCGCTCATCTCGTTAGTCTTCAGGCGCTTGCGAAACTTCGCCTTGTATCCCTTGTAACACTGGTAGAGGCCGTAGCCGCCGACGCCGAGCGCCGCGAGGATGACGAGCCAGTTGCCGTAAGGAAACTCCATCAACTTCGCCGTCCAGGATTCAGCCGCGCTCGGTTTGCCGTCGTCGCGCGCGCCGAAGACGATGCGCGCCGCCGAGAGCGCGAGACCCGCGTAGATGAAGCCGCTTCCGGCGTAGCCGAGTCTGAGCGCGATGCCTTTGGCCTTCGTCCCCTTGTCGTCTGCATCGGTGACGGCCTGCACCCAACGCCAGATGACGTAGGCGACGAGGCCGAAGGCGACGATTGAGAGCATCGCCGTGCCGAAAGGCTGCCGCGCGATTGAGCGCATCGCGCCCTGCGTGCCCTTTGCCTCGCCGCCCACGCCGAGCGCCGTCATCGTCGCCAGCGCGCCGACGACGATATAGACGACGCCCTTCGCAGCATACCCGATACGCGCGAGCCGCTCCGTCCAGGGGTGCTTCCCGACTCTCTCCGCGACTTCATCCGCCGCGTCTTTCACATCTTCAACCACCGAATCCGTCTGGCCCATTCGTTATTAACCCGTCCCCCGCTTGTTCAATTTTCCGCGAGCGATGCTAACACCAAATTGAAGATGCCCGAAAGATGAAATGCAAATCGGCGCAAACGCCTGCGTGATACGTCGAAGCGACGCGTCAGCCGCCGAATTGAAATTGGCGTGCAGGCCGCGCGGTGCGCGAAGGCGTGCACGCCCCGGACACGGGCGAGCAGAAGAAGCGTGAAGAAACATTTGCGGGGAGATTAACTCGGGAAGATTAACTAAAGAGGAATTGGCGCTGCGTGTAGTCTTTAGATAAGACCACGCGCAGCGCCAAACGTGCCGACGTGGAGGCCGAATCGTCGAGTGCTGGGGCGGTGCGGCGCGTAGGTTCTACGGATAGACGTTGATGTTGCCGTCGCCCGCGATGATGTTGACGAGGGTGTAAGAGGCGGACGGGAAAGTCTGCGGGCTGTACGAATTGTTGTCCCTCGGCATCGCGTAGCCTATGTCGTCCTTGCGCTCGTAGTCCTTCGCCCACCAGGTCAAATACGCGCCTCGGTCGTCTTTCACTTCCGCGTCCGTCGGCGTCCACCACAGGTCCAGCTTCTTGTAGAAACCCCACGTAAATTTATCCGGCGCTTTGGGGTCGGTTCCGTCGCCGTTGTCTTCGACCGTTAACAGCACGTGCCGCCCGATGTACTCGCGCACGTTACTGTTCACCACCATCCCGCTCATCACAGCCTTGTTCTTCTCCACGGTCATGCGGTCGAACGACACATCCATGTCGAGGCTTTCGAGCCTGCCGCTGAAATCCGTGTTGCCGTCGCCGTCCACATCCTGTTTGGGGATGGTGGCGGGGCCGCGAAAAATCATCTGGCCGTCCGCGCCGCCTTCTTTATTCGAGACGGATCTGAATTCGATGACCTTTGTGAAGTTGTTTTCAACAAACTTGAAGCTGCCGTCTGCCGACTGTGCGTTGGCGGAGTGGGTGGAAGTTAAAGTTAGGAGGAACAGCGCGAAGAGCGCGGTGCGAAGTATCGTTTTCATTGGGGTACTCCTTATAGTTCGAACTCGAGTGAGTATCAGTCCCGGCGAGGGGAGAGGACTTATATAAATATTCCCCGCTAAAGTCAATGCTCACGGAGACCTCTGCTGGCACGCGCTCCACGCTTTATTGTAAACTTGTCGCGCGGCGCTTTCAGCGAACGTGTGATATACGAAGAGACGTAAGTTGGCGGATTTTGATTTCAGGAATATCAAGATGGCTTTATTGGAGATCGTGACTTACCCGAACCCCGTGCTTGAGACGCCGGGCGAGCCGGTGACGGTGTTCGACGAGAAGTTGAATAAGTTGGTCGCCGACATGTTCGAGACGATGGACGCGGCTTCGGGCGTCGGCCTGGCCGCGCCGCAGGTGGGCGTCTCGCGTCGCCTGTTCGTGATGGATTGTTCGGGCGGGCGCGACCCCGCGCAGCGCGTCGCGCTCGTCAATCCGGTGGTCGTCAGCGTGGAAGGCGACCAGACGGGCGACGAGGGCTGCCTGTCGTTTCCGGGCGTTTTCTTTCCGGTCAAGCGGAGTTTGCGCGCCGTCGTGCGCGCGCAGGACGTGTCGGGCGAGACCTTTGAACTCGACGGCATGGATTTAACCGCGCGCTGCATGTTGCACGAAACCGACCACTGCGACGGCATCGTCTTCATCGACCACACGACCGTGCTCAAGCGCGAGATGGTCAAACGCAAGATGCGACGCCTCGCGCGGATGGCGAAGATGTAAAGCGCTCAGAAGCAGTTTGAGTAGTCCCGTCAGGGACGATTGATGATAGCCCAGCCATTCATGGCTGGGTACAATGAGCACAAATTTAAGAGAGTCCCGTAGGGACGATTGGAAGCCACAATCTTCAATCGTCCCTACGGGACTCTGTCCTTATCTTTGAACTTATTCCCAGCACTAAAGTGCTGGGCTATTTGCAATCGTCCCTACGGGACTCCTCATTTCGCGTCCGTGTTGTGATAACATTCGCGGGTCAATCAACACCAAAAACCATTACCTGACAGGAGAGATTCATGCACGGCGAATTTCGTAACGAGGCGTTTACAGATTTCGGCAAGGAAGAGAACGCGCAAGCGATGCGCGCGGCGATTGAGAAGGTTCGGGGTGAGTTGGGGCGCGAGTACCCGCTCGTCATCGGCGGCGAGCGCATCAAGACGGGGCGCACGTTCGATAGCATCAATCCGGCGCGCAAAACGGAGGTCGTCGGGCGTTTTCAGAAGGCGTCGGAAGAACTCGCGCGTCGTGCGGTCGAGACCGCCGACGAGACTTTCAAGACGTGGCGCAACACGCTGCCGGAAGAACGCGCGCGCCTGCTGTTCACGGTGGCGGAGATTTTGCGCGAGCGGCGGCATGAGATGTCCGCGTGGATGGTCTTTGAAGTCGGCAAAACATGGGCGGAGGCCGACGGCGACACGGCGGAGGCGATTGACTTCTGCGAGTTCTACGCGCGCGAGATGTTGCGCTACGCCGCGCCGCAGCCCGTCACGAAACTCGAAGGCGAAGAGAACCGCTTGCAGTATATCCCGCTCGGCGTCGGCGTCGTCATCCCGCCGTGGAATTTCCCTCTGGCGATCATGGCGGGCATGACGTGCGCCTCTTTCGTCACGGGTAACACCGTCGTCCTGAAACCTTCTTCGGACGCGCCGACCATCGCCTACAAGTTCTTCGAGATACTCGAAGAGGCGGGGCTGCCCGCCGGGGTCGTCAATTTCATGACGGGTTCGGGCGCGGAAGTCGGCGACGTTGTGGTTGACCACGCACGCACTCGCTACGTCGCCTTCACAGGCTCGAAGGAGATCGGCCTGCGCATCAACGAGCGCGCCGCCAAGCATCAGGAGGGGCAAATCTGGATCAAGCGCGTCGTCGCCGAGATGGGCGGCAAAGACGCGATTATCGTAGATGCGGACACGGACCTGGACGAGGCGGCAACGGGCGTCGTGCAGTCGGCCTTTGGCTTTCAGGGTCAGAAGTGTTCGGCCTGTTCGCGCGCCATCATTCACGCGGACGTGTACGAACCGATGCTCGAAAAAATCGCCGAGCGCACGGAGAAATTAAAGCTCGGCGACCCGACCGACAACGCTACGAACCTGAGCGCCGTGATCAACCAGAAGGCTTTCAAGACCATCAGTGAGTATATCGAGAAGGGCACGGCGGACGGCGGGCGCGTCATCGCGGGCGGCGGCACGGACGGCGAGCAGGGCTTCTACATCGAGCCGACCGTCATCGCCGACGTAAAACCCGGCGACCGCATCGAGCAGGAGGAAATCTTCGGCCCCGTCCTCGCCGTAATCCGCGCGCAAGACTTCGATGACGCGCTCCGCATCGCCAACGACACGGAGTACGGGTTGACCGGCGCGGTCTATACGAACGACCCTGAGAAGCTGGAACGCGCGAAGCGCGAGTTCCACGTCGGCAATCTGTATCTCAACCGCAAGTGCACGGGCGCGCTCGTCGGCGTGCATCCCTTCGGCGGCTTCAACATGTCGGGCACGGACTCGAAGGCGGGCGGGCGCGACTACCTCGGCCTCTTCATGCAAGCCAAAGTCTGGGCGGAGAAGGTGCGCGCGGGCGAGAACGCGAAAGAGAAACGCACGGCAATTTAAGCTCTCACGATCTTCATTCGACCGGAGAAGAAAAGAGACTATGCGACTTCGTCAGGCCCCCATTTTCTGCGCGCTGTTGGCGGCGCTCGTTTTTTCAATTCCACTGGCAGGCAGTTTTGAGAAGGCGTCGGCGCAACGCGCCGGAGCGGCGACGGCGGCGAAAGACGATGTGATCTTCGCCGTCACGCGCCGCGCCGACGCCGCCTTCGAGTTCGAGCCGATTGCGATCTACAGGCGCGGCGCGTTCACGGGTTCCATCGCGGGCGACTCAAGCGCGGCCCAACTCACGCGCTTCGCGAACAGTTATTACAAAGCGGGTCAACGTTATCGTCTCATTTGGGGCGGCGCGGAGGCCGGAACGGTCGTCGCCAAAGCGTCGCAGAAGGCGACCGATTGTGCGAAGGCCGCCGCGACCGCCGACGTGCAAACGTCCGTGCAACTCGGCGGCAATCGCATGGCGCTCGCGACCAACTCCGCGACGCTCGGCCTCGCGAAGTCTTCGCGCCGCGCGCCGACCGATGCGGAACGCGCGGGCGTGCGCGAGCACGTCGAGAGAATCTTCGGCGAGAAGGGCGTGCCGAAGGACGCGCTCGCCGCGTTGAAGACGATCAATCTGACGGCGACCGACCTCAACGCGGACGGGGCGGCGGAGTTGATCGGCACGTACATGATCCGGCGCGGGACGGACGCGATCTTCATAGATCAGTTGTTCGTCATCGCGGAGCCTTCCGGCAACGCGTTCAAAATCGCCGTCGCGAACTACGATCAGTTGAAGGGCGAAGATTTCAGCGACCCCGAATCGCTTGAGAGCGTCGGCGAGAGCGCGTTTCAGACGGAGATACTGATCGACCAACTCGACGTGGACAAGGACGGCACGGGCGAGGTCTTCACCATCAGCTACAGCTTCGAGGGCACAAACTACTCGATCTACAAGAAGGGCGCGAAGGGCTGGACGAAGGTGCAGGAGTTTAACAATTACAGGTGCGCTTACTGAGGGGATTAGAGCGTCCGTTGTCCGTGGTCAGTTGTCCGTTGCATGTGCTGGCCGGAGGAAGTTGCTAAAGATTGAATTGATCAACTGACGACAGAGAAATAACAACGGACTACTGACCACGGACAACTGACAGTTTTTATGCGCTTAGTTTTCATGGGCACGCCGGAGACGGCTGTGCCGACGCTCAGGCGTTGCCTGCGAGACGGGCACGAGGTAGTCGCCGTGTGGACGCAGCCGGACAGGGCTGCGGGGCGCGGCAACAGTCTGCGCGTGCCGCCCGTCAAAGAGTTCGCGCTGGCGCACGGCCTCACAGTGCATCAACCCGCGAAGATCAAGACGGAGGAGGCGCGCGCGTTGTTCGCGTCGCACGAAGCAGACGCGGTGATCGTCGTCGCCTACGGGCGCATCCTGCCGTCCGCGTTTCTCAGCGCGCCGCGTCGCGGTTGCCTCAACGTGCATTTCTCGTTGCTTCCGAAATATAGAGGCGCGGCTCCGGTCAACTGGGCAATCGTGCGCGGTGAGACGGAGACGGGCGTGACCACGATGCAGATTGACGAGGGACTCGACACGGGCGCGATCTACCTGCAACGCGCGACATTGATAGGCGAGACGGAAACCGCGCCGCAACTCCTCGCGCGACTCGCGGAGACGGGCGCGGAGCTTTTGAGCGAAACTTTGACGCGGCTCGACGAACTCGAACCACGCGTGCAAACGGAGGCGGAGGCGACGCACGCGCCCATCCTCCGGCGCGAAGACGGGCTGATTGATTGGAACATGAGCGCGACGCAGATCGAACGGCGCGTGCGCGGCTTTCAGCCCTGGCCGAACGCGCACACACTGTTTCGCGGCCAGCGCTTCGTCATACATCAGGCTCAGCCGCAAAGCGTGTTTGAAGACGCAGCAGGCGCGGGCGATGTCGCTGACATCGCCGCAGCCGGTGAGATCGTGAAGGCGAGCGGCGATGAACTCGTCGTCGCGTGCGGCGGCGAGGGCACGCGTTTGCATTTGTTTGAAGTGCAACTCGAAGGCAAGCGGCGCATGAGCGCGCGCGACTTTATCAACGGCATGCGCGCGGCGGCGGGCGAGCGTTTGGGATAAGAGATGGGTAAAGGGTAAGGGGGAAAGGGTAAAGGAAAAAGAAAAGCGGCGCGTTCATCGTGTGCTGCTTTCTTCCACCTTTACCCTTTTCCCCTTACCCTTTACCCTAAACCTCGCATGGCAACTCGCGAAATAAAAAGAAGCGGCGCGTCGAAACGTGACGAGGGCGTGCGGCGCGTGTCGGCGGCGCGCGGCGCGGCGTTTGAAGTTTTGCGAAGGGTGGAGGACGAAGGCGCGTTCGCGTCTGTGCTGCTGGCGAGCGCGGGCGAAGAGTTGCGCGCCGATGATCGTGCGCTCTGCTACGAACTCGTGCTCGGCGTTTTGCGTCGCCAACTCTGGCTCGACAAGTTGATCGAACACTACGCGAAGCGCGACGCGTCGCGCCTCGACGCTCCGGTGCGGCGTGCGCTGCGTCTGGGTTTGTATCAATTGAGATTTCTTACGCGCATCCCTGCATCTGCGGCGGTCAACGAATCGGTCAATCTCGCGCACGAGGCGCGCTTGCGCTCGGCGGCCACTTTCATCAACGCCGTGCTGCGCCGCGCCACGCGCGAGCCGGATTATGATCCGGCGACGGGAGAGACGAGCGAACTCGAACGCATCGCCGTCGCCACTTCGCATCCCGCATGGCTCATAGAACGTTGGATAAACTCTTTCGGCGCGCAGGAAGCGGAGAGTTTCGCACGCGCTAATAACCTGACGCCGCCAGTCGCGTTTCGCGTCAATTCATTGCGTGCGAAGGGCGAGGAAGTGTTTGAACGTTTGCGCGGGGCAGGCGTCGAAGTGGTGCCTTCGCAGATCGCGCCGGAGGCCTGGCGCGTCGGGGCGACGAACGGCGGCGCGTCCGGCGTGTCGCTGCTACGCGCGCTGGCGGGCGAGGGCGTGATTTACATGCAGGATGAAGCGTCGCAGTTGGTGGCGCACGTGGTCGGCGCACGCGTAGGCGAGCGCGTGCTCGACGTGTGCGCCGCGCCGGGCAGCAAGACGACGCAGATCGCGGCGCTATCACACGACAAGGCGTTTGTCGTTGCGGGCGACTTGTACGCGCGACGCTTGCGCACGCTCTCCGAGTCGGCGGCGCGGCAAAATTTGCAAAGTGTTAAGGCGGTCGTTTACGACGCGGAAGGCTCGCCGCTGCCGTTCGCCGCAGGCGCGTTCGAGCGCGTGCTCGTTGACGCGCCGTGCACGGGGACGGGCACGCTCAGGCACAACCCCGAAATTCGCTGGCGCATCACACACGCGGATATCGGCGCACTCGCCGCGCGGCAGCGACGCATTCTCGCGCACGCCGCGCGCACGGTCGCAGTCGGCGGTCGGCTCGTCTATTCGACGTGTTCGGTCGAAGTGGAAGAGAACGAAGAGGTCGTCGCGTCGTTTCTGGAAACGCATGGGGCTTTCAAATTGATTCGACCGGACGTGCCGGAGCGTCTGCTGACAACTGAAGGCGCGGCGCGCACCTGGCCGCAGCGCGACGACACGGACGGATTCTTCGTCGCCGCGTTTGAGAACACAGGGGGAAGGGGAAAAGGGTAAAGGATAAAGGGGAAGGATAAGACTAGTAACCTTAAAGCTGCCTTTTGCTTTTACCTTTACCCCTTCCCCTTTGCCCTTTACCCTTTTGCTTTGAACCGTGCCGATGTTAGACTCTCGCGTTCAGAAAACGCCCTGCTACGGCGGGCGCGTCTCGTGAGGTAATCAAAAAAATTGGCAGGAACACAGCGTTCGTTCGGATCGGCTCTCGGCAAGGTCGCCATCCTGATTGCCATCGCGGGACTCTTCCTCGTAGGCATGGCGGGCACGGTCTATCTCTCGCTGCGCAGCCCCGAAGTTGAAGTGCCCGAAGTGACGGGCAAGAACATCGTGGACGCGGAGAAGATACTCTCCGACGCCGGACTGAACGTGCGACGCCGCGCCACGCGCTACAGTTCGGAGGTCCAGGCCGACACCGTGCTCGACCAGACGCCGCGCGCGGGCGATCATGTCAAAGCCGGGCAGACCATCGCCGTCGTCATCAGCCGCGCCGAGGCGAAAGAGGGCGAGAGTTCGGTCGGTGTCAGGAAAGACGACGAAGCGAAGAACGACAACCAGAACACATCCGCCAACAAGAACGAATCGGCCTCCGCCACGAACCGCAACGCGAACGCGAACGAGAACGCGAACGAGAACCGCCCGAAGCGCAACACCAACAAGAACAAGAACGCCAACGCGAACAACGCGAACGGCAACGCGGGCGCGAACGCCAACGTCAGCTCGAATTTGAACGCCAACTTGACGACCAACAGCCGCAACAACCCCGACAATCGCAACGCGCCCGAACGCGCTCCGGACGCCGACAACCGCAACACGAACACGCGTCCGGCGAACAACACTAATCTCAGCCCCGTCAACCGGAACACGGGCGGCGCGACGCCGAACGCGAACGCGGGCGCGAACACGAATCGCGCCAGAAACACGAACAACCGTAATACGAATTCGACGACGGGCAACCGCAACGCGACGCGGCCAGCCACCGCGCCCGCGCGCAACGCCAACAACCCGCGCCAGTAATCCTGAATTGCGCGGAAGGCGTGCGCGTACCCTATGGCGTCTCGGTTAGCAAAGGCGACTCAGTTTCAGTCAGCGTGGTTCTCAACTTTTATCGCGGCGCTCGAAACTTACCGCAAAACTGCGTCGCGGCCTGTTTTCATCCGAAATTTCGCGTTTCTCGCAATTAATCAAGCGGCCACAAAGTTCATGTTTTGCAAATCTTATCTGAGAGGCTAAGGCAACGATGATAGAGATCGCCCCATCTATTTTATCTGCTGATTTTGCGCGACTTGGCGAAGACATCGCGGCCATCGAGCGCGGCGGCGCGGGCGTCGTGCATTGCGACGTGATGGACGGGCATTTCGTGCCGAATATCACGATTGGCCTGCCGGTGGTAAAGTCTCTCCGGCGCGCCACCCGTTTGCCACTCGACACGCATCTAATGATTTCCGAGCCGGGGCGTTACGCCGAACAATTTGTCGAAGCGGGAGCCGATATGGTCTCCGTCCACGTAGAGATCGACGCGCATCTCAACCGGACGCTCGTGGCGATCAGAAACAAGGGCGCGAAGGCGGGCATCGCCATCAACCCCGCGACGCCGCTCGTCGCGCTCGAAGAATCGCTCGCCTTCGCCGACTACGTTCTCCTGATGACCGTCAACCCCGGCTTCGGCGGCCAGAAGTTCATCCCGACTATGTTAGAGAAAGTGCGTCGCCTGCGGCGCATGATCGAAGAGCGCGGGCTACAGACGCGCATCGAAGTTGACGGCGGCATCGACCGCACGAATATTGCAGACATCACCGCCGCCGGAGCCGAGATCATCGTCGCCGGAACGGCGGTCTTCGGCGGCGGCGATCCGGCGCAAGGCGTACGCGATCTGTTGGACACCGCCAACGCCGGACAGTTGGTTTGAAAAACAGTGACGAGTGACAAGTGACAAGTGATGAGTTAAAACAGAACTCCCGCCTTACAACTTGTCTTTATCTCGTCACTTGTCACTCGTCACTTGTCACTGAATTTTGGAGGTTTTATTAAATGCGTTTACGCAATTTTTTATTGGTCGTCGGCGCGTGCGCGATACTCGTAGGCGGTCTGCCCGCGAGCGCGCAGCAGCAGCAGACGCAGCCGTCACGCTCGCAGACCGAGGGCACGGCGACGCAACGCCTGGAGGTGTTGCGTCAGCGTTTGGACACGATGCGGCGCACGCTGAACGCGTCAATCGCCGGTCTCAACGCCGGCGACGACGACAAGAAGAAAGATAAAGACAAGAAGGCGACGGCGGACGATCCGGCGTCGCGCTTGCGCGGTTTGGAAAAAGAGGCCGGTTCGTTGATGAACGAGGTGAACGAACTGCGCGCCAAAGCGGACCGCGGCGAAAAAGTCGAGACGACCGATATTGATAAACTCGAAAGCGCGTTCGCCGATCTCAACGGGCGCGCCGACACGGCGCTGCTCGCCACCGCCGGCGCACGCCGCGACGCGGCGGTCGCGTCCTCCGGTTCGACGAACAAGAATAAGAAGAAGCCCGGTTTCTTCGGTCGCCTCCTGGGGCGCGACGGTGAGGACGAGCACGCGGAGTTGATCGGCGGCGTCGCGCCCGGTCGCGACCGCGAACTGTTCGAGGTGGCGGCGAAAGAGGCGCGCAGGTCTAAGTACGAGCAGGCGCGCCTGCTCTTCAACGTGATCATCACGACCTACCCCGATTCACCGTACCTGCCGCACGCGAAACTCGCCATCGCCGACACCTTCTACCTAGAAGGCACTTCCAGCGCGCTCATACAGGCGGCCAACTCTTACCGTGAATGGCAGACGTTTTTTCCGACCGACCCGCTGGCCGACGAAGTGATGTTGAAGGTCGCCGAAGTCGAGATGCGGCAGATGGGATTGCCCGACCGCGACGTGGCGCACGCGCGCAAGGCCGAGCAACTCCTTAAAGCTCTCTTGCAGCAATACCCGAACACGGCCCTGCGCCCCGATGCGCAGATTCGTCTGAACGAGGTGCAGGAAAATCTCGGCATGCACACGTTTCAGGTCGGCAACTTCTACATGGATCGCTACGAGCGCGGCGTCGCCCCGAACCCGAAGGGCGCGCAGTCGCGTTACCGTGAAGTCGTCGAAAAGTATCCGAACTTCTCGCGCCGCGACCGCGCGCTCTACCTCTTAGCCAACACCTACGTGCTGGAAGAAGAGCCTGACGAAGCGGCGAAGTATTTTCAGGAACTCGCGCGCAACTTCCCGAACAGCGAGTACGCAGAGAAGGCGCACGAACAACTCGAAGCCATCGGCGCGCCGAAGCCGGAAGTTGATCCGAAGGCGAAAGACAGGCTGCCGCCCCCGAAGCGTTCGAGGACTGCGCGGCTCATGGATCAGGTGTTCGGGACAACCACCGTCACGGTTGACAAAAACGGCGTGCTCATCAGCAAAGACAGCGACGAGAGCAGCCTCATCGATGTCATCATCGACAACAAGGGGACGCTCCCCGTGACGACGCCGAACGCGCCCACGATCAACCGGCGTGTCTCCGCCGTCAGACCCGCGCCGCAGATACAGCCCTCTCCCGTCGCGACGCCACAGGCGGACAAGTCAACGGACGGCCTCAAGATGACGCCGACCAACCCCGGCCCGCCCGCGACCGGCGACACGCCGAGCAGCACGCCGCCCGCGCAGCGTCCGCCCGCGAATTAACACGGAAGGGAAAAGGGTAAGGGGTAAAGGGAAAAGGTGGAGCAGCTTAACGGCTCTTCACCTTTTCCCTTTACCCCTTACCCTTTTCCCATAGGCTTTTAACTTTATAGTTGCGGGTGTTAAGATTTTCGCGTCTCCCAAAGCGTTAAAGAGATAAACGGAAGTCGCGCGCGAGTGCTTCACTCTGCGCTCGTGGAAGTTGGAACGAACCCGTATGGCCGAAAAGACCTCTGACGAATTGACGCGACGACATCGCGCCGCCGCGAGGCCGGTGTCGGCGCTCATCACGCTGACGCTCGCGCTCATCGCGCTGGCCTATGCGGGCGTGCGCCCGCGCGTCAATTTGAGTTTCATAGACCAGACCGCCTACGCTGCGCTCTGGATCGTGATCCTCTTCGCAGGTCTCGGCGCAATCGCGTTGAGGCGCATGCGTTTCAACGCGCTCCGCCTGCAAACCATCGCGGAGGCCAAAGGCGCGTCCGCGCTCCTCGCCACTTTGCAGAAGACGACGCTCTTCGTCGCACTGTTCGGCCTGGTCATCGCCCTCGTCGGCTATCTCCTGTTCATACGCTCCGGCTATCCGAGCGACATGCTCAAAGCGGGCGTCATCGCTGTCGCCATCTTGCTCTACACATATCCGCGCCGTGCCGCGTGGCTGCGCGTCCTGCAAGCGACCGAGACGCCGGACGGCCTGACCACCGACGGCACGCCCGCGAAAGGAACACCAGCGTGAAGTCTTACGTTCGCCTCGCCTCGCTCGCCTGCGCTATCTCGGCGTGCTCTTTCGTTTTTACCGTTTCGACGAACGCGCAAACTCCGGCTACACCAGGACGCACCAACTCGCCGCGCACGTCGCAACCCAACACGACGGCGCAAGCGTCCGCCGCGCAGCCGCAACTTACAACGCGCGAGCGTCGCGCGAAGGCTTACGCGAAGTTGATGGAAGGGCAGCGTTTCTTCACGAACGCGCGCGGCGTGGGCGGCACCACGCGTGAGGATTTAGCCGCGGCGCAAAAGGCTTTCGAGCAGGCCGCCGCGCTCGACCCCACGCTCTCCGAAGCACACACCGCGCTCGCCGAAATCGCCTTCTTCTTCCTCGACGATCAAGCACTAGCCGAACGCGAAGCGACCGCCGCCATACGCATCGACAACAACAACTTCGGCGCGCACCGCATACTCTCGCGCGTCTATGCGCTCAAGGCCGGACTCGATTCCAACAAGATCGAACGCGCCGCCGCCGACCGCGCCATCGCCGAACTCAAAGAAGTGCTCCGCCTCGATCCGAACGACTCAGAGGCTCTGGCCTTGCTCGGCGAGTTTTACGCGGCGACGGGACGCGACAACGAAGCCATTGACACCTTCAAGCGTTGGATGGGCGCGCCCGCCACGGTTGACACGAACTTCTATAAAGTCATCACGCAGGGGCGCGAGCTTTCGCCCGACGCCGCCGCCGCGCGTCTCGCAGAGGCGTTGCTGAAAGCGGGGCGCACCGCCGAGTCGGTTGACGCCATACGCCGCGCGCTCGCCATCAACCCTGAGAGCAACCAGTATCTAGCCTTGCTCGGCGAAGCGATTGACGCGGGCGGCGACGAGAAAGTCGCCATCACCGAGTTGCAACGCATGATCGTGGCGAACCCTGCGAACCTCGCCGCCATCAGCCTGCTCGCGCACGCGCAGGCGCGCTCCGGCAAAGTTGACGAAGCGGTGGCGACCTTGCGCGCCGCCACAACTGCGCGCACCGGCGACACGCGCGAGTTGCTGCTGCAACGCCGTCGCCTCGTTGACGACCTCGCCGGAGTGCTCTCCGACGCCTTGCGCTACGATGAAGCCATCACCACCTACGAAGACGTGTTGAAAGCGCGCGGCGTCACGGACAAACCGCTCACCGCCGACAGCGACAAAGAGGCCGCGCGCCCCACGCTCGAACGCATACTCAATTTGCAGCGACAGGCCGGACGCCTCGACGCCGCGCTCGCCACAGCCGAACGCATGCGTCGCCTGCTCGGCACGAACGATCCGCGCGCGGATTTTTATTCCATCACCGTGCTGCGCGAGCAGGGCAAGCGTCGCGAGGCACTCAATGCCGTGCGCGCCGCGCGTCTGAAGTTTCCTGACATGGCGGAGTTTTTGAGTTTGGAAGCAGAGACGCTGGCCGAGCTCGGCCAGATCGAAGAGGGCGCGGCGCTCCTGCGCGCGCGCATCACGGGGCGTGTCGAAGAAGACTACCCGGCTTATCTCTCCATCGCGAACCTCTACCTGCAAGCGGGTCGGGGCAAGGAAGCGGTCGAGGCGGCGCGCAAAGCGCTCGCACTCGTCCCGCCCGGCAACTCGCAGCTTCTCACGCAGTCGCTCATCATGCTCTCGTCCGCGCAGGAGCGCGCGGGCGACACTAAGGGAGCGGAAGAGTCTCTGCGTCGCATCCTCTCCAAATCGCCGAATGACGCGACCGCGCTCAACAACCTCGGCTACTTTCTCACCGAGCGCGGCGAACGCCTGCCCGAAGCGCTCGACATGATCAAGCGCGCCGTCAAGTCGGAGCCGACCAACCCCAACTATCTCGACTCGCTCGGCTGGGTTTATTTCAAACTCGGCCAACTCGACGAAGCCGAACGCCATTTGAACGACGCCGCGCGCCGCAACACGCGCTCCTCCACCGTTCAGGAACACCTCGGCGACCTCCACCACAAACGCGGCCAACTCGAACAGGCGCGCGCCTTCTGGCGCAAAGCCATCGGCCTCACCACCGACGCCTCCGACATCACACGTCTCAAAGCCAAAATCGGCAGCGACGCGAGCAAATAAACTACACGATTCGGGTTTATATCCGCCGCGAACGTTTCGCACATCTAATACTCTTGCGTCCTGCACTATTTCGGTGATAAGTGTAGGAAGGGGATCGAGTAAATGACGGCGAGAAAGACTACTTCAAAAAAATCCAACGGCAGCGCCCGCAAGGTTAGCGGTCGCAGTGGAAGAACTGCCGCAAGCTCACTCGCACAAGCGACGCTCCCACGCTCCGAGAGAACTGAGAGATCGCGTTCACGCCGCATCACTTCATCTGCCGACGAACTTGGGTTGCGCGCGTGGAAGGCAACCTATAAGAACAGCCATAATAACGGAGAGGCATAGACCTTCTAATGCCGCCAATTACTTACGACACTTCGATTTTCAAGAGCTATAAACCGGAAGGTTTCCCTTCCGGTTTTCTTTTTTCCGCTGTTGTCATTCAAGAATTGATTGCAAGCGCGAACGACGATTCAGAAGTGAATAGATGGGTTGCGGCGCGGCGGGCTTATGAGAAGGAAGACAGGTTAATTGTTCCCAACTCCGCAGATTGGCTGATGGCAAGCAAGGTACTCTACTGGTTGATGCAAAAGCGCAAGAAAGCATCTGGCGGCAAATCGCCGCCGCTCAAGCCCGGAGCTAGTCAGCGCATGGCGCTTGATGCTCTGATTGCCGTCAGCGCACGCCGCCGCAAAGCAACCGTCGTGACGGTTAACTATCGTGACTTTGAAGCGATTCGATATTACTGCAACGTCAAAGTAGTTAAAGCCTCCAATTACTTCGGACGATAGTTATGACCCCTTAAACCCTTCAATATTAGGCTTACAGCTACTTTCTCGGATGTAATCAGACCGTGTAAATTTGACATATTGACGGCCTACGGGTCGCACGCTACACTGCCATTAGTCTGATCGATTGCCCCTTTTTCGATCCGACCACGAGCTAAACCCTCCTCTCGGTTTCAAACTTTAAGAAAAAAAGAGAGTCGTACCCCCGATGACGCGCAAAAATTTGTTCCCCTGCACACGTGTGCGTGTGCGCCGTAGCCACGCACGATTCGCGCTCCCCGCAATCGCCTGTCTCTTCGTAGCCGGCCTGTTCGCCGGAAGCGCCGAAGCGCAGACGAAGACGACGCGCCCCGTCGCGCGGCTCATCGGAGCCACGACGGGCGGCGGCAATGTTTCCACGCACGGCGAGTTTCGTGAGACGACTGCGCGCTTAGTGTCAACTTCGATGACTAACGCACCAGCCGCAACGCGCGCACGCACGACGACTGTTCGCGTTGCGCCGACGAGCATGGAGCAGCGCGCCTTCGAGTTGATCAACGCGCAGCGGCGCGCGCGCGGCGAATCGTCGCTCGTCTGGGATGCGGAGTTGACGCGCATGGCGCGCCTGCATTCGGAGAACATGTCCGCGCGCAACTTTTTCGCTCATACAGACCCGCAGGGGCAGAACGTGGTGATGCGCGCGAGCATGCAAGGCGTCACGGGCTGGAGCGCGATTGCCGAGAACATCGCGTATAATTCCGGCTATGACGATCCGGCGGCCTTCGCCGTCGAACGTTGGCTCGTTTCGGCCAAGCATCGCGAGAACATGCTGCGCCGCAGTTTCACGCATTCCGGCATCGGCGTGGCGCGCGCGGCTGACGGTCGGGTCTTTTTCACGCAAGTTTTCGTCACGCGCTAGCGCCGCCTGCGAAGGCGTGTCCCAAAATTTGAGGCGGCTGGCGCTCAACTTTACGAGAGGCCAGCCGCCTGAACTTTTGCGCGGTCGAATGTTGGTGAAATTTTGACGGACGCGAAATTCACACTCCCTTCATTCGCCAAGATCAACCTCACGCTGCGCGTACACGGGCGACGCGACGACGGTTATCACGAAATTCAAACCGTCTTCCAGACCATAACGCTGCACGACGAACTCACGTTCGAGCGCGCCGGACACGAGCAAGTTGAACTCATCTGCGACGACGCGCCCGCCGACATCCCGCGCGACGAGACGAACCTCGTCTATCGCGCCGCCGTCGCTCTCCGCGAACGTTTCGGCGTCACGAGCGGCGCGCGCGTCGCGCTGCGTAAAAATATTCCGTCGGGCGGTGGTCTGGGCGGCGGTTCGTCAAACGCGGCGGTCGCGCTCGTCGGCCTCGCGCGCCTCTGGGAAATAGACGCCGACAGGCCGGCGCTCGCTCGAATAGGTGCGGGCTTGGGCGCGGACGTGCCCTTCTTCCTGACGGGCGGCACGGCGCTCGGCACGGGGCGCGGCACGTCCATACATACGCTTGCGGACGCGCCCCACGCGCATTTGCTGGTAGTCACGCCGAACGTCAAAGTTTCGACCGCAGAGGCTTACAAAGCGCTCGACGCGCCCGCCTTGACAAAGCCTATTTCGCCCGTTAATCTCGCTGTTTCGCGCACGCAGGCCGAAATTTCGGGTTCACTCCCTGCGGCGCTGGCGAACGATTTCGAGCGGGTTGTCTATCGTCTCCATCCTGAAATCGAGAGGGCGCGCGACGCGCTCACGGCGTCGGGCGCGAGCGGCGCATTGCTCGCGGGCAGCGGCGCGAGCGTCTTCGGACTCTTTGACGGCGCGGAACATCGAGCGCAAGCGCAAGCGAGTTTGACAATCGAAGCGGGCTGGCAAGTCTTCGCCTGCACGACCCTCACGCGGGGGGAATACGCAGAAGCGTTCGGCGCGGGCAAGTTTTTATGAGCGTGCGATTCCGCCGAAGGAGAGCGCGCGAGAGAAATTGGGGCGTCGCCAAGTGGTAAGGCACCGGTCTTTGGAATCGGCATTCGTAGGTTCGAATCCTTCCGCCCCAGCCATTAAGGCAGTGACAAGTGACGAGTGACAGGTGACAAGTTGAAAACCAAAAACTTGTTCTTGCTTGTCACTCGTCACTTGTCACTCGTCACTGTCTTCTTATGAGTACGACCGGCGGCATCAAAGTTTTTTCCGGCAACGCGAACCGCGCGTTGACGCTTGAGATTTGCAACTACCTGAGTTGCGATCCGGGCGCGGCGACCATCGGGCGTTTCTCGGACGGCGAGTTCAACTTTCAGATCACCGAGAACGTGCGCGGCGGCGACATCTTCATCGTCCAGCCGACGTGCCCGCCGACGGACGCGAATTTGATGGAACTGCTCGTCATGCTCGACGCCTTCCGCCGTTCGTCTGCGGAGCGCGTGACGGCTGTGATTCCGTATTACGGCTACGCGCGTTCGGACAAGAAGGATCGCCCGCGCGTGCCGATTGCCGCCAAGTTAGTCTCGAATCTGATCGCGACCGCCGGAGCGCACCGCGTCCTGACGATGGACTTGCACGCCGCGCAGATTCAAGGCTTCTTTGACATTCCGGTTGACCACTTGTACGCCGCGCCCGTCTTCATCGGCCACTATCAACAGAACCCGATGCCGAATTTGACCGTGGTGGCGCCCGACACGGGCGGCGCGGAACGCGCGCGCGCTTACGCCAAGCGTCTGAACGCCGAACTCGCGCTCTGCGATAAGCGGCGCGAGAAGGCGAACGTAGCCGAAGTGATGAACGTCGTCGGCGACGTGCGCGGTCGCAACTGTCTCGTCGTTGACGACATGTGCGACACGGGCGGCTCGCTGACGAAAGTGGCGAAGGCTTTGAAGAGCGCGGGCGCTGAAAGCATCCACGCCTGTTTCACTCACGCCGTTTTGTCCGGCCACGCCTGCGAGCAGTTGGCGAAGTCCGACATCGAGCAGGTCGTGACGACCAACACGATTCCGTTCAACGGCCACAAGAACGAGTTGGAGAATATTAAAGTTCTGAGCATCGCGCCGCTGCTGGCGAAAGCGATCAAGTCGATCCACGAGGAAACGAGCGTTTCCTCGCTCTTCGTGTGAAGGGCAAAAACTGAAACCAAGCGGACAGCTATCAGCCGTCAGCTTTCAGCAAACAAGAAGTTTGCTAACAACTGTATCCTGCTTTCGGCTGACTGCTGAAAGCTGAATGCTGATAGCTTTTAAGAGAGCGAGTTGGAAATTATGGCAGAGAGAAAAGAGTTTACGATTCAAGCGACGCGCCGCGAGGGGCGCGGCAAAAACGACGCGCGCCGCGTGCGCGCCGCAGGCCGTGTGCCTCTGACGATTTACGGCGGCGAGGGCGACTCCGTTTCCGCCTCCGCGTCGCTCGCCGAACTGGCGGCCATCTTGCGCACGGAGAGCGGCCACAACACCATCTTCACGCTCGACATAGACGGCGAGGGCGGGCACGACGTGATGTTCCTCGACCGGCAAATCGATCCCGTGCGCGGTCGTCTGGTGCACGCGGATTTGCGTCGCCTCGTGCGCGGCCAGAAGATCGAGGTCGCCGTGCCGCTTCACCTAACGGGCGAGCCTATCGGCGTGACTGAAGGCGGCGGCGTGCTCGAACAGATGGTGCGTGAGATTAACATCCGTGTCAGCCCGCGCGACATCCCCGACTCGATTGATCTCGATGTCGCTAATCTCGGCGTCCACGACGTGCTGCACGTCTCCGATTTACAGGTGGCGGACAATATCGAAATCCTGAACGAGCCTGACACGGTGCTTGCCACCGTCGGCATCATCGCCGAAGAGCCGGTCGAAGTTCCTGTGGCGACTGACGAAGAAGGCGCGGAGCCGGAAGTTATCGGCAAGGGCAAGAAGGACGACGAAGAGGAAGCCTAAAAGGCTTTGGGGTAAAGGGGAAGGGGAAAGGGGTAAAGGTAAAATGCCGATGCCTCCGGTTTGGGTCCTTTACCCTTTACCCCTTCCCCTTTAACCTGTTTTCTCATGCTGATCGTCGGGCTGGGCAATCCGGGCGCGCAATACGAATTGACGCGCCACAATCTCGGCTTCATGGTCGTTGATTTGCTGGCGCGCGAGGCGGGGCGCGAGGTGAAACGCGTGGAGTGTCGCGCGCTGGTCGGACGCGCCGAGATTGAAAACACGCCCGTCGAACTCGTCAAGCCGCAGACTTACATGAATTTGAGCGGCGAGTCGGTCGGGTGCCTGCTCTCCAAGCGCGAGTTGAAAGCGACTAAAAGTTTGATCGTCATCGGCGACGATCTCGCGTTGCCGTTCGGCACGCTCAGACTCAGGCCGCGCGGTTCGAGCGGCGGCCACAACGGTTTGAAGAGCATCATCGCGCAAACGGGCACGGACGAATTCATGCGCCTGCGCATCGGAATTCAACCCGCTCACCCGCTCGCAGACGCCAAGCGATACGTGCTCGAACGCTTCCCCCAAAGCGCGCGCGCCGAGTTGGAAAAAGTTTTAGAGCGGAGCGCCGAAGCGATCCGCGCCGTCCTTCGCGACGGCATTGACAAAGCGATGGCAACTTACAACAGTGACAAGTGACAGGTGACAGGTGACAAGTTAAAACAAAAGCATTGTCTTTAACTTGTCACCTGTCACCTGTCACTTGTCACTGCTTTTAAGTTCTTTTCCTTCTTGCTTCCGCCACAAGGCCGAGGCTAGACATCCATAAGGAGGATGAATTTTGGCTGAGAAGAGAATTTACGAAGTGGTCTTCATCATAGACCCGGCGACGGGCGAAGAAGACTCGACCCGCCTCGTCGAAAACCTGCAAAAAATCGTCACGGATCAGGGCGGCTCGATCACCAAATCCGAGAGCATGGGGCGTCGGCAGTTGGCCTACAGGATCGGGCGCAACACCGAAGGCCAGTTTATGCTGTTCGAGATAGAGGGCACGGGCGGCGAGATCGCCGAACTCGAACGCCGCATGCGCGTCAGCGATCAAGTGATGCGCTATCTCACCGTGCGCGTGGACGAAGACCGTCGGCGCGCGGATAAGTTCAAAGAGCGACGCGCGCGCAAGGCGGCGAAGCGTCCGGAGAAGGGCACGGGGCGCGGTCACGGCGGCGGCGGTGGCGGCGCGGCAACAGCGACGGCGACTGCCGTTGCAGTTGCAGTTGACGCGGACGAAGAGGAAGGCGAGGAATAAGCGCCGTCGCTACTTTGTCGCGCCGCCGCTCATTAAGAGCGGGCGTGAATTTTTCGCGACCGAGACGCGCGCCGGCGAGTTACCGATAACTCGCTCGAAGATCGCGCTTCGCGGTTGTGGACGGAAAAGTTTGAGAGAGGAAAATTATGTCGAGAAATTTTGATCGTGATCGTGAACGTGATTTCGGAAATGACGATGATCGTGGCGGACGCTTCGGCGGCGGTGGCGGCATGGGCGGTCGCGGCGGCGGTGGCGGCGCGCGCGGGCGTTTTCGCCGCCGCAAAGTCTGTCGCTTCTGTCTGGATAAAGTTGACATCATCGATTTCAAGGACGTGAAGCTGTTGACGAACTACATTCCGGAGCGCAGCAAAGTTTTGCCGCGCCGCATTTCGGGATCGTGCGCGCCGCATCAGCGCATGCTGGCCGAAGCCATCAAACGCGCGCGCAACATCGCGCTCTTACCCTACGCCGCAGACTCGTAAAAAGGAGGGACTCAGAAATTATGGCAAACACACAAGTCCTCTTGCGTGAAGATATTGATCACCTGGGAGCGCGCGGCGAGATCGTCAAAGTCCGCGCGGGCTACGCGCGCAACTACCTGTTGCCGCGCAAACTCGCCGTGCAGGCGACGGCTTCAAACGTCAAGCAGATCGAACAGGAGCGCGCCGCGCTCTTGCGTAAAGAAGCGACGGAGCGCGCCGGTGCGGAAGCGCAGGCCGGGCAGATGACCGCCCTGCGCCTGAACTTCGAGCGCAAGGTCGGCGAACACGGCATGCTCTACGGCTCGGTCACTTCGATGGACATACAGGAAGC
>DATHBB010000011.1:0-36233 GCA_035296385.1 Pyrinomonadaceae bacterium | reverse complement strand
ATCGTCAACGAAACAGTATATTGCCAGGGTACGGTCGTACATCATGTCCTCTCCTTGAGACTTTTGTGTCGCAACAAAATCTTAGGAGGGGACATTCTTTTGTTCAAAGAGCTATCAAGCCACAACTAGCAACTTGGGTTACTTATAATTAGAGCGCGTTCAAGAAGGCCACCAGGTCGGCTCTTTCTTCGTCCGTGAAAACGAAGCCGAAGTGAATTTCGTAGTGGCGGACTACGTCCCCGAGCGTCGCGGCGGTGCCGTTGTGGAAGTACGGCGCGCGCGCGGCCAGCGCGCGTATCGTCGGCGTCTTGAAGCGGCCAAGGTCATTCCAGAGTCCGGTGATGTTGCCCCAGCCCGCGTCTGTCAACTGGCGGGTCGCGCCCGTCGTTCGGTTGCGGAAGGTGTAGAGGGGCAGGTCCGGGGTGCGCGCCTCCGCCGAGGCAGTGCGTATGTCGAACAGGAGGTTGTTGATGTTCGTGCCGTTGTTCGCAGAGTTATGACAGGAGCTACAACTGCGTCCGCCCGCGTTGGTGTTGTTGAACAACTCCTGACCGCGCGCGATCTGCGCGCGCCTAGGGTTTTCATCTCCGGCCCATGCGTCGAAGAGATCGAACCGCCCCGCGACCTTCGGCATGACCGACAACGCCTCGGCACCGCCGCGCGCGCCGTCGGAGTCGAGACGGCCAACGCCCGGCACGATGAGTTGCGCGGTAAAAAGCGACTCTTCAAAACTGACGATGTCGGCGATGACCTCAGGAGGGGCTGGCGTGCCCTGCTGCCCGCCCGTCACGTTGCGTGTGGCTTGATTGATAAGCCCGGCATGCACGTCGGTGCCGACGCTGTTGCCCCCGTCCCAGTTGATCGTCGCGCTGCCCAGGGCGAAGTTGATCGTCGGCATGGCGCGCCGCCAGTGTACAAGCCGTGTGAGGCTCGCGTAACCGTGCGGGTCATCTACGGCGATCAGTTCCCATTCGGAGTTCGCACGGGGGACGCCGCCCCTGCGGAATACGCCGCGTGTCAAGAGCATGCTGTACGCCTTGAGGCGCGCCTCGGGCGTGGAAACATCCATGTTCGGGTTGTTGGCATCGAGCAGGTTGAAGACGGGATGAGTGCCTTCCGTTTCGTCAAAGAGGTGTTGCAGCGTGCCGGGGTTGATGCTCCAGGCCTCCTCCGGAATATGGCACGACGCGCAGCTCCGGCCATTCGTGCCCTGTGCCTGAAAATACTCGCCGGTGAGAGCGACGAAGCCCTGTGTGCTGAACGTCGCCGCCTTCCCGCCCGGGTTCCGCATGGGGTGATTGTTTGGGATGCTCTCCCGGAACGTCGGGCTGACCGCGCTAACTAACGTGAGGCCCGGATGGGAAGCGAGCCACCACGCCAAACCGAGTAGTGCCGTTACGGCTACCGCCGCTCGGAACTGATGTCCGAGATTAGGGGAACAGTTTCTCTTCATCGCCATCTCCTTCTGTTTTTTCACGAGTCGAAACGGGTCTGCGACAGATTGATAGTCCGTCGTGTAAGCTGTGCGAGAGTCGGGCAGTAGTTGTGTAGATATTGTCGGGTGTAGGCGGAAGCCTTCAACACTGATTCCCTGCACGTATGACGAGCAAAGTCGGTGTGGAATACTTTAACCGGCGCGCACGTGGGTTGTAGTCGGATTGAGATTACGTTGCGTTTCGGTGATAACTACTTGGAGAGCGTTCGGCACGTTCTCGCTACACGTTGCGGGAGGTCGTCTGTGAGAATGAACAATTCTGAATCGGGTAATGATCGCGCGGCTGCGGGCGGCGGGGCGAGGCGTTCCGATGTCGTCCCATCCCTCAGGCGTTCTCTCCTGACAGGCGGACTTGGCTTCTGTCTCGTGAGTCTGTGTGTGTTCGCCACGGTCGCCTTCGCCGAAAGGTGGATGTACACGCAACTCGGTTTGTTCGGTGCTTACCTTACCTGGACTGCTCTTTTCATCTTGTTGGGAGGCGGAGTCCTCGGCTCGCTGGTTGTCGGCACCTGGCGGCTGCCGAGGTTCTACCTGCTCTTCGGTTCGGCTTTCGTCGCCTACGCGGCTGGCTGGGTCGGAGCATATTTCGTTTTGCGTGGCGTCGCGGGCGAGTGGGTTGGCTCGCTCGCGGGGTCTCTTCTGATGGGCTTAGTCTTCGCCGCCGGATTCGGCGTGGTGCGCTCCGCACTGTACTTATCGGGTGTGCTGTTCGTAACAAACTCTCTCGGGTATTTTCTCGGCTCGGCGCTTAACGAGACAATTCGCGGGGGCATGGGGATGCTGCTGTGGGGAGCCGTGTACGGGCTGTGCCTCGGGGCAGGGATCGGGGCGGTCCTGCACATCGCCCAGTCCCGACGCGGCCATCATTTAAGCCGACCGATACGATAATCAGCATCTACCGCCATGAGCTCATATCTACTAACCTGGAGTCCGAAGAGGTGGCGGTGGACAGACCTCGCGCAACAAATTAGCGAAATCACGCGGAATGGATTCAACCTCATTGATTGGAGTTGTGGGAATAACAGATCAATCGCCAAAGGCGACAGGGTTTTTCTCTTACGACAGGGAGAGGAGCCGAGAGGCATCGTCGGCGCGGGTTACGCCGACTCCGTACCGTATGAAGAGATTCACTGGAGACCGGAGAAAGCCGGGCAAGGCAAGACGACCATGTACCTGAAGGTTCGTTGGGAGATGCTGTTGAACCCCGAGACGGAATCCATCTTTCCCCGCGAGTGGCTGAACGAAGGTTTGCTGTCGAAGGTGAACTGGAACACGCAAATATCAGGAATTACTATTTACCCCGATGCCGCAAAGGTGCTTGAGGAAAGGTGGGAGACTTTCCTGCATGAAAGAGTAAATCCCTTTTCTCTCTTCAGAGATGTTTCGTCGTGATGAAAAGAGAATTCATCTGCGTGTCGGAAGCAGAGAGCGGCTAATCGTACCTGAGTGCGATCAACGGGTCTACTTTCGTCGCTCGCCGCGCCGGAACGTAGCAGGCGGCGAGAGCGACGAGGATCAGCAACAATGCGACGACGGCGAATGTCGCAGGGTCGGTCGGTGTAACTCCGTAGAGCATCCCGGCGAGCACACGCGTGAGCGCGAGTGAAGCCGCCAGACCCACCGCGACGCCCAGCAGGACCAGCCGCAAACCCTGCCCCAGCACCAAACGCAGCACGTCGCCTGCCTGCGCGCCGAGTGCCATCCGGACGCCGATCTCGTGCCTGCGTTGCGCGACGGTGTATGCCATCACGCCGAAGATGCCGATTGATGCGAGCAGTAGGGCAACGCCTGCGAACAGAGACGTGAGCAGCGCGTTGATGCGGCGGGCGGCCACCGACTCCGCGATCAACTCCGTCATCGTTTGAATGGCGGGCACGTACTGCTCGCGGTCGGCAGTCCTGATCACGTCGCGGAGGCTCGCACTCATGCCCGCAGGATTAGCCGCCGTCGTGCGCACGACCACATCCATGTAGCCTTCGGGTGCCTGCGTAAAAGGCACGTAGACCTCCGCGCCTGCCTCTTCGTCAAGCCCCGCGTGGCGCACGTCGCTCACCACGCCGACGATCTCGCTCATGTCTTGCACCGCCGATTGGCCGCTTGCCCGCTCAATCGAGATGCGCTGTCCCAGCGGGTCTTGACCGCGGAAGAAACGGCGCGCGAGCGTCTCGTTGACGATGACGACCCGTGGCGAAGTCGGCCTGTCTTGTTCCGTGAATGCGCGCCCGCTCATGAGTCCGACGCGCAGCACGCTAAAGTAGTCTGGACTGATCGCGCGATAGTTGGCCGCAGGTTTCTCGGCGGGCGCAGGCGCGGGGCGTCCGTGGATGAGGAATGTGTTGGAGGTGGTCGTACCGCTAAACGGCACCGGATACACGACGGCTGCGGACTCTACGCCGGGCACGGCGCGCAGCCGCTCGACGAGTTGCGCGAACAACTCGCGCCGCTGTTCCGCCTCCGGATACTTTACTTTCGAGAGCGAGAGTCCGGTCGTTAAGACGTTTTGCGCGTCGAAGCCGGGGTTGACGCCGCGCAGGCGCGCGAAGCTTTTGACGAGCAGCCCTGCGCCCACCAAAAGCACGAGCGAGAGCGCCACCTCCGAGACGACCAGCAGTCCGCGCACACGGCTGCGCGCCGCCCCGGCAGTCGAGCCGCGCCCGCCCTCTTTAAGCGCTTCATACAGATCAACGCGCACCGCCAGAAGTGCCGGCGCGAGGCCGAAGATGATCCCGGTCAACACCGAGACGCCGAACGTGAACGCGAGCACGTTCGTATCCGGGCTCACATCCTTGAGGCGTGGCAGGTTGAACGCGCTGTCGGCGACGAGCAGATCGAGTCCCCACAGCGAGAGAAGCAGCCCCAGCCCACCGCCCGCGAGCGAGAGCAACAAACTCTCGGTCAACAATTGGCGTGCGACGCGCCATCGGCTTGCGCCGAGCGCCGCGCGGATTGCCAACTCCCTGTGGCGTGCCGCCGCGCGCGCGAGCAGGAGGTTCGCCACGTTCGCGCAAGCGATCAAGAGTACGAGGCCGACCGCGCCGAGCAGCACGAGCAGTGACGCACGCACGTCGCCCACAACCGCTTCGTAGAGTGAGACGAAGCGCGAACCCAGGCGAAAGCCTTCGTCCGGGTACTGCTGCTCAAGCCGTTGACCGATTGCGCGCATCTCGCTTTCGGCCTGTTGCGCTGTCACGCCCTGCTTAAGCCGCGCCAGCACGCGCAAAGAGTAAGCGCCGCGCCGCTGTGCCCATTCGCCGAGCGCCGGAGCGAGTGGCCGCAAGTAATCCGTACGGCTTTCCTGCACCGGGAAACGGAAGCCCTCGGGCAGCACCCCGACGATGATCGCGCCCGCGCCCGAGCCGCCGCGTTTGAGTTGCCGACCGATGATATTAGGGTCCGAGTTGAAACGCCGTTGCCACACGCCGTGGCTGATCAGGATGACGGGCTCGCTCGTTGGTTGATCCTCGTCACGCGTGAAGGCGCGACCCAGAGCAGGCCGGATGCGTAACAGCGGGAAGAGGTCGGCGGAGACGTTTGCGCCGTAGATGAGTTCGGGCTCGGCGTCGTCCAGTCGCAACAGCATGCTCGAACGCGTGTAAGCAGCGACGTTTTCCAGCATCTGCGTCTGGTCCCGCCAGTCCAAAAAATCCGGATGAGAGACGACCGTGTGCGCGGCGGGGCTATGTTTCTCACCCATCGGCGCGACCAGCCGGTCGGCTTCCGCGTAAGGCAGCGGGCGCAAGAGCACCGCGTTGACCACGCTGAAAATTGCGGTGTTGGCTCCGATGCCGAGCGCCAGCGTGAGCACGGCGGCGGACGTGAAGCCCGGGCTCTTGGCTAAGACGCGCACGGCGTAGCGCAAGTCCTGTAATATGCTTTCCATCGCGGCTCCCAGTCTCGCGTCCCGCACACGCTCTTTGACCTGCTCGACGCCGCCCAATTCGATCAACGCCGAGCGACGCGCCTCCGCAGGGCTGGCTCCCTGCCTGATCTTTTCCTCGACCAGCAACTCCACGAAGGCTTGCAGTTCTTCGTCAAGGTCTTCATCCAACCGTGACTTTTGGAACAGACTTCTCCAGCATGAGGAGAAATATCGCAGTAGTGGCATGGGCACCTTCAAGTAGCTTGCAAGGCTTGTGCGATGGTCAGCGAAATGCGGCCCCACTCGCGTGTTTCCGCCTCAAGCTGTTTTTGCCCGGCGCGGCTGAGCCGGTAATACTTCGCCCGCCGGTTGGCCTCCGATTCGCCCCAGCAGGAAGTGAGCCATCCGGACTGCTCCATCCGGTGCAGCGCCGGGAAAAGAGAGCCGGGCTTGACATGAAAAGTGCCTTCCGTGAGTTGCCCGATGCGGCGCGAGATGCCCAGCCCGTGCATCTCACCCAGCGAGAGCGTCTTCAGGATCAACAGATCGAGCGTGCCCTGAAGAAGGTTCGTTTGTTTAGGTCTCACGGCCTCCTCCTATAGAGATTCTGTATGAAGATAAAGCCTCACGTATAGAATGTCAATACGTAAGTCACGGGCATCTTTCATCAGGAATTTGCAGAGGCCTTGATGTTTCTGAAGATGAATATGTGAATCTGATTTCAAACTCTCTGAAGTCTCGGGGTATGGCCTTCATGCTACGTAAGATAAAGAGGCCGTATGAGCATCGTCTCATACAGCCTCCTTTTGTTCCTCTCTATCCTGACCCTTACGGCTGACCGAACCTCAAGCGCTACTCGGTAGAGTTCATGAAGCCGTTGACCATGATCCGAATGTTGTACGGGTCTTGGTTAATGACTCTCAGTGAACTGTCGAGGCATTCGTGATGGCGGTTTCGGCGATGAGGATTAAGGCCAGTTCCGGGAAAACGCCCTCGCGTGTCACAAGTCAGTCTTCCACCTTGTTGAAATCTCATTACTATAAAGGTCCCGCTTCACGGAAATCCGCTGCACGTACACGCGCGTGGTTGAACGGCTCTGGTGATCGAGCGCGTTCTGCGTGGCCGTAATGTCTCCGGTGACCTCCGAGACGATCCTGGCGAATGTATGGCGTGTACGGTGGAGGTGGAAGCCTTCGACGCCGGCCTCTCTTGCGTACTTCTTCAGATTCTTCACGAAGCAGTGAGACGATAAAGCCTCTCCCGGCTTCCCCGCCCGGTCGTGCCTTGTCCACAGCGGCGCATCCGTCTTCAACGCGTGCATCCTGTCGGCAGCCTTGAGGTAATCCAGCAACGCCTCTTTGACCTGCGGCTCCCTGACTTCCCTGCTCCGGTAGTCACCGCCCTTGCCTCTGTATTCCAGCACCAGCGTCTCGCCTGGGTGTACGTCCTTTCCACGCAGGCTGATCGCCTCCTGCCTGCGCAGTCCCGTCGTCAGGTACAACAGCAGCAGCGCATAGTCTCTCTTCCCCACAAGATCACCAGCCTGCGCACGGCTTCGTACCGCTGCGACGAGCGCCCCCACCTCCTCATCCGACAACGCCTTGACGCTCTCGGTCTGGTACGGCTTCGGCGCACGTGGGCGAGCCAGCCTCGCCGGGTTACGGCGTACGTGCTGCCCCACCTCCGCATCCTTCAGCGCCCAAGAATAGAAAGACGAGAGCAGGCACGCGTGTTGGTAGGTCGTTCCCGACTTCACACCCCGCATTTCCAAGTCTCTCAACCAAGCTTGCACATCCGACGGCTCGACCTCACCCGGCAGTTTTCCGACATGCCGGAAGAATGAGAGGACGATGCGCCGCTTGTCCCTCAGTAAATCCTGACGGCGCTCGCTCTCGCCCGTCGTCGTCGCCGCCCAGAGCGAGACCGCTTCCCGCAGCGCAACTTGAAAATCGGTCTCAAGAGTTTGGAGGGCAGTTGTCTCAGAAGGTATCTCCATATTTCCCCGGTTCTAAACCGTGTCGATAATCTCCGGCCATTCGAGACCATCCACACTCCCCTCCGTGCGTGACGATGGTTTGACGGACCGCGCACTAACTCCGACCTCTAGCCGTGCCGTGTGATAATTCGACTCAAAAGCGATGTTCGCCTCATGCCGACCCTCATCGTGCCGGTCTGCCTCCCGCCTCTCCGTCCGCACGGGGCCAGGCGCGGGGTTCAGCGCATACCAAGTCAGCGCGAGCGCCAACACCAATCCCAACAGTCTCAGCTTAATCGCCCGTCTCAATCCTTCTTCCCGCATAAAAAACTCTTTCCCGACTTCGCCAGTCCATAAAATCTGCTTCTTTATAACACACTTCGATGGATACACAACTGATGTGTTTGTGTATCCAAGCATTAAAATCAATAGAATATTACTTATTCTAAGTGTAATATCTTGCCTTCGTGTAACATCATTCCCCTTTGGCGCCATGATCAGACATTGAGAGCCACAAGACGCCGACAACGCAAAGCTGATCTGCTCGCCTCGCCGCAGTCTATCCGTTCGATCATCGAGCATCTGCGTTCGGCACTGCCCGAGATCATCCCTCAAAGAGACAAAGAGTTGATGCAACTGCTCCGCGCAGCCCGTCATGCCCAGCGCTATCCGGCGACAGACACGAAGCGTGGCCGCCCCGGCAAATGGAAGCGTGAGGAGCTGCTCAACGTGGCTGCGCGGCTCGAAGACATCCTTGAGCGTGAAACATCTTCGCATATCTCCGTTGCGAGTTTTGTTGACCACTATTTGCGTCTGCTGGAGTTCCCTGTCGATGTGACTGAAGTGCTAGCGTCGGGAGAGATCAATCTCTTTGAGGCCGAACAACTCGCCAGAATCACTGCCGAGAGACTCAAGGCCACTCCCAGACAAGCCCACCATACACGCTCTGATCTGCTCTTAACGCACCTGCAAACTAAAGCCTCCGGCGCGCAGTTGCGCCAGCGCGTGAATGAATTGCTGAAACAGCCTGATGCTGCGACCCGTGACGACGAGTTCCCTGTTGAAGGATTTGAGGATTTGGAAGATTTCGACCCTTATGACCCGACCCATCTGTTCTGGGAGCAGATCAAGCAACTTGGTTTTGCCTTCCGCGACATACGGCGTGAGGATGTGCTGGATGAGGAAATTGAAGAATTATTGAAAGCGAGCGAGCCGATTATGGCTGTATTAAGCAGGATTCAGCGGCGCAAGGAGCAAAGGGGCGTGACAAAATTGCGGCTATAAAGCAGTCTCTTTCGGTAAAATATTGCAAATAGCATCAAAACCCGCCTCTGTTTAGTGAAATATCTGAAGATAAAGGACTACCCATAATCTTCACAAGCTGTTGATAATACAGAGTTTAATTACCTTCCCTCTTCTCATTCCGGCTATTGCTCCTTTGGTAAGATTTCTGAAGATTTACAGAAACGTGACAGGAGGCTGTGTGTATAAGACGCGAGTGGGGCAGCAGAGGTCGCAGTCGTGGCCGCAGATGCCCCTTACTGCTCCTCTGTGGCCGTAGGGATGAGTTTGGCATGCCGGCACTTGGCTACGCCCTTGTCCGGCCCTTGCGGGTACCAGAAGTTCGTGCCCGCGCAGTCCGGGCATGAGCGCTTTTCCTGCTCGCTCAAAGCGGGGGGGCTGGCCTCGCCTTCCGACTCGACGGCAATCTCGGCGGCGCGCTGCTTATCTACTTTCCAGAGTCTGCGGCGGAGGTGTTCGGTGAGGAAAGCCGGCACGTTGGAGACCGTGGTGCGTCCGGCGGCGATGCGCAGTTCCGTCACCAGCAGTTCGGCCAGTTCGTCCCAACGCTCACCGTTCGTAGACACCTTGCCCGTTAGCTCCCTCTCGGCCTTGACCAGTTTGTCGGCCAGACGGCGCGCGTGAGCGTCATCATCAGTATTTTCTTCTTTAGTTTTAAAAGAAGTCTTAACATCGCTGGAAGTGGTAGAAGAATCAACGGTTTGACTTAGACCACCTAAGACCAATTTTTGGTCTAAGGGTAGGACCGATATTTGGTCTAAGACCACCTCGGGTGGTCTAAGGTGGTCTAAGACCACCTTAGACCACCCGAGCGCGCTTATTTCTTCAGGTAATCTTACCTCGTATGTCGAACCCCCGGTACTGCCCCGGTCCCAGCCGTGTATGATTAAACCCACGGTAGTGAGGTGTCTAAGGTGTGAAGCTATAGTTTTGATATTTTTAATCCCTGACCACTTGCTCAACTCACGCCGGGTTGCCTGCACGCTTTTGACGGGTACGACTGCGCCGCGCGTGCGCAGATATAGGGCGTCGTAAAGTTTCTTGCTGGAGCCCGGGAATAAGCCTGCGGGCAGGACATCTCGGTCTAAACTATTCGCGCGTTTATTAAAATCGCGCATCGGGGCGGGGGATTCTACTGCTTGGGTGGTCTTAGGTGGTCTAAGACCACCCAAGCTGGTGTCAGTGTTCTCCGGGACGCTAGGTTGCTCTTCCACAGCCGCCAGACGCGCCTGCTTTTCCTGCTGAATACGCCGCACGTCTGATTGGCTGACGTTCTTGACAGGCGTTGTCTCAGCCTTTTTCAACCAACGCTCACTCGCCATTTAACTGCTCCGGTGTCAGAAGCGCTTCGCCTGCGGCCTCATCTATTAATTCGGCCTCTACTTTGCCGTTATCGCTAAACCTCCAGGCTACTGCGGCGACCTTTAGAATCTCGCGGGGCACACCTGCGGAAAGCGTGTAAATACGCTGCACCGCTTCAGATGTGAACGGGTTAGGCACACGCGCTTGTTTACATCTGAAACCGATCATCTCGGCTGTCTCGGTGGGCGAGAGGGCGGCCAGCATTGACGGGGCAAAAATACGGCTCCTCAGTGCCTTTTTAGTCGAATCCATCAGCTTTTGCCTGAGTTCCAACTGCGCCGACAAAACGACCTGGATTAACTTTGTATCGTCCGTCTCAAAATTCAGAAGCGTTCGCACCAGTTCTAATTGGCGACCGGGCAGCCTCTGCGCCTCGTCAATGAAAACTACGCACAATTTATCTTCCGCATAGAGATTTAGAAGGAAATCCCGCAGGGTGTTCTCCTGATCAACCATCGAGCGGCGCGCCGGAAGCCCGAAATCGGCGCAGATTTTCTTGAGAAACGCGAACTCGGAAGGGAAGTTAGGGCTGGCGATCAGCGTGGCGGCCACGTCCTCACGAGAATCATATTCGTTGAACAGATAACGCACCACGGTTGACTTACCTAACCCGACATCTCCCAAAATGGCTGTCAATCCTTGCCGCGAATCTAAGACGAAGCGCACCTTTTCAAGTGTTACGCTCAAAGCAGGTGTTAAATAGAGTAGATTGGGGTTCGGACTGATGGAAAAGGGCTGAGGCTTCATGGAAGGGCATTTTAGGTGAGAAATCCTATTGTGTCTATGATAATTTTAGGGGGAGGGGTAGGTAATTGATAGACCAACTACGTCTCAAACGAAGATTTGTCAAAACGTACGCGAGCCGGGAGCGATAAAATTTTGAAGAACGACGGTTGCGCGTTAGCGCCCGGTTTACAAAGTTGTTGCGCCTGGCGAAGGTCGGGAGCGAAGCGCGGAACGTAACCGAAAAAATCATGCGGGAGTCGCTCATAACTGTAGGCAAGGCTACGAGCCGTCACGAACCCGCCTCAAGCGTGTCCAATGATTTCGCATCGAGCACGCGCAACGTTATTGTAGGTTATGATGAGAGTCGCCCGACCGTCTTGATACCGAAGGTCTTCGAGTAGCGTCCTACAGCGGGCAGAGCGTCGGCGCAGTGAGCCGTACGCCGCGCAAGAAGCCTACCGTCCGCGCGTTCATCGGTTGCTCCCAATCGCACGCGACGACCGAATTAACAGAGCAAACAAAGGCAATCAACTCGCATGAAAATCAAGCACGCGGCCACACGCCTGTCGGCATTGACGATCATTTTCACGCTACTCGCACCGCCGCACGCAGGCGTTGTCGCCGCCACGGAGCGCGGCGGGCAGGAGCCGACGCAAAGCGTGACGCAAAACGGACTCCGTTTCCGCCTGAGTGAGGGCAGGGAAGAGGTCGAGCGCCCCGCGCCCGAAACGCTCGCGCCCGCAGAAGTTTTGTCCGCGGCGGAAACTAAAAAGTTGCTGGACCGTTTGCCAGCGCTCGCGCCGGAGGCGAACGACACGCAGGATTTCAAACTACGCGAGCGTTCGTTGCCGCCGCCGCGCGCCGGAGAAATTATTCAGGCCGCTTTCGCCCCGCCCGCGCCCAACGCTCCGCCCGCACCGTCGCACACGCGCGCTCCGCTCGAAGTCTTGCGCTTCGCGCCGGAAGGTGAAGTCGCGCTGGCTCCCGCGTTCAGCATTACGTTTTCGCAAGCGATGGTCGCGGTCTCATCGCAGGAGGAGACGGCGGCGAGCGTCCCCGTCAAGATGACGCCGCAACCGGAAGGTGTGTGGCGTTGGCTCGGCGCGCAGACACTCGCCTTCCAACCGCGCGTCGAAGGCGGCAGGCTGCCGATGGCGACCAATTACACCGTCACCGTTCCCGCCGGTACGAAGTCCGCGCTCGGCAACGCGCTCGCCGAAACTAAAACGTTTAATTTCGCCACACCGCCGCCGACGCTGAAACTTATACACCCGCAGACCGAGAACCAACCGCGCGACGCCCTGATGTTCATTGAGTTCGACCAGAACATTGATGCCGCACGCGTGCTCGAACGTCTCAAACTGCAACCCGCCGCCGCCGGCACGAGCCTGCGCCTCGCGACGCAGGAGGAGATCGCCGCCGATCCGTCCGTCAGTTATTTCATCAAACAGGCGCAGGCGGGACGCTGGCTTGCCTTCCGCGCAGTGGGCGTAAGCGGGGCCACGAAAGACGCCCTCCCCCCCGACGCCAATATCAAAATCGTCGTCCCGCCCGGCACGCCCTCCGCCGAAGGCCCGCGCACGACCGTCAAAGAGCAGAGCTTCACCTTCAGGACTTACGGCGCGTTGCGCGTCATCGAAACGGCTTGCGGCTACCAGCAGAGATGCTCGCCCTTCGACGACTTGCGCCTCACGTTCAACAACCAACTCGACGAGTTGAGATTCAGCGCGGCGCAAGTCACGGTCAAGCCCGACATTCCGGGCGCGAAGGTCGGCGTCCGCTACAACTCGATCTTCATCGAAGGCGCGAAGCGCAGCAACACGACCTACACCGTCACGCTCGACCGCGCCATCTCGGATAATTTCAAACAGACGCTCACGGGCGAAAACGTCTTCACCTTCAAAGTCACCACCGCCGCGCCGCGTCTCTTCACCACCGGACAGGGCTTCGCCGTGCTCGACCCTGCGGGCAGGCGCGCCTTCAACGTCTACAGCATCAACTACCCGAAGCTCAAGGTCACGCTCTACAAAGTCACGCCCGCCGACTGGTCGCAGTATCGCAGCTATCAGGGGGCGCGCATGCGGCGTCATCAGGTGCAGACGCCGCCGGGAAAACTGGTCTTCAACGAGGTGATCGAAGTCAAAGCCTCTGCGGACGAACTCGCCGAGACCTCGATAGATCTCTCGCCCGCACTGACGAACGGCTACGGGCAAGTTTTCTTACGCGTCGAACCCGCAGGGAACTCTGCGGACAAGAACCCTTCGGCGAATACGTATAACTATCAGCAGAACCTGGTCGAAGCGTGGGTGCAGTCAACGGACATCGGGTTGGACGCTTTCGCGGACAAACGCGAACTCGTCGCGTGGGCTAACTCGCTCGCGGACGGAAAGCCTCTGGCGGGCGTTGAGGTGAGCGTCTCTCCGGAAGGACTTGCGGGCACAACCGGGGCGGGCGGGCTTGTGCATTTTCCATTCAAAACAGCGCCCGGTAAAAATGAGCCACAGCCCGCGCTGCTCGTCGCGCGGCGCGGCGACGACGTTGCGATCCTGCCGCAGCACTACCACGCGGGCTATTACAACAACAGGGAGACGGGTTGGCGTCGCTACGATTCGAGCGAGACGTTGCGCTGGTACGTCTTCGACGACCGCAAGTTGTACCGCCCCGGCGAAGAGGTCAACGTCAAAGGGTGGATTCGCAAAGTTAACCTTACCGCGACCGGCGACACGGAGATGTTCGCGGCGGCGGCGGGCGAACTCGCCAACTACGTCTTGAAAGACGCGCAGGGCAACGAGATCACGAAGGGCAGCGTGAAACTGAATGCCCTCGCCGGATTCAACCTCAAATTGCAACTCCCCGCGACGATGAATCTCGGCGGCACGAACCTCTCCTTCGAACTCGCGGAACAGGGAACCGGCCACGTACACCAGTTTCAGGTGCAGGAATTTCGCCGCCCCGAATTCGAGATCACGGCGCGCGCTTCGGAAGCCCCGCACTTCGTCGGTTCACACGCGACGGCGACGACCACCGCCGCCTATTTCGCCGGCGGCGGCCTGCCCGACACGGAAGTCAACTGGACTGTTTCGTCACGTCCGACAAGCTACACGCCGCCGGGACGCGACGACTATACCTTCGGGACGTTTTATCCGTGGTGGCGAAGCCACGCGGATCAGGGCGGCTGGAACTCGCAATTCTTCAAAGGGCGCACGGACGCCGACGGCAAGCACACGCTGCGGATCGATTTTGAAGGGGTGCAACCGGCGCGCCCGTCGAGCGTCACCGCTCAAGCGCGCGTGCAGGATGTCAACCGGCAGACGTTCGCCGCGACGACGACGCTGCTCGTGCATCCGGCGGACGTTTACGTCGGGTTGCGCCCGGCGCGAACGTTCGTACAGAAGGGCGAAGCCTTCGACATCACAACCATCGTCACAGACCTGGACGGTCGCGCGCTCCCGAACCGCGACGTGAATCTGCGACTCGTCAGACTCGAATACGTTTACGTGCAAGGCTCCTGGCAGCAGCGTGAACAGGACGCGCAGGAGCAAAACGTCAAGAGCGGCGCGGAAGGTGTGCGCGTGCGTTTTCAGGCGAAGGAAGGCGGCATGTATCGCCTGACGGCGCGCGTGCGCGACGAGCGCGAGCGTGTGAACGAAAGCGAGTTGTCTCTGTGGGTCGCGGGCGGAAAGACGCCGCCGCAACGCGAGGTCGCGCAGGAGCGTGTCGAACTCATCCCCGACCGGAAGAGTTATGCGGGCGGGGAGACGGCGGAGATTCTCGTGCAGTCGCCGTTCGCTCCTGCGGAGGGCGTCCTGACGCTCAGGCGTTCCGGCCTGCTCCGCACCGAACGCTTCACGATGAACGAGAGTTCTCACACGCTGCGCATCCCGCTCGAAGAGGCGATGACGCCGAACGTCAACGTGCAGGTCGATCTCGTCGGCGCGGCGACGCGCGTGGACGACGCGGGCGTCGAGTTGACGAATGTGCCGAAGCGTCCGGCCTACGCTACGGGCGAGATCAATCTGGACATCCCTCCGGCGTCGCGTCGTCTGAGCGTGAAGGCGACGCCGCGCGAGGCGGTGCTCGAACCCGGGGCGGAGACGCTGGTTGACATCGAAGTGAAAGACGCCGCAGGCCGCGCGGTCGCGGGCACGGACACGGCGGTCGTCGTCGTTGACGAATCCGTGCTCGCGCTGACCTCTTACAATCTCGCCGACCCGCTCGGCGTGTTCTATGCACATCGCGACGAAGACGTGAACGACTATCATTTGCGCGAGAGGTTGAGGCTGGCGAACCCCGCCGAGGTCAAGGAGAAGATGGCGGACGGCGCGGGCGTCGGCGGTGGAGGGGGCGGAGGTCGAAGCGTCGCCAGAAGACAGGGAATCGTATCGGGCAAATTCGGGGAATTTTCGACGCGTGATCAGGCGTACATATTGACTGAAGCGGTAGAAGTAAATGCCGCGCTGCCGATGCCCGCGCCCACGCCTGAACCCATCGGCGCGCCGACGGGGGCGGCGGAAGTGATCCAGCTTCGGCAAAACTTCAACGCCCTCGCCGTCTTCGCCGCGTCGCTCCCGACCGACGCGCAGGGGCGCGCGCAAGTGAAAGTTAAACTGCCCGACAATTTGACGCGCTATCGCATCATGGCCGTCTCTGTGGCGGGCGGCAAACAATTCGGCGCGGGCGAATCGAACATCACCGCCCGCCAGCCGCTCATGGCGCGCCCCTCCGCCCCGCGCTTCCTCAACTACGGCGACCGCGCGGAGCTTCCCGTCGTCCTGCAAAATCAGACCGACGCGGCGATGAGCGTCGCCGTCGCCGTGCGTTCCACGAACGCAGACCTGACGGAAGGCGCGGGGCGACGCGTGCAAGTGCCCGCCAACAATCGCGTCGAAGTTCGCTTCCCCATCGCGGCAGTCAAACCCGGCACGGCGCGTTTTCAGATCGCAGCCGCCGCTGGCAACAAAGCCGACGCGGCGCAAGTCGCGTTTCCGGTCTACACGCCCGCCACGACCGAAGCCTTCGCCACCTACGGCGTGATCGATCAAGGCGCGATTGCGCAACCCGTCAAAGCCCCTGCGGGCGTCGTACAGAGTTTCGGCGGCCTCGAAGTCACGACCGCCTCGACCCAGTTGCAGGAACTCACAGACGCCGTCATCTACCTCGTCAACTACCCGTACGACTGCGCCGAGCAAATCTCTTCGCGCGTCATCGCGCTCGCCGCGCTCAAGGACGTGCTCACCGCCTTCAAGTCGAAAGACCTGCCGACGCCTCAAGCCATGCGCGACTCGATGAGCGTTGACATCAAACGCCTGCAAGGGCTGCAAAACGAAGACGGCGGTTTCGGCTTCTGGCGACGCGGCGACGCTTCCTTCCCTTATGTCTCCGTCCACGTCGCGCACGCGCTCGTGCGCGCGCAGGGCAAAGACTTCGCCGTGCCCCCGGAGATGTTGAGCAAGTCGCAAAACTACCTGCGCGGCATCGAGAGCAAGATTCCGCGCTACTACAGCACCGACTCGAAGCGCGCCATACGCGCTTACGCGCTCTACGTGCGCGCGTTGATGAAAGACCGCGACGGCGCTCGTGCGCGCAAACTCATCGCGGAGGCGGGCGGCGTCGAAAAACTTTCCAACGAATCGCTCGGCTGGCTTCTTCCGGTCTTGTCCGGCGACGCCGCTTCTCTGCAAGAGACGCTTGCCATTCGTCGCCACCTGAACAACCGCGTCACGGAGACGGCGGGCGCGGCGCATTTCGCCGACGCCTACAGCGACGGCGAGTACACCATCCTGCATTCCGACCGCCGCGCCGACGGCGTCATACTCGAAGCGCTCATCGGCGATCAGCCGGGAAGCGATCTCATCCCGAAACTCGTGCGCGGGCTGCTCTCGCAGCGCAAGCGCGGGCGCTGGTCCAACACGCAGGAGAACGTCTTCATACTGCTCGCGCTCGACCGCTACTTCAACACCTACGAGCGCGCCGCGCCCGATTTCGTCGCGCGCGTGTGGCTCGGCGGCGGCTACGCCGGAGATCAGACGTTCAAGGGGCGCTCGACGGATCGGCAGCAACTCAACCTGCCGATGTCCACTCTCGTCGAACGCGCCGGCGCCGCGCCCGTAAACCTGACCATCGGCAAAGAAGGCGCGGGGCGGCTCTACTTCCGCATCGGGACGAAGTACGCGCCCGCCAACCTGACGCTCGCCGCAGCCGATTACGGCTTCCGCGTCGAACGCAAATACGAGGCGATAGACGATCCGGCGGACGTGCGGCGCGACGCCGACGGCACGTGGCGCATCAAGGCGGGCGCGCGCGTGCGCGTCAAACTCACGATGTCGAACCCTGCGCGGCGTTATCATGTCGCGCTCGTTGACCCACTCCCCGCCGGTCTCGAAGCGTTGAACGCCGCGCTCGCCACCACCGAGCAACTGCCTCCGGAGTCAACCGAGTCGGCCATCTATCGCGGCGGGCAGGGCATCTCCGATTTCTACTGGTACCGGCGCGGCACCTGGTACGAGCACCAGAATTTGCGCGACGAGCGCGTCGAAGCCTTCACGTCGCTGTTGTGGGAAGGCGTGCATGAATACAGTTACTTCGCGCGTGCGACGACACCCGGCCTGTTCGTCGTGCCGCCGTCGAAGGCGGAGGAGATGTATTCCCCCGAAACCTTCGGGCGCGGGGCGAGCGATCACGTGCGTGTCGAATAGCGTGCCCGGTTGCGATAAACCGATTCACGGCTATAAACACGCTTCTCTTTCCCCTCGACAGTAGCGTGCTAATTTCAGCTTTCCTCTGTGCCCGCTCTGTGCTCTCTGTGTCTCTGTGGTGAATGCTTCTCAAATACATTCACCACAGAGACACAGAGAGCACAGAGCGGGCACAGAGAGTTGAATTCAAAGTAGGACACCACTTCCTCGGCAGAAGTATTGTCGGAGCGCACGCCGCGTGATAAATTGCGACGCGCCTCGCACACATTATTCCGCCCGCCGGACATGGAGTTGACCAACCACAGGCGTGCGGGCGGGAGCATACGAACTGCTGCACCGCAAACAACAGGAAGCCTGATTCTCATGTATCTTCACAGATGCGAACGAGGCGTCGCCGTCGTGGTGCTGACGCTCCTGACGCTTTGCGTCGTTGATGTCAACGACGCAGCCGCACAGAAGAAAGGTGCGGCAGGCGGCGCTCAGGCGCGTGCGAGCTCGCGCAGGAGACAGCCGACGCCCGCCGCAGCCGATGATCGCGCGAGTAGTTATCTCGACGAAGGACAGCGCCGCGCCGACGCGGGCGACTGGGCAGCGGCGCTTCAAGCCTACAAACAGGCGACCGCGATAAACCCACGCCACGCGGAGGCGCACATCTACGTCGGCGATGCGTACATGAATTTGGGGAAATACGACGACGCCTTCGCCGCTTACAAAGAGGCCATACGCATCGCGCCCTCAAGTGCGGAAGCTCATTACAGCCTCGGCGAGGCGTATAACTATCTGGACATACACAGCGCCGCCGTCAGACCGCTCGTGCAAGCCACACGCTTAGACCCCAACTACGCGGAGGCGCACTACGGCGCGGGACATGCCTATCTCAAACAAGAAAATTTTAAGGAAGCGCTCGTCTATTTGAGGCGCGCGGTCAGGCTCAAAAACGACTACCCGGAGGCTCACCTCTCGCTCGGCCTCACTTACCTGGGTCTGGGTCAGACGAAACAGGCGGAGGACCAACTCAAGCTGCTGGAAGGGATGAACCCGGCGCTGGCTGGAGAGTTGAACAGGGAGTTACGCAGGGCTGCATCTACGCCGCCCGATGCGGACTCGCGGCGCGGCGCAAGTATCGCCGCCGTTGAAACCCCTACGGCTAAGCCGCAACCGCTCAAGCCTCAAACGGACGGCGAGACCCCGGCAACTTCCGGCAGTCCGCGCGCCTCGACACGGAAGGCTGAAAACGACGCGGCCACATCTCCCCAACCTCGACCCGCGCAGGTCGTACCCGCAGCGCCCCCGTCCGATAGTGCCGCTTCACAACTCGCCGCAGAGTTGTCACTATGGATCAGAATCAAAAACAGTCACGACCCCAAAGAGTTCGACGCGTATCTGAACAAATACCCCGCGGGCGAGTTCGCCGAGTTGGCGAGAATACGTTTGCGCGCACTCGGGTCGAAGAGCGACGCGACGCCGCCGCCGAAACCTGATGTCGAGCGGAAGCAGGACGACGCCATCACTACAACTACTGACGCGCCGACGAAGACAGAGAATACTACTGCTACCACCGCCGCCGCTCCGGATGTCGAACCCGCGTCCCCGCCGAATGTCGAGGCGCAGCGCGAGCCGACGATAGAAGAGACGCTCGCGTCGTTAAAGGAACTCTTCTCCAACAAGCTCACTTATGCGACCACCGCCCCCGGCGCGGACGCCAACGTCGTCAAGGTCACTACCGAAGTGTTCATCGAATACGAGCCTCTGCGCTTCGAGAACTGTCGCATCGAATGGCGCGACCGTAAAGACACGCTCTCCGTCGCCCTCTCAGACCTCGATCCGCTTGCCGTCCAGCTCGAACCGCGAAGCCGTCCGAACACGACGTTTTCGATCCCCGTCTGGACTCTGACGATTAATTCCGTCGGCAGCGCCCCCGCGATTCGAGAACTCAAAGGCGACGGGAGCGATGCGGTCGTCGAGTACCACAGTCTCGACTTGCAGTTCGGCAACAAAGAGAAGGCCGAGAAATTGGCGCAACAGCTGCAACAGGCCATCAAACTCTGCCGGAGCGTTCCTTAGCAGATTACCTGTCCACCTTTTTTACCAACCTGCAAAAGTATCTGCATCGAACAAGCCGCAACGTAATTCGCATCTTGAAAACGCTTGCGAGATTACAGGCATGACCGATTCTCCTATACAGCCTTGAGGGCACTCGTGATCGCCAACGCGATCCGCTGCCATGACTCGATCTCGGCTTCGAGTTGACGCCGCCCCGCTCTGGTGAGGCGATAGTACTTAGCCCGGCGATTGTTTTCCGACTCACCCCACGAAGATTGGAGCCAGCCCGCCTCCTCCATGCGGTGCAGGGCGGGAAACAGAGACCCGGGCTTGACCTGAAAAGTTCCCCTCGTGATCTGCTCGATACGCTGCGAGACGCCCAGACCGTGCAGCGCGCCGAGAGTGAGCGCCTTGAGCACCAGCAGGTCGAGCGTCCCCTGTAACAAGTCTGTTTTCTTTTCCCCCACGTTCATCCTCCTATAGACAGTCTGTAGGGTGTAAATACGTCTTTCCGTATCGAATGTCAAAGACGCTTGTGGCTGTGTGGGGAAAATTTGACTATAATCCGGCCACTTAAAATCTCGTAGGGATAAAGAGTTATGAAAGCAAAAGCCCCAAGAAATAGGACTTTGGTTTTGACGGAAGATGACCGGTTGAAGTACTCAAAAACCCTGGTTGCTCTATCTCGAAAGGCACGAATTGGCGACGTGATAGATGTAACGATAAATCAGGACGTGCATAGGGCTGCGCCATTCTTACCGTCCGGTTTCGTTGATCTGTTAATAGTTGACGCCCCATATAATTTGAACAAAACCTTCAACGGAAACGGCTTCAAAAAAAAGGGCTTCGATGAATATGAAAATTACACGCGCACATGGTTATCCGAAATTGTTCATACTCTAAAACCAGGCTCGACAATTTACGTCTGCTCCGACTGGGAAACATCGCTTTCAATTTACAAAGTTTTAAGCGAGTTCTTTATAGTCAGAAATCGTATCACGTGGGAACGAGAGAAAGGGCGCGGCGCAAAATCGAATTGGAAAAACTGCGCGGAAGATATTTGGTTTTGCACTCGTACTAATGACTACTTTTTTAATGCCGAGGCGGTAAAACTAAAACGAAAGGTAATTGCGCCTTATAAAGAGAATGGTAAACCGAAGGATTGGGCTAAGGAAGAAAACGGTAACTTCCGCTTAACGTCTCCATCGAATCTTTGGACGGACATCAGCATCCCGTTTTGGTCGATGCCTGAGAATACGGATCATCCGACCCAGAAGCCCGAAAAATTGATAGCTAAATTGATTCTGGCTAGTTCCAGGCCCGGCGATGTTGTGTTTGACCCGTTTCTTGGCTCAGGAACAACTTCGGTGGTCGCTAAGAAGCTCGGGCGCAGATATTTGGGCATCGAACTAAATAATGAATATGCTTGTCTGGCTGAAAAAAGATTGGAAATGGCGGAGCGTGATAAATCAATTCAAGGCTATTCGGGCGGTTTTTTCTGGGAGCGAAACACTCTGGCAACGCAAAAAAAGGAGCAGCCGGCGAAGGCCGACAATACTTCTCAAGAAGGGCTGCTCAACTAAACGATATGCTTGAAAATCTTGTGGAGTTTATCGAGAGTCATAAAACAGTCAACGATAAAAGCAGGTTGGCGGCACTCGTCAAGGAACAATTCTCGCTCACCAGAGATCGGGCGGTATATTACAATTCACAATTTGCGATTCGCTTTAGTAAAGCAGAAGCTAAAAACCTTAGTAATACTGTTGCGAGTTTATCTCGTCTTCAAAAATACGATGATAGACCTTTCATTGCTTGCCTTGTTCTGAAGGATGAGAATATTTTATTGCTCGCAAACTCTACCTACCTCAAAAAAATTAGTCACACCTCACAATCTTTAAGAGTAGATAACATTAAAGGCAGTTTTAACGGTTCGGATATTTTGCGGGAGTTTAACGGCGTACGCAATTCCCCCGAAAATTTTGATGAGCTATTCGAGATTCACAGACAAATTCCGTTTGAAGAAAATCTCGCCAGACTGGTTGAAGCAACCAACGGGATCGCGCCGACGGGCAGAAAATTCGAGGTCTCGGAAGAAAGCAGGATTGCTATTCTGGATGCGCCGTTAAGGGCTAAAAACTTTTCAGAATCGGCGGAATTCAAGGAGTTGAAAGACGAACTGGACGAACGGGTCAGTAAATTTCAGAATGAGATACTCATCGCTTCGTTAATCGAAAACGTAAAAATCAGAGGAAACATCATCGAATATCTGATTGCCGGACGGGATGAAACTTTGAAGCGGAGTTTGATCGCCGCGCTTCAAAATAAAACCGATGTTCCGCCGCTCAAAAGCGATAACGAATTAGGTGATCATGTGAAAAATTTCGGCGATGTCTATCACGTTGCAACAGATATTAAGACCAAAATAATGGTCCTCAACTCAAACCCCAAAGCATACAATTTAGACAAAATGCTTTCATTCCTATCGGGCAAAAATTCGGTGTTTATGTTTTACTTCGTCGGCCTTGATTTCGATAAAGTTCTCGATCCCGTTTTAGTTTCAATGTTCCACGATAAGGTTTTAGCCAACACGATTTTGATTAAGCATTGGGCAGGGAGAAATTCGAGGGGTGTTTCTCAACTCAACGGTAAAAGAATCAAAGAACTCTTTACAGACAAAACTCCCGCGAACATACCTTTAGACAAATCAACCGAGTTTCTCAATAACGTAATCGGATTATAGTTCTCAAACCCGACTGCCTCTCGTATCCTCAGAACAACTCGCCCCGTGTCGTGTCCCGAAGCTGTAAACACATAGATTGTAATCCTGATGGAATAAGAGTAGATTGTCGGCGTCCTCGCATCAGTTCATTGTGATTCTCTCACTGAACACGAATTAGACGCACACAATATTTTTCTACGGGGTGACAAGCGCGCCCGTAGTCCGTAAGCCTCGCCTGGCGATTGAAGAGGTTTATCTTCGTGGCAGTCCGGCTGATCTCCGATGCGCTCTTGTCGAAAACGCACCCCGAATGCTTGTTCAAACGGAACGTCTTCATCGAGTCGCGTGGCGGGCAGAGCAAAGGATGAGGTGCATACATTAGCCTTCATAAAAATCAGCGTCGTCATGATGGCGATGCTCGTCAGCGCTTCGGGTCAATCGCGTGTGTCTGTGGCGGGCACGGTCACGGATCAGAATGGTGACGTGATTAAAGGCGCAAGGGTGGATGCTCTGAGTCTGGCCGGCGGGCAAATCGTAACGACGCGGACCGATTCGTCGGGCAAGTATGAGCTTGGCGGATTGTTGTCGGGCATTTATCGGATCGCCGTCGGCAGCGAGGGCTTTGCGACCGCCACGCGAAATGTTCAAGTACAAAACTCCGTGCAACTCACAGCAGACTTTCTACTCGTACCCGGATTAATCCGCAACACCGTCACGGTCACGGCAGGCAAGGGCAGCGCACGTCTGGGCGTCGAGACACCGCAAAGCATCACCGTCGCAGATTCACTGGAGATCGAAGCGCGTCGTCCTTCCTCGACAATAGGGGCTATCGAAAAAACGCCGAACCTGATCACCATCGGTTCAAATCCTGCGGCCACGCGCGCGCGGCTTCGGGGTTTGGCTTCCAACCGTTTGCTCGTCGTCGTGGATGGCGAGCGGCTCAACAACATGCGCAGCGATCCTTTATCCGGCGTCTCGCTGAGCGTGATAGACGTGACGCAAGTTGATTCCGCAGAAGTCGTGAGCGGCGCGGGGTCGAGTTTGTACGGCTCGGATTCTTTGGCCGGGACTATCAATCTGGTCACTAAAAGCCCTTCGCGTCCCGCCGACGAAAAGCATTTGGGACTGCGCTTCGACGGCGACGCACAGAGCAACGGCGCTTTCCGGCGCGGCGTGCTGGCGCTTAATTGGAGTAGCCGCAGACTGGCCTTGCGTCTGAGCGGCTCGATGTTTCGCCTCGGCAATTACACGGCGGGCAACGAGGCTATTACGCTGGACGAAGTCGTGCGCGTGGGTCGCTTCGCTAATGAACTGGGGAACGCCGTCAATAGTAATATCGCGCGCACGTTCGCTGTCTGGAGCTTGCCTGCGGGGGGCGAAATTCCTAATGGTCAGGGGCACGGGTTTAATAGCCAGGTTGACCTCTGGGGCTTCGTCTCGTCCCGTGAAAGCGTTCGTTACCGGCAACTCAACAGCCAGCACAAAACAATCGGCTTCGCCTTCATCACGCCGCCGTTCGACTTGCGAAATCAGTCGAACGGCTTCCGGCGTTTAGATAAAAACGGGTTGCGCTATCAGGCGCAGGAATTGAGAAGCTGGCTGTCGCACCTGAGCATCGGATTCTATCGCCAAAAATATTCCTTCCCCGACGACACCGTCACCTCGACGATCAATGCAGGCAGCAGTTGGGACATGGTGCCGAACCGGAACCCGACGACAGCCGCCATTCCCGTCCTGACGGGCAATACGTCCAGTTTCACTCCGGCTAACTTTACTCACGGCAAAAACTCCGTGACGACTTACGGCGCGGAGGCGCAGGCGACCTTCACTCCGACGAGCCGCGTGACGTGGACGACCGGCATCGGTTACCTGCGCGATTCATCCGTAGATCAGTTTTCGCGTTTTGACTTTACGCCCGTGACGCTTGAGCCGCGCAACGTCGTGAGCGGCAGGGCGACGACACCCGATTCCGTCTACCGCAACCTCGGTTGGTTTAATCTGCTGGAATACGAAGCAGCCGGTTGGCTGCGTTTAACCGGCGGCCTGCGCGTTGATAACTGGCAGACCGAAGCTAAGGTGACGCGAGGTTTTCCGCTCAGCGCGGAGACGGCGATTCTCGACGCCTCTTTTAACGTTCTCGCGGCGCGACCGGGCGCGATCAACGTCGGCGGCGCGAGCGGGATCATTCAACTCGTCAAAGGGACGTGTGGCATCAAGACAAGTAAAACCAGCATCACGGGTAATGTGGGGCTGGTGCTGCGTCTGCCCCGCAGCGTCAATCCGTATTTCCGCTGGGGCACGAGCTACCGCGAACCCGGCGTCACCGAGCGTTACATTCTGCGCGACTTCGGCGACCCGACCTTCAGCGTGTTGTTGGTTCCGAACACGGCTTTGAAACCTGAGAGGGGCGCGAGTTATGAGTTCGGCGTCAAGGTCGAGCGACAGCGCCTGCTCGCCTCAATCGGCTACTTCCGAAATAATCTCAAAGATTTTATTCGTAACGAATTCTCCGACGCGCTCTTTGTTCCGGCTGACGCGGCGCGCGGGCTGCTGCCCTTGTCGCCTTTCTTCCCGTTTCACGGCGTGCTCTACGTGCAGCGCGCAAACACTGCGCGCGCACGCATACAGGGCATCGAAGCCGCCTACGAGATAAGTCTGCCGCTCGGTCGTGCGGGCAGCCTGACCCCTTACGGAACTATGGGCTGGCTCAAAGGCTCCGACTTAACACCGGAGCGCAACGCGCGCACGCTGATCCGGAATTTTTACAATCGCATAGACACGCCCCTGCCGTTGCGCGGCTCTGTGACGGACGCCCCGTTGTCGAGTATCTCTCCGTTCGGTGCGACCTTCGCGGCGCGCTACAGTGATCGCGCGGGCGCGTGGTCCGGGTTCTATGAAGTTCGTTATCAAGCCCGCGTGCGGCGAGTTGATCCGCTTGATCTGGCGACGGCGATTTCGACGCAGTACGGAAGTTTTGCGAGCCTCGATTCGTTTACGAAGCACACGGTGCGCGCCGTCTATAACTATCGGCGCGAGCGATACAGGATGTCTTTGAGCTTCGGCGTGGATAACCTGACAGACCGGCTCTACTTTCAACCTTTTCAGACCGCGCCCGCGCCGGGGCGCTCCGCCGTCTTCGGCGTGACGATGGATTTGTTTGATCTGCTTCGACGCTGAAAGAAGATGAAGCGATATTTACTGATCATGTGCGGAATGCTCGCCTTCTTCCTGGGCCTCTTTGTTCTGGTCGAGGCTCTGGGCGTGCCTCTGCTGGTCGAGCCGACGCCGTGGTTGAATCGCGGGGGCGTGGCGGCAGCGTTGCTGGGGGTGAGTCTGCTCGTCGCGGATGTTCTGCTGCCGGTTCCGTCAAGCCTCGTGATGATGGCGCACGGGGCGCTCTTCGGCGTCCTCGGCGGCACGCTCCTCTCGCTCGTCGGCTGCACGGGCGCGACCCTCTTCGGCTTCTGGCTCGGCAGGCGCGGAGGAAACTTGTTGGGGCGACTCGTACCGACGCAGGAGCGCGAGCACGCAGACTACTTGCTCAAGCGCTGGGGGACGCTGGCGATCATCGTGACGCGACCGGTCCCGCTGCTGGCCGAGACAATCGCGATTATGGCGGGCACGTCCTCGATGAATTGGGGAAGCGCGGCGCTCGCGACGCTCGCGGGTTCGCTGCCTCCCGCTTTGCTCTACGCTCTGACGGGAGCGTCCGTCGCTAAATTTCAGAACACGGCGCTGGTCTTTGTGTTCGTCCTCCTCGTCGCCGCGTTCTTCTGGATGTTTGGTCGCACGCTGGAGACTTACCTTACAAGCAGGAGAAGAAGAGCGCGCCCGTAAGCGTCGATCAACGCGGAGGATGCCGGAAAGCAAACTCACGCGCTCTCGGACGCGCTCGCACACTTACCGTTCATCACACGACGATTGTTGAGGTGACTTCATTGACGATAGAACTCACCACCCGCGAGGATTTAATCAACACGCTGCACCTCGCGGCTGAGCTTGAGCACAACTTGATGTGCCAGTATTTGTTCGCCGCCTACAGCATGAAACGCTCGACCGAAGAGGGTCTCAGCGAGGTGCAACTGGAGAAGACGCGCGGCTGGGGGGCGCTCATGACGCTCGTGGCGCGGCAGGAGATGGAGCACATGGGACTCGTGCTCAACCTCCTGACGGCCATCGGCGGCACGCCTTATTTCCAGCGCCCCAACTTCCCGCAACGCAAAGAGCGATACGGGAAACTGGGCATCAAGTCGGAACTCACGCGCTTCGACAAAGCGACCATCAAGCGCTTTCAGGACTTCGAGGCTCCGCATCCCGAACCCGGCCCCGAATTCTGCGCCACGCGCGGCCTCGTGCGCGAGGACATACGCGCCCTGCTCGTCGCGCCGCAGGCTCACACGCCGCGCCGCGCACAGGCGGCAACCGACGCCGCCGCAAGGGGCGCACCCGTCCCGCCGCACGAGATCGAATTCACCTCCGTGCAGGACCTCTACCTTAGTCTGGCGGCGGGCTTCGTCACGGTCGCGGAGAGAATCGGCGAGCGTAACCTGTTCGTCGGCGACGTGAAGGCGGAGATTTGGGGCGGGCCGAACACGCCCTACGACGCAGGCTCTATGGACGACCTCAGCCAGTACGGTCTGGACCTCATACAGGTCGTCGATCTCAAGAGCGCGATCAACGCTATCGTCGAAATCGTCGAGCAGGGCGAGGGCATCCTCGCGCCGCCCGACTACATAGAGCACACGCACTACTGCATCTACACGAACATGCTCACAGACATGCTCGACGAAAAGCGCAACTTCGACGCCGCGCGCCCCGTCGTGCCGAACCCTTTGACGAGGATGCATCCGGACATCACCGCGCCGCGCGAAGTGAACATCATCACCCGCCCCGAAACGCGCGAGATAGCCGCTCTCTTCAATCTCACCTACGAGACGATGCTCCTGATGATGCTGTATCTCTACAGCAGCAGCCCGAAGACCAAAAAGCAGAGGGTTGACCTGATGAACGCCATCTTCTTCCCGCTGATGACGATGTTCATACGCCCCTTGAGCGAGATACTCACACAGCTTCCCGCCTTCACGGACAAGAAAGGCAACGCGGGGCCGGGTTTTGAACTCTCCAAAGACACGCTCCTGCTGCCGCAGCCCGCAGAAATGTGGAGCGAATTTCAGAAGTACTTCGACATCCTCACGTATCAGTTCGACAACCTCTGGATTTACGAGTTGCGACCGGAGAGCGACCCGGTCGTCAAGCGCCTGCGCTACATGGCGGAGAACATGCGGCGGCTCGGCGAAGACTGGCGCATGCACTGGAAAAACGTCGGAAGGGGTGAATAAAAAATCATGTGGCTTTATCTCTCGTTCGAGGGCTATTTTCAGATGCGTATGGCGACCGACCCCGATCCGTCGGACGAATTGCGCGGCGTCAGCGGCTACACCTTCGCGCTCGCCGGAGAGCCGGACTTCGACAACCTGGTACACCTGCAACCGGACGAAGACGGCGTCTGCGAGCGCCGTTTCGGCTACGGGAAAAACGACGTAGGCCCACGCGTCGGCGTCACGGTCAGGCAGGCGAAATGGTACGACGACGAAAAGCTCGTCTACAGCGAAGCGCCGGAATACCTGGACGCGCGCCTCTCCTTCGTCAAAGCGGAACTGACGGAACGCAACGGCATCATCATTCGCAACGATCTGTTCGCCATAGACCCTCTGCGCGTTCAGTTGAGGAAGAAGCGCGGCACGCTCGTGCTGGATCGTGAAGACTTTCTTGATCCGGGCAACCCGAACCTACCCATCACGCAGGCCACTTCCGGGATGCTCGAACGCCGCCAGCCGCAGGGCTTGACCGACAACTCCGTAGAGGTCGCCAAAGCGACGGGACTGCCCGACGCCACACCCGATTCCTGCATCAACAACCGTCGCATACGGCAGAGGAATCTGGAAGAGTTGCTCAAACACACGCGAAGCCCCGTCGAGCGCGCGGCGCTCGAAACGCGCATCAGCCAGTTGAACATCCTCCGTCGCTGGTGGGATTTGTCGCAGGGCGGAAAGCCCATCGACCGTCGCGCGCACCAGTTGACGCTGCAAGCCTACGGCTGGGCTGTGGACATCAACGGCACGGTGCACGCGAACAAAATCGGCGCGGACGAGAACACAAACTGGCCGCTCAGTTTCTGGATGGGAGGCTGGGACGGCGACGCCCTCTGCGCCTACATCTCCGGCTATCTGTCCATACCGCTAGCGGGCAAGGCGTAAAAAGTTGTGTCGATTATAAGGCGTAAAAAGTTGCGCCGGTTGTCGAGGGGTCAAGATGTACGAGAAGAATCAAGCGCAGCAGGAATGGCTCGAAGCGTTCATCGCAGAGCAAGGCGGAATCGCGGGCACGGTTCACGTGCAGCGAGGCGAAGACCTCTACCTGACCGCCGCGCACAACATCCCACCGCAGGTCCTGGCAATCGTGACACACGTGCCGCACGGCAAGGGGATGGCGGGCGTGGCTCAGTTGAAGAGAGAGCCGGTGCAGACCTGCAACTTGAAGACGGACGAGACGGGCAACGTCAAGCCGGGCGCAAAGGCCGTCGATGCGCAGGCGGCCATCGCGCTGCCGGTGCTCGACGCGGAGGGCGCGGTGCGCGCGGTCGTCGGCATCGCCTGGAGTAAGGAGGGTGAAATCGCGCCGGACGAAGAGCGCACCATGATGCGACTTGCGGCGGCGTTACCGCAATAAACGAAACAAGCGGGCAACCCACTCACAGACCAACTCAAGGTCAGAAAGAGCTTCACAATGAGCGTCCTCTCTTTTCCCCGCATCTATTTCAAAGGTTTCATGGAATGGGACCCCTGCACTTTCAACAACAACGATTGGGTGGCGATTCCGACGTATGATCCCGCCAACGCCGCGCTCAACTGGCCGTTCCTCGCCACTCAAGGCATTACGCCGGACAATTTCACCACCACGTTTCGCCCCTGGGCTATCACGTTGCAGGACGACATCAATCCTAGTGACAACCCGCCGCCGGGACAGCGCATCCCCGCCGAGTGGAATATGTTCGGCGGGCACGGCGTCTCCTTCGTACAGTACGACGACAAGATTACGACTATCACGGGCGGCGACTTGGGCTACAACCAGCCCGCGCCCGCCAGCGACCCCCTCATCGGAGGGCTTGTGAGTCTCACAGGCGACGGCGGCAGCGGCCCCGGACGGCTGGTAGATACCAACCCCGCCTCGCCCTGGTCGAGTCAAATCTATTTCGGGCAATTCGCGCTCGGCAGCGGCGCTTCCGGCCTCAGCGGCACGCGCGCTTTTCGTATGCACTCCCGCTGGCTAAACCCGAATCGTATCTACAGCTCCGACCAGATTCTTACCGCGCCGGCCTCCTCCATAGGCGTCTGTTTTCAGACCTGCATCCCCTCCGCACAGGTGTCGTGGCCGAGCGCGAGCGGCTCGCCGCTCCTCGCGGCTCTACAGGAGGCCGCAGGGCAGCCGGGTGCGCTCGGCATCATGGTGCGCTTCACGGCCTACGTGAACCTCTATTTCATGAACGGCATCTTCAACGGCACGACGCAGCAGCCGCGCACCTACGAGGAGCTTGCGAGCGCTCTGGCGACGGCGTGGGCTACGTGGAATAACAGCGGCGGCACGGACACTTCACAATTCTTCTCGAACCCTTGTTACAGCCACATCGTCGGCGCGGTCGGGGTGTGGAATGAGGGAGAGTTGGCGAGCGTGCCGGGCGGGCGTTGGCTGGCTCCGGATGCGAAAGTGTCCCCCGTCGGCCTGACGGCTACAAGAAGTAACGCACCCCCGCAACCGTTACACATCCTCGGCCATCATTTGAGGTCGAACGCCATCGCTGAGGTGGGCAACACAGTCCCGCTGGGTCCAACCGCCGTCAACGTTGATTACAACGCGGGACTAATTTCGCTCGACCTCAGCGGCGCGATGCCCGAACTAGGCGTTCCCGGGGCGTGGCCTTCCGACCTCAGAAAAGCCAATTTCGGCACGCTTACCGTGGGCGTCATGGCAAACGGCAACTTCACCCCAATCGCGACCATTGATTACGATCAATATCAGCAGTCGGCTTATGAAGCGCGTGCAGGCATCATAGACATCCCGTTCCCGAACTCCGCTACGGGTCAACTTCTGCAAAACGGCGCCATCGCCATTCAGGTGCAGGGTCAGACCGCCCTACTCGAACTGAGCTACACCGCCGAGACGGACACGCGCGGCATCTACCTTGACCAGAACGGGCAGACGGAATTTCAGATCATGGTTTGCGAGCAGGGCGCGCCGAGCGCGGGCGCGAATTTAATGCTCGCGCAATATGACTCCGGCTTGAATCTGGTCCAGAGCAATGCGACGCAGTACGTAGAGTTCCTGAACGGCACGCAGACGACCATTACGGTGCCGAACGGCTCCGGCGGCTTTATCACGACCGGCGTTACTGTCTTCGAGGCCGACCAGAACGGCAACGTCACTGCGTCCATCGGGGCGCTGAATCCCGGCTTCCCCGTCATCGGCTTCTTTCCTTATGCCGCGGGCGGCGCGCAGCCGCAGCCGCCGCCCGGCTTCAATTTCACTGACGATGCCTTCTACACCACGGTTCGTGTGCTGCCCTTCGATGATTCGGTTCCACAGGAGTTTATCAATCTCTGGAACAGTACCGGAGACCCCGCGCAGGCATGGAACTTCATCTACAACAACATCCTCTACGTCTACGACATGCTCTTCAACGTGATGCTGGAATTCGTCAACCTCGGCGACCGGCAGGCCGTCGAGAGCAGCATCAGCGGCATCTGGAATGCGATCTCTACCGACATGGCAGCCGAGAGCACCTACGCCATGCCTATCACGCGCGACATGTCTGCGGGCAAGCGCAAAACGCTCCAACTCTGGATTTATTTAGTCGCCACCCTCGCACTTGAGCCGGGGCTTCCCATCCCTCCCGACACAAACCAGTGCCGCAACAAACTGGCGTTGGATTCGATCCCGCATGGATGGACTCCTCCCGCTCCTCGCAGCTAAAGAGTTTCCGAAGGGAAGTCAATCCCCAACAAGATTGGCTTCCTTTGGAAAAGTATCAGCAGGGAAACGCGCTCGGTTGATTCGTCCGCTTGCGACGAAGGAAACAGGATGAGGTGAACGATGAGTATTTTCGACTACCCGCGCATCAATTTTAAGGGGACGATTCAACTGAACCCGGGCACCGCGAACAACGACGACTACGCGAGTAATTACGCGCTGCCCGCTTCGTGGGGGCCGTTCGCGGGCGCGCCCCTCGCGCTCATGGATTCCAAAAACGTTCGGGCGAGAACCTACGGCATGTCCGACGATGCCTTCATGGCGTGGGTGCAAAAGGCGCAGACCTTCGACGTGGTGGGCGCGAAGCCCGCGCAGACCGCGCAGACTATTCCCGCCGAGTGGAATTACTATGGCGGGATGGACATGAGTATCGTTACGGCGCAGGTGATCGGCGTCAAAACGGATTCTCACACGGTTCATTGCCAGCCGAATGATAGCGAGCCGCTGACAGGTCTGCTCGGCGCCGATATCTCTTTTTCGGGGGGACACTTCACCGACGTTAATTCCGAAGGCTCGCCGCCGGCAACGCAGTTTTTCATCGACGGGCTAACGCTAGCCAAAGGTGGAAAGACATTCATCAGCGGCAGTGCCTCGAAGGCCGCCTGCCAGTGGTTGAATTTTTACCGGAACGTGAACCTGACGGCTGACGGCGGCGCGGGCGGCTACGTCTATCACGTCATCAGGAAGAGTGCGGACACCACGATTGACATCCCAGGGTTTGAAGGCGCGAACATAGTCGGCGTCATTCTTCGCTACTATCTCTATCGCCCGATGGAGAGCGCCAACACTAACGAGCAAATCGAAGCACTCTACGAGCAGCAGCTAACCAATCCCGCGACGCTTGAGATCGTAGGGACTTTCGCGCCGCTGTATGAGCACGAACACATCTTTACGACGCCGACCGGACGGCTCCTGGTCTCCAATCAAGCGCAGATTCCGACGCCGCAACACTCTCAGAATAATAGCCTCAACAATTTGATCTCACTGGCTCCGGCAGTGCTGCAACGGAAAGACGACCTTATCTCGGCTGACTTCGTCGGCACTTTTCCGGACTACTATCAAAGCGCGCTCCAACCCTCAAACCCGAAGCTCGATTTCGGCGACGTGTCGCTGTACGTTTACGCAGGTCTTAACAGTGAACTCGTCGGCAAGGTCGAATACGCGGACACGACGCGGGGAGACAGCGAGGGGTGGGTCTTTGATTTCGACATCTCCGCGAATAGCGCCGCGCGTCAAATATTGGAATCCGCCGACGCGACATTCAAACTCGTTCATTCCACTCTGGGCGTCGTCCTTGAAGAGACGGACTACTACTTCGTCTCCAACCAGCAAGCGATCTACGCGGAACAATTCGAGACCGGCGCGCTATTTCTGAATCAGGGAACTCTCGAACCCGCGTCCGTATCGGTGTTTCGTCGCGGGCAGGAGCTTTCCGCCGTTGATTGCCCGCCCATCACGGTCTGGCAGTATCGCTCGATTCCGCTGCAAGACCCCGGCAACGCCGTGCCCATCTCCACCAGTCATAAACCCGGCCAGCCGATCATCACAGACACAAGCCAGCCGGGAAACTTCCTCTTCACGTTCTCTATCGACGACGAGGCTAACCCGTCTCCGGCGGGCTACCCGCCCGAGAGCTACAGCGCTTTTATGAATCCGCCGTACATTACGAACGCGCCGTGCATCAACCTGCGCATCCTGCCGAACGACGAGGACTTCAGCCGTTACTATGTCGATCCGAATGTCGAAGACCCTGTGGGAAACGAGCAGTTGACTTTTGAAGTGGTTTACGAAAAGGTTCTGCGAACTTATTACTTGCTCTATCCGGTCATGATCCCATACGTGCAACTCAACTCCGAGAAGGATGTCGCCGGTCATGCGCAGGGCATCCTCTACACAACAGAGCGGGCGAACTGGATGTTGGCCGCTTACATGCCCCGCACGCGCGACATGTCGGCCAGCCGCACGAGGCTTTTGCGTGCCTGGTGTCGGAAGTGCTCTAACGACGCGGGCACTACACGTAACCATTGAACCCGACATCGCACACGCGCGCCGACGCTTAGCGGCGCAGGCGCTGCGCGAGCATCCACGGCATGAGTTCGGGTTCGGCGAGCACGTTGAGCCAGACGTTGTGGCCGACGCCCGCGTATTCGTTATAGCGCACGTCGCCGCCCGCCGCCTTCAACGCGGCGACCATCCCGCGCGATTCGCTGACGGGGACGATACGGTCGTCCGCGCCGTGAAAGACCCACACCGGAGTCCGACCCACGCCCCGCGCGATGGGCGTAAACCGGTCGGCGGCGATGAGCGGGCTGCCGCCGCAAATCGGCACGAGCGCGGCGAACTTGCCCGGAAACTTCGAGGCCATGTGCCACGCACCGAAACCGCCCATCGAAACCCCCGTCAGGTACAGCCTCGCCTCGTCAGCCCCGAACTCCGCGACGGTCTGGCGCAAAGATTCCGTCACCATCCGCTCCATCTCCGCGTCGTGCCAGTAATGACCCTTGAGGCACTGCGGCAAGAGGACGATGGCCGGAACCTGCTCCAGATAACTCCGCATCATCGCGTTCGCGCTCCCCTCGGCGGGCACGAAACCGCCCTCGCCGCGCTGGCCGATGCCGTGCAGGAAAACGATGACGGGGAGTTTCGTTTGATCACGAAGTTTGGCCGGGACGTAAACCTGATAATTGTAAGTGGCCGCACCGGCCTTAACGGTGCGCGTCAGCAGACCGCTCTTTTGCACGTCGGCACGCGCAGGCGTGGCGGCGACGGAAATTCCACCGAGCAAGATGAGCGAGAACAATAGAGAACGCATGTAAAAAGTTTAACCCTTCCTTTAATCGTCCTCTGTTAGTGCTTTATAGACGCTCTTATGTTGCCTCGCCCGCGCCACCTTTTTGCACGGCGAAGGCGACCCGCTTGACGCTCCCGCGAAACGCTTCAACCGTAGTCTCCGTGCGTCCGGTCACACGCCCGGACACTATTCTGTTGACAGCAATTCTCGCCAAGTATATTCTCCGCGCGCACGCGTGTTCGGGACTCACGAGACCAGGACGGCACGCCGTTTATGCACGATGGGGCGCGCCCTTTCCACATGCTCATCTACCAAAACGAAAAAATAACGGCTGGCGGTTGTATGTGCAGGAGGTGTTGACCTGACAAGCCTTCTTTCCACGATCTCCGGTTATCTCAGCCGCCCTTTAATCCTCGGCACTTTTCTGCCCATCTTACTGTTCGTCATCTTCAGTTGGGTCTTATTCACGCCGCATCTCCCGTCCGACTGGCTCCCCATCTCTCAATTTCTATCTCTCGAACTGGAGTGGCGCGCGGGCGTCATTTCGTTCATCACCATCGGCATGAGCGCGCTCCTCTATATTTTCAACATCGCGCTGATCCGCTGGTACGAGGGCTACCCCTGGAAGGACACCTGGTTCGGGCGTTTGCGCACGCTCCACTACCAGAAGAAATACGTCGCCACGCAGGATCAAATTAAAGGCATGCGCACGCTGCTGCGCGAAACCAGAGTCGGCGACGAGCACTTCAAAGACGACGCCGAGTTTCAGCGGTTCGACAAAATTCTCGAACACTGGAAGACTTTCAGGGGCTACGCCGACGTGACCGCCGTAGGCCGACGCTTCCCGCTGATTTGGGAAGAGCCTGCCGAGCGTGTGAGCAATGAGGCGCACGCGCAGTGGAAACAGATTTGGCTTGAGATAAGGGCTGAGTTCACCACCCTGCGCCGTAATTTCAACCGCGATTTCCCGTGGCGCGAGTCGCTCATTCTCCCGACGCGGCTGGGCAACATTATCCGTAGCTTCGAGTTTTACGCGGACCGTGAGTACGGCATAGACTCCGTCGAACTCTACACGCGCCTGAGCGCCAAGATCGATAAGGACTACGCCTCGCGCACCGACGACGCCAAAACCAACTTCGACTTCATGATGAACTGCTCCGTGTTGAGCGCACTCATCTTCGTACTTCTGCTCGCCGCCGGTCTCTCCAACCCCTCGACCATCAACTCGCCCCGTCTGTTCGCCCTCTGGTTGTTTAAGCTCGCGCTGGCCGCCGTCGCCGCCCGCGTCATGTATCTTCTTTCGCTGCCGCAGGCCGTTGCGTGGGGGCAGATGGTGAAGGGTGCTTTCGACCTTTATCGCAACGAACTGCTCGGGCAACTCGGATACACGCGCGAGAAGATAACCCGAAAGGAGGAGTGGGAACTCTGGGACAAAATCTCTCTCAAGATGATCTTCGGAGACATCTACGAGACGCCGTTGCCGGAATACTCGTCTCCGCCGCCGCCCGCCGCCGACCCGCCCACGTTCGCGCGCGGCAACCCCGCCGACGTTAAGCTGGAACTGACGAAGGGCGGCACGTTACAAAATTCGCGCGGATACGTAACCGTCGTCGTTCAGGTGCGCAACACGGACGCGAAAAGGGGAGTGGACGGGGTCGTCGTCACAGACACTTTGCCGGATGGCTGGCGTTACGTTTGGGACTCGGTCGCGGTCGATACGGGCGAGGTAAAGGTATCGGGCGTTAACCCTTACCGCTTCAACATCACCTCGCTGGGGCCGGACGAAGAGGTGATCCTGACCTATCAAGCCGTGATCGAAGCGAACCTTGAAAGTGCCTCCCTGCCACGTAAGTGAGCGGCGCAGCGGTCAGGTTAAAACACTCGCACTGTTGTGCGATGACCGCTTGTTAGTCGGGACACGTCCGGAGTCGGTCATTAAACTAAAAGGAGCATCAAGAGATGAGTCGTAATCAGGATGATGAAGCTACGCAACAGGAGAAGCTGGACGAGGCCGCAGACAAGGCGCAGCAAGTCGCGGAAATATTGGATGAAGTGCGCGCGGGTAATTACTCTCCCGATGAGCAGGCGGGCGGAGAAGGCGGGCCCACCGGAGGCGCATCCGAGCAGACGCCGGGTAATGGGTCAAAAATTTCGCCCATCTAGTATGACTTGCCGGCGACGG
>DATHBB010000010.1:0-23744 GCA_035296385.1 Pyrinomonadaceae bacterium | reverse complement strand
TTATGTGTGGAATCACCGGTTGGGCATACATGGATGCGGGGACGCCGCCTGAGGATGGCGCGCGTGAGTTGCTGCGCTCGATGTGCGCGCGGATGACGCATCGCGGGCCGGATTCGGAAGGGTTGATGACCGAGAAGGGCGTCGCGCTCGGCATGCGTCGGCTCGCGATCATCGATCTGGCGACGGGCGAGCAGCCCGCCCTGAGCGAAGACGGTCAGGTGTCGGTCGTCTTGAACGGCGAGATTTATAACTACCGTGAGCTTCGGGCCGACCTCGAAGATCGCGGGCACATGTTCAGCAGCGCGTCGGACACGGAGGTGCTGCCGCACCTCTACGAAGAGTACGGCACGGGGATGCTCTCGCATTTGAACGGCATGTTCGCCTTCGCCCTGTGGGACGCGCGGCGTCGCAAGTTATTCATCGCGCGCGATCCGTTCGGCGAGAAGCCGCTCTACTGGGGCGTGTTCGAGGGGAAACTGTTGTTCGCCTCGGAGCCGAAAGTTTTGCTGGCGCACCCGAGCGTGCGCGTGCGTTTGAACATGGACGCGCTCAGGCAATACCTCTCGTTCGACTACGTGCCCGCGCCGCTCTCGATCTACGAGGGCATACAGAAACTTCCAGCCGCGCACGCGCTCACGCTCGAAGATGGGCGCATAGAGGTGCGGCCTTACTGGCAACTCAGTTTCCGCAAACCCGAACGCGTGCCGACGGTGGCTGAAGCGGCGGCGCGCGTCGAAGAGTTGCTGGCCGATTCGGTGCGCCTGCGCCTGGTGTCGGACGTGCCGCTCGGCGTGCTCCTGTCGGGCGGCGTTGACTCTTCGACGGTCGCGGCTTTGGCGGTGCGCGCCTCCGCCGGAACGGTCAAGACGTTCTCCATCTCGTTTGCCGAAAAATCCTTCGACGAATCCGCTTACGCGCGCGGCGTCGCGGACTTCCTGCACACGGATCATCACGAGGAACGACTCAACTCGAACCTCGCCGCAGACCTTATCGGCGAGATCGGCTCCTGGATGGACGAACCCTTGAGCGACCCTTCGGTCGTGCCGACCTATCTGCTCTCGCGCTTCACGCGCCAGCACGTGACGGTCGCGCTCGGCGGCGACGGCGGCGACGAAATCTTCGCGGGCTACCAGATGTATCCCGCGCACAGGTTCGCGCGCATCTACGGGCGCTTGCCGCTGGGGGCGCGTCGCCTGTTCGTCGAATCAATCGTGCGGCATCTGCCCGTCAAGACGAAAAACCTCTCGCTCGATTTCAAGGCGCGCAAGTTCATCGAAGGCATGCGCTACGACGACGTGGTGGCGCGGCATCACGTCTGGTTCGGCTCGTTCACGCCGGACGAGCAGGAGCGTCTGCTCACGCCCGCGGCGCGCGGCGCGACAAGTACGGACATCTACGCGGGCGCGCGCGCCCTGCTCGAAGACTGCGACGCCGAAGACACCGTCGAGCGCATGCAGTATCTAGACACGAAGCTCTATCTCGCGGAAGACATTTTGACGAAGGTTGACCGGACGAGCATGGCCGTCTCGCTCGAAGTGCGTGCGCCGTTTCTCGACCGCCGCGTCGTCGAATACGTCGCGTCGCTTCCGGCGAGTTACAAGCTGCACGGCAACACGTCGAAGTATATTTTGAAGCGCGCCATCGGGCCGCACCTGCCCGCGTTCGTCACGCGGCGCGGCAAGAAGGGGTTCGGCGTGCCCGTCGCCGAATGGCTCAAAGGCCGCTTGCGCCCGCTCGCGCGCGACCTGCTGTCGCCCGCGCGTCTCAGCCGTCATGGTTTGTTCGATGCGGCCTACGTCGCGCGCCTGCAAGACGAACACGAACGCGGCGCGGCCAACCACCGCAAACTCCTCTGGACGATCCTCATCTTTGAACTCTGGCACGAGAGCTTCATCGAGACGCCGCGACGCATGCAGCCGGAGGCCAAAGAGCAGAGGTCAGAGGTTAGAGGTTAGAGGTCAGTTAAGAAAAGGCAGAGGCCGATTGAAGACGCCCAGAGGTCAGAGGTTAGAGTTCAAAAGTCAGTTAAATCAGCTTTGTCTTTTACTGACCTCTGACCTCTAACCTCTGACCTCTCCGATTATGATTGAGATTGAAGAGGCGTATGAAACTCTTGCGGCGTGGTGTCGTGCGCGCGACTACGCGGGGCACGATCCGTTCGACGGGTTGAACAGTCGCCTGTTTCAGGCGACGCCGTTGAGAAGTTCACGCCTCGCGCGTCTCGCGTGGACGCAGGCGTTCAAGCGCGCGCCTTTTAGTTTGCGCTCCTTCGCGCGCGTGCCCGAGGGGCGGAACGCGAAGGGCACGGCCTTGTTTGCGCTCGCCGCGCTCTCGCGCTTTCGCGCGACGGGCACGCGCGAGGCGGAGAGGGAAGCGCGCGAACTGTTGGACGCGCTTGTCGCGGTGCAACTCGAAGGGTGGAGCGGCGCGTGCTGGGGCTACAATTTCGACTGGCAGGGGCGCGCCTTCTTCGCGCCGCAGGGCACGCCGACCATCGTGCCGACGGCCTTCGCCGCGCGTGCGCTCGTTGAGGCATCGCGCGCCTTCGGAGTTGAAAAATATCTGCAGGCGGCGAGAAGCGCGTGCGCGTTTATCCTGCGCGATCTGAAACGGAGCGAGGAGAGCGCGGACGAAGTTTGTTTCAGCTACACGCCGTTTGACGAGACGCGCGTGTTCAACGCGAGTTTGCTGGCGGGTGAGACGCTTGCGTCGGTCGCGGCGTTGACGAATGAAGCGGAGTTGATGTCGGAGGCGTTGCGCGCGGCACGTTACGTCGTCAGGCGGCAGCGCGCGGACGGCTCCTGGGGCTACGGCGAGGCCGGGTTTCAAGGGTGGGCTGACAATTTTCACACGGCGTTCATCCTGACCTCGCTCGCGCGCATCATGCGGGCGAGCGCGGAAGCGAGCGTGGAGTTTGCGGAGTCGCTTCGACGCGGCTACGAGTTCTGGCGCGGGAACTTCTTTCTTGCGGACGGTTGGCCGAAATACTACCATGACAATTCATATCCGGCGGACGCGCATGCTGCGGGCGCGGCTGTCGTCGCGTTAGCCGAACTGAAAGACGCGATGCCCGACGCGCGCGCGCTCGCCGACCGCATCATCCGTTGGACGCTCGAAAATTTGCGCGACGCGCGGCGCGGCTTCTTCTACTACCAGCGCCGCCGCTTCTACACCGTCCGCACGCCCTACATGCGCTGGACTCAGGCGTGGATGTTGTATGCAATGGCACGCTTGATGGAAGAAAGGGGGAAGGGGTAAAGGGAAAAGGTTAAAGGGCAGAACCACTGATTTCCTTTTCCCCTTACCCCTTCCCCTTTACCCTTGCTTTGAACTTGCGTATCTGGATCGATCTGGCGAACTCGCCGCACGTGCCGTTCTTCGCCGCGCTCGGCGAGGAGTTTCGGGCGCGCGGGCATGAGGTGGAGACGACGGCGCGCGAGTTTGCGCAGACGGCGGAGTTGGCGGAAGCGGCGGGTTTCGCGCCCGCAGTTATCGGCGGGCACGGCGGGCGCGAGTTGAAAGGGAAGGCGGGCAACTTGTTAGGGCGCGCACGCGCGCTCAGGAGTTGGGCGCGCGCGCGCAAATTCGACCTGGCCGTCAGTCATAACTCGTATTCGCAGATCGTCGCGGCGCGCGCTCTCCGCGTGCCGAGCGTGACGCTGATGGATTACGAACACCAGCCCGCGAATCATTTGGCATTTCGTCTGGCCTCGCGCATCATCGTGCCGCGCGCGTTTCCGGCGAGCGCGCTCCGGCGCTACGGCGCGCGCGAAAGTAAAGTGCGGCGTTACGACGGGTTCAAAGAGGACGTTTATCTCGCCGACTGGCGACCGCGCGCGGGCGAGACCGAAAAATTGTTGGAGTCGTTAAGCGTCGAAGCGCGCGATGTGCTCGTCGTGGTGCGCCCGCCCGCGCGCGACGCGCTCTATCATCGTTTCGATAACGAACTGTTCGACGCGCTCCTCGAACACCTCTGCGCGCAAGACGAAGCGCGCATCGTTCTCTTAGCGCGCACGGACGCGCAGCGTGAGGAGTTTGACGCGCGGCATCGAAGCGAGAACGTGCGCATGCCGCGCGCGGCGCTCGACGGGGCGACGCTCATCGCCGCCGCAGACCTCGTCGTCAGCGCGGGCGGCACGATGAACCGCGAAGCCGCCGCGCTCGGCGTGCCCGCCGCCACCGTCTATGCCGGAGAATGGGCGGCGGTTGACGAAGCGCTCGTACGCGAAGGCCGCCTCATGCGCGTCCGCACGCGCGAAGACATACGCGCCCTGCGCGTCGCCAAAAAAGAGAGCGCACATGCACGCCGCGCCCTCGGCGTGCGCGCGCAAGTGGCGGACATGATATTAGAGTGACGAGTGACAAGTGACGAGTGACGAGTTAAAACCAAGAGCTTGTCTTCAACTCGTCACTCGTCACTTGTCACTCGTCACTTAAAAAAATGCGGGCTGAGCGATTCGATAAGTTGAGGGTTAAGGCCAGTGCGGTGCGTGCCGAGGGGCGCGCGCCGCGTTGGGCTTTGCCGTCGGTGAAAGTCGCGCTCGTCTTGGCTGACGTGTTTGTCTCGGTGGCGTCGTTTCTGGCGGCGTTCTATTTGCGCGAGGGCGAGCACGTCATCACGGAGTTGAGCGCGGGTCGCGTCGTGTGGAGCGAGGAGTTTGCGCCGTACGCGGCGGTGCTGCTGTTCGTCGTGCCCGTGCGCGTGCTCGCTCACGCTTACTACGAGCTTTACAAACTGCGCGGCGAATTCTCCTACGTGGACGACTGCCTGCGCGTCTTCAAGGCGACGGCGGTGGCGTCGCTCTTGATCGTCGCGGTCGCTTTCCTGTATCGCGGCGGCACGGCCTATCGCGCCTTCTCCTATTCGCGCGCGGTCTTCGTGCTCGATTTCGCGTTCGCGCTCGCGGCGTTCGGCGCGCTGCGTCTGGGCGTGCGCGCGGCGCAGGCGGCGGTGCGGCGCGGAGGCGTGAACTTGATCCCGACGCTCGTGGTCGGGCGCGGCGCGGAGGCGAGCCTGTGCATACGTGAGATGCGCGAGCGCCCCGAATTGGGCTACCGCGTGATCGGCGTGGTCGAGAACGGCGCGATTGACAAGAGCGTGCCGGAGACTTTCGAGGGCGTGCCCATCGTGAGCAGCATCGACGATCTGGCCGAGACCATACGCGAGACGGCGGCCAACGAAGTGATCGTCGCCGACCCGCGCGTCTCGGGCGACCTGCTGTTCGACGTGATGATGCGCGTCGGGCGCATGCGAGGCGTCGAGTTTCGCATCGCGCCGAGTTTGTTCAACTGCCTGCCGCGCAAGACCGAGATCGACCAGATCGGCGCGCTGCCGATGATTCAACTCTTCCGCGAGCCTTTGTCGAGCACGGCGCGCATCGTCAAACGCGGCATGGACATTCTCGTCGCCGCGCTCGCGCTCGCCCTGCTCTCGCCGCTCTGGCTAGTCATCGCCGCGCTCATCAAACTGGACTCGAAGGGCGGCGTCTTCTACCGTCAGGAGCGCGTCGGGATGGACGGGCGCATCTTCCTCTTTCTCAAATTCCGCACCATGCAATCCGACGCGGACGACGCGCTGCACCGCGACTATCAACGCAAGTACATCGCCGGACGCGCCGAGACGAATCTGGGCGACGACGTGCGCCCCGTCTATAAGTTGCGCACCGATCCGCGCGTCACGCGCGTCGGGCGCGTGTTGCGCCGCCTCAGCCTCGACGAGTTGCCGCAGTTGTTGAATGTGCTGAGGGGCGACATGAGCGTCGTCGGCCCGCGCCCGCCCATCCCTTACGAAGTGGAAGCCTACGAACTCTGGCACCGCAAGCGGCTCGACATGAAACCGGGTCTGACCGGCCTCTGGCAGGTGTCAGGCCGCAACCGCCTCTCGTTCGACGAGATGGTGCGCCTCGATCTCTTCTATATCGAAAACTGGTCGCTCCTCCTGGACCTCAAGATCATCCTGCGCACGCTGCCCGTCATGCTGCGCGGCGATAACGCCTACTGACGCCGCGCGTGAACAATTCAATGTTTCGTCTTCCACGCTTCATACACATGACGGCGGCGCGTGAGTGGATCGCGCTCGTGCTCAGCGGGGTGTGTCTCGGCTTGCTGGTCGCGTGGCTGGAAGCAAAATTTCAACTCGACCCGCGCGCCGTTAAGATCGTTTTACTGGTCGGGGCTGCAATCCTGTCGCTTGGCTGCGTGCTTCTGATGGCCGCCTATGTTAAAGAGTTGCGACGCGAAGAAGACGAGTGGGCGGGACGGAGCGGAGACGACGAAGACGCCGATTGAATATGAAAGCACGAACGCTATGAGCTTCTCTGCGACCCACGCGGGCGCGGAAATCGAAAGCACAAGCACCGACACGCAGAGGGGCGCGCTTCTCATCTGGCTCGAACGCGCGCTCGCCGGATGCCTGTTCCTGCTGGCCTTCTGCGCGCCTCATTCGATTGCGGGAACGCAGATCGCCTGGGGTGTCGGGCTGCTGCTGTGGGCGTTGCGCTTCGCGTTCCGTCCGCGCCCGCGCACCTTTCGCACGCCCGTTGACTACGCGCTCCTGGGCTTCTTCATACTCACCTTCATCTCCGCGCTCGCCTCCTACGACCCCGATGTCTCAATCGGCAAACTGCGCGCGGCGAGTCTCTTCACCATCGTCTATCTCGTCGCGGAGAACACGAGAACTCGCCGCATGATCCGTCTGCTCGTCTTTACGCTCATCGCCTCGTGCATGATCAACGTCGTCTATACGTTCGGCGAGCGCGCGGTCGGGCGCGGCGTGAAGGTGTCGGGCATGACGGCGGACAGCCCCTTGCGCGGGGCGGGCATCAAGGAGGGCGACACGCTGCTTAGAGTTGACCGCGCGCCCTCGAACTCGCCGGATGCGCTCGCGCGCGCGCTCGTCGCCGATGCGACGGGCACGCAGACGGCGGCGTACGTGCAGGTGTACCGGCGCGAATGGGTGTTCCGGACGCCGATCCTGCGCGGTTCGCTGCTCGCGGGCGCGACGCCGGAAGCGCAACTCGGTTTGACCGCGTGGGCGCGCGGGCGCGACGAACGCGCGTCCGGCTTTTACGGCCACTACACGACCTACGCGGAAGTGTTGCAACTCATCGGCTCGCTCGCCGTCGGACTGCTCATCGCGCTCAGACGTAAGCGTTCGTGGCAGGGCGCTCTGCTCGCGCTCGCCGTTGCGGGATTAGGAGTCGCGTTGTTGCTGACGGTGACGCGCGCCTCCTGGCTTTCGCTTCTGCTCTCGACGGTCGTGATGGCGCTCGTCGGCGCGGGCAGCCGTCGCGCAGTTGCGGCGGTCGCGCTCGGCGCGCTGCTCGTCGTGCCGCTCGGTCTTTACGTGTTGCAGCAGAAACGCGGCGTGGGTTTTTTTGATCGCAAGGACGGCTCGATCTCATGGCGCGCGACCGTCTACCGGGAGGGCTTCGATCTGTTCGTGCGCGAGCCGCGCCACATCATCGTCGGTGTCGGGATGGATACGATCAAGCGACACTGGCGCGAGTGGCGATTATTCGACGGCGGGCGTCTGCCCGTCGGCCACATGCACTCGACGCCCTTGCAGTTCGCGTTGGAGAGGGGACTGCCCGCACTTTTGATGTGGCTCGCGGTCGTGTTTCTCTATGCCCGGATGCTCTGGCGTCTGTGGCGCTCTGACGCGCTTCATGATTGGCGCGAGCGCGGGCTGGTGCTCGGCGCGCTCGGTGGCCTCGTAGGGTTCTGCGCGAGCGGACTCGTGCATTACAACTTCGGCGACTCGGAAGTGGTCATGATCTTTTATCTCATCATGGGACTCACGCTCGCGCTGGAGAGATTCGCGCGGCAAGAGGGGCACGTGGAAGCGAATAGTTTGAACGCGGAGAAAAACTAAGATTTCACCGCAGAGACGCAGAGGGGGCGCAGAGATTTTAACTATCTCTGCGCCCCCTCTGCGCTCCTCTCTGCGTCTCTGCGGTGAGTGCTTTACTGCTAGTTCGCCGATGCCGACAAAGGTTTCTGTTGCCGCTTCTCCTCTTCCATCAGCGCGCCGAGTTCTTCCAGTTGCTCCTTGCTCAGGACGGTGCGCGCCTTCGGGAACATCTCTTCTTCTTCTTCCTCGACGTGGTGCTCGACGTTCTCTTTGAGCACCTTCAACTTCGCCGTCCACGTCTCGCTCGTCACGCCCATCGCGTCCAACTCGCGGAGTAACACTTTGACAACGTGGTGTTCCTGCAAAGCTTCCATCGTGATCTCGCGCGTCTCCTCGGCCTGCTTGATCGCGGGGTAGAAAATCTTCTCCTCGATGTGCGCGTGCAGGTCTAACTCCTGCTTCAATTTCGTGAACAACTCTTCGCGCGTCTTTTCGGCGCGCTCGGTCGTCTCTTCGAGTTTCTCGAAAATCCCTGCGACCTTCTCGTGGTCTGTCTTCAACAGCGTGATTGCGTCCATCTTTCGTCCTCCCTGTGTTGTTTAAGCGGATATTTGCACGGTAACAGTACGCGTCGGCGGCTCGTTCAAAGGGATCAGTCAATCACAGTGCCAGAGGCGGCGCGGCGCGCGGCAACGCCGAACTCGCAGCCCCTCGTCCTTGACTCTCTTTGCGCACGCCTTTATCATGTCAGTTTTCGACTACAGCCGTAGTCGCGACTGAGGCATCCATGTTCGAGTCTTTATCCGACAAATTAAAGCGCACGCTCAAGAATTTGCGCGGCGAAGGCGTGTTGACGCCGGAGCACGTCGATGCCGCCTTGCGCGAAATCCGCCTGGCGCTCTTAGAAGCCGACGTTAATTACAAGGTCGCGAAAGAGTTCATCGCCTCGATCAAAGAGAAGGCAGAGGGGCAGCAGGTCTGGCAGGAACTCAAGCCTTCGGAGCAGGTCGTCAAGATCGTCTATGACGAACTGGTCGAACTGATGGGCGGCCAGTCTTCGCGGCTCGTCTTCACGAAGGCCGTGCCGAACGTCGTGATGATCGTCGGGTTGCAAGGTTCGGGCAAGACGACTTCGACCGGCAAGATCGCGCTCTGGCTCGCGAAGAATCAGGAGCGCAAGCCCCTGCTCGTTTCGACGGACGTGAATCGTCCGGCGGCGCGCGAGCAGTTGAAAGTGATCGCGAAGGCGACGGGGCAATCGATCTTTGAGATGCCGGAGTCGAACAACCCCGTGGAACTCGCGCGCGAGGCTTACCGGCACGCGCAAACCGTCGGGTTCGACACGCTCCTGATTGACACTGCCGGACGACTCCACATTGACGAAGAGTTGATGGACGAGTTGAAGCAGATCAAGGCGGAGACTCATCCGGTAGAAGTTCTGTTCGTCGCCGACGCGATGACGGGTCAGGACGCGGTTAAATCCGGCGAGCAGTTTCACGCGCAGGTGGGCGTGACGGGCGTTGTGCTGACGAAGATGGACGGCGATGCGCGCGGCGGCGCGGCGCTCTCGATCAAGCAGGTGACGGGGCAGCCGGTGAAGTTCGTCGGCGTGGGCGAGAAGTACGACGCGCTGGAACCTTTTTATCCCGACCGCATCGCTCAGCGCATACTCGGCATGGGCGACGTGCTTTCGCTCATCGAACAGGTTCAGTCGCAGGTTGATCAATCGGAAGCCGAAGCGCAACTCAAGAAACTGCAAAAGAACGAGTTCACGCTCGACGATTTTCGCAGTCAGCTCAGGCAGGTGAAGAAGCTCGGCTCGTTCTCGAAGATCATGAAGCTCCTGCCCGATCAACTTTTGGGCGGGATGGGTATGCCGGACCTCGACGAAGAACAGTCCGCGCAGATGGAGAAGGAACTCAAGCGCACCGAAGCGATCATCGATTCGATGACGCGCGAGGAGCGCAACGATCACCGCATCCTGAACGCGAGTCGGCGTCGGCGCATCGCACGCGGTTCGGGCGTCAACGTTTCGGAAGTAAACCAGTTGATCAAGCAGTACGTCGAGATGCGTGGGATGATGAAGCAGTTGTCGGGCGCGGGTCTGTTCGGCGGCGGAGGCGGTGGAGGCGGCATGAAAGGCCGCATGATGCGCAAACTCGGCGGCATGATGGGCATGCCCGACATGAGCGGGTTGATGGGTGCGGGCGGCGGAGAGGGCGAAGGCGGCATGAATTTGCCCGCGCTCCCCCCCGGCGGCGCAGCAGGCGGCAACGGGCGCAAGAAACTGCGCAAGAAGCCGCGACACAAGAAGAAACGATGAAGTAGGAACGATGAACGATGAAGTAAAAGCATTTGGTTTTCAGTTCATCGTTCCGCGTTCCTACTTCCTACTTTGGTTTGGAGGATACAGAGAGTGTTAGCAATCAGATTGATGCGCATGGGCGCGAAGAAAAGCCCTTCGTATCGCGTGGTCGTCAAAGAGAAATTGTCGAAGCGCGACGGGGCGTACTTAGAGAACGTCGGCACTTACAACCCGACGCGCAACCCTGCGGAAGTGAAACTCAACCTTGAGCGCATTACCTACTGGATCGAGCGCGGCGCGCAGCCGACCGACACCGTGCGCCAGTTGATCAAGAGCCAGTCGAAGGCGCAGGCCGAAGTTTAGTCAAAAGTCTGAAGTCCGAAGTCTCAAGTCAACAACCTGATTTAGACTTGAGACTTGAGACCTCAGACTTGGGACTGGTTATGAGAGAGACCGTCGAAATGATCGTCAAGGCTCTCGTGGACGACGCCGAAAAGGTGGACGTGCGCGAAGAGTTGGGGCGCGATCAAAGAAGCGTGATCATCGAGGTGCGCGTCGCGCCCGAAGACATGGGCAAGTTGATCGGGCGGCAGGGGCGTACGGTGCGCGCCCTGCGTTCGCTGTTTCACGCCGTGAGCTTGAAGCAGGGTCGCCGCTACATCCTAGAGATCGTGGAATGAGCGAGGACGTGAATCCCGGAGGCGCGGGCGACGCCACAGATGAACTCGTCGCCGTCGCGCGCATCGCCAAGACTCGCGGGATACGCGGCGAAGTCGCCGCAGACCTCCTGACCGATTTCCCCGAACGCTTCGACGGACTCGAAGAATTGATCTCGATTGACGCGGCGGGCGCACGCGACACTCTACAGATTGAAAAAAGTTGGCTGCACGGCGGGCGCGTCATTTTGAAGTTCGCCGGTTACGATTCGCCGGAAGCGGCGAAGGCGCTCGTCGGGCGCGTGCTCGCCGTGCCGGAAGCGGACGCGGTCGAACTCGAAGAGGATGAGTTCTACGATTGGGAACTTGTTGACTGCCGCGTCGAGACGATTGACAACAGGGAAGTGGGGCGCGTGCGCGAAGTTTTGCACACGGGCGCGGCTCCGGTGCTCGTCGTCAGAGACGACACTGATGCGGCGCGCGAACACCTGATCCCGCTCGCCGAAAGCATCTGCGTCGAGATCGACACGGAGGCGAAACTAATCCGCGTCGATCCGCCGGAAGGACTGTTGGACATATAGAGGCTGGAGGTCAGAGGTTAGAGGTCAGTAAAAATCAGAACTAATCTCTGACCTCCGATCTCTGACCTCTACCATGCTTATTGACATCATCACGATCTTCCCGGACTACTTTCGCACGGTGTTTGATTACGGGATCGTGCGGCGCGCGGGCGCAAGCGGCCTCGTGGAGATCAAGGCGCATGACTTGCGCGGCTGGACGACGGACAAGCACAAGCAGGTGGATGATCGCCCGTTCGGCGGTGGCGACGGGATGGTGTTGAAGCCCGAACCGCTCTTTGCAGCAGTGGAATCTTTGACGGGCACGCACGCTAGTAGTAGCGCGCAGGAACTCGTGGAGACGGACGTGCGCGTTGTGATGCTTTCGCCGCAGGGTCGCGTGCTCACGCAAGAGGTCGCGGCGGAGTTGGCGGGCGCGAAACATCTCGTGCTCATCTGCGGTCGTTACGAAGGCGTGGACGAGCGCGTTGTCGAGATGCTGGCGACGGATGAAATCTCGATTGGGGATTACGTCCTGTCGGGCGGCGAACCGGCGGCGGTTGTGCTAGTAGATGCGGTCGTTCGTTTGATACCGGGCGCGCTTGGAAGCGAGACTTCAGCCTCGAACGACTCGTTCTCCGACGGGCTGCTCGATTTCCCGCACTACACGCGCCCGCCGGAGTTTCGCGGACGCCGCGTGCCCGAAGTTTTGCTCGGCGGCAACCACGCCGAGATCGCGCGCTGGCGCAGGCAGCGCGCTCTACAAAAGACGCGCCGCAATCGCCCGGACCTTTTAGCACGCGCCTCGCTCACAGAAGCCGAACGCGCGTGGCTCGCCGAAGAAGGGGAGCAGGAAAATTTTCGTGACGAGTAACGAGTCGTTAATAACGAGATTAGTTCTCGTTCCGACTCGTCACCTGTCACTCGTCACTTGTCACTTTTAATAATTTGGAGTGTTAGACATGAACCGTTTAGATGCTGTCGAAAAAACTCAGATGAATAAAACCATCCCGGACTTTCAGCCGGGAGACACGGTGCGCGTCCACGTGCGCGTGAAAGAGTCGGAGACGAAAGAGCGTTTGCAGGTCTTCGAGGGACTCGTCATCGCGCGCAAGGGCGGCGGCGTGCGCGAGACGATCACGGTGCGCAAGATCAGTTTCGGCATCGGCGTCGAGCGCATCTTTCCGCTCTACGCGACGATTGTGAAAGACATCGAAGTGATCAAACGCGGGCGCGTGCGCCGCGCCAAGCTCTACTACCTGCGCAACCTGCGCGGCAAGGCCGCACGCATCCGCGAGCGCGACACGCGCGCCACCAGCAGCAGCCAGGTTCAGGCCGCCGCCGCTGCCGCGCGCAAAAGCAAAGCCTAAAGAAGTGACGAGTGACAGGTGACAGGTGACAAGTTAAAGACAATCTCTTTGTTTTAACTTGTCACCTGTCACCCGTCACCTGTCACTATTTTCTTATGACTCGTCAAAAGCGCGTATCGGAGATTTGCACTGCGTTTGAAGACGAGGCGCGCGCGTGCGGGCATCGCATGATCGCCGGACTCGACGAGGTGGGTAGGGGCGCGCTGGCCGGGCCGGTCGTCGCCGCCGCCGTCATACTCGACCCCGCAGCGCCTTTGCCCGAAGGCTTGGACGACTCGAAGAAGTTGACGGCGTTGCAGCGCGAACGCATCGCCGAAGAACTCAAAGCCACTGCGCTCTGCTACGGCGTCGGCCTCGTCCCGCCCGAAGAGATTGACAGCACCAACATCCTCATCGCCACGCGCCGCGCCATGTGCCACGCGCTCGGCGCGCTCGACCCTTGCGCCGACTTCCTCCTCATCGACGCGCTCCAACTAAAAGAGATCGCGCTGCCGCAACGCGCCATCATCCGCGGCGACTCCGTCTCAGCCTCCATCGCCGCCGCCTCCGTCATCGCCAAAACTTACCGCGACGCGCTCATGCGCGACTACCACGAACATTACCCGCACTACGGCTTCGCCTCGCACGTCGGCTACGGCACGCGCGCGCACCTCGAAGCCCTACGCATGCACGGCGCCTGTCCCATCCACCGCCGCAGCTTTCGCGGCGTGCTTCCCGCCGATGATGAAAATTGCTAGGGGCGAACAGTTTCCGCTCTGCCTTTGATTAGCGTGGGAAGAATGGAAAGTATTCGCGGGACAAGTGGTTTCAAATCAGCCAAACGGTTAGAAGCGGCATGTAATATCAAAACAGCAATATTGAATTGAGGTAGATTTTGTTGGAAGGCGAGATTACGGTCAACGGTGATGAAGACATCAAATTCGTCCGCGGCCAGTTTCAGCAACTCGCCGTTCTTCTTCGTTGCCCATCCCATCTGAGGAACCGTCTTAACATCGTGCTATGCCGGTTCTCCGGCAAGTCGCCGGTCGATGCACTCGTCTAAAAGCAACTTCACTTCATCCCACCATTTTAACGATCTGTTCTTCGGCCTCTTCCAAAAACGCGATGACTTGTTCTCTCTTGACGGTCGGGAAACCTTCGAGAAATTCGTCAATCGAGTCGCCGCCTTTCAGATAATCGAGCAGCGTTTGCACGGGTACTCTCGTTCCGGCGAAGACGGGCAGGCCGCTCATTACGTCGGGCGATGAAGTGATGATCTGTTTGTTCATAACTTATGGTAGTCAATGAACGCGCCATAGATCAAGATTGGCCGTTCGCCGCGAAGCGCGTGCGGCGTGCTTCCCGCCGGGTGAGCGTCTGGGGTAAACTCGCGCGCGTTTTTGTTTCCCTCCTCAAAACTTAAGCTGGGGCGCACGACGGGAGCATCTGCCTGCTTGCACATCGCCATTGACGCGCACTCGGTCGGCACGAATTTGGCCGGCAACGAGACTTACATCACGAATCTGATCGAGGCGCTGGCCGCGATTGACGCGAAGAATCGCTACACGCTCTACGTGACGAAGCGCGCGGCGGTCGAGCGTTTCAAAGGCCGCTGGCCGCACGTCTCGGTGCAGCGGACTCTGCCGCACACGCCGCTCGTCCGCATCCCGCTCACGTTCCCCTTCGAGTTGCGCCGCCGCCCCGTAGATGTGCTCCACGTGCAGTTCACCGCGCCGCCGTTTGCGCCTTGCCCCGTCGTCGCAACCATACACGATCTCGCCTTCGAGCATTTGCCCGAAACTTTCAACCGACGCAGTTGGATGCAAATGCGTCTGACCGTGCGGCGCACGGCGCAGACCGCCGCGCACATCATCACGCCGTCCGAGTTTTCGCGCCGCGATCTGATTACGACATACAATGTTGCACCCGAACGCGTCAGCGTTACGCTCGGAGCCGCCGCGCCGCACTTTCGTCCCGCCTCCGCTGACGCCGTCGCGGACGTGAGAAGAAGATACGGCATCCGTGGTGATTACGTGCTCGCGGTCGGTTCGATTCAGCCGCGCAAGAATCTCGTGAGGCTGGTGCGCGCCTACTCGGACTTGCGCCGCTCGCGTTCCCAAGCTAATCTTCCCCAACTCGTTTTAGTCGGAAAACGCGCGTGGCTGTACGGGGAGACGCTGCGCGCCGTCGAGCGATCCGGCGTCGCGTCGAACGTGATCTTTACAGGCTACGTGCCCGAACGAGACTTGCCCGCGCTCTACACGGGCGCGCTCTGCTTCGCCTACCCTTCATATTTCGAGGGGTTCGGCCTGCCGCCGCTCGAAGCCATGAGTTGCGGCACGCCCGTCATCGCGGGCGACCGGACGAGTCTGCCCGAAGTCGTCGGCGATGCGGGGCTTCTCGTCAACCCGTTCGACACGGACGCCATCGGCACCGGCCTCGCACGCCTCATTGACGACGAAAACTTGCGCGCCACACTCAGAGCGCGCGGGCAAGAGCGCGCCGCACGCTTCAACTGGACAGAGACCGCGCGACAAACTTTGCAGGTTTACGAACAAGCGACAAGGAGAAAGGATGAACGATGAACGATGAACGATGAAGTAAAAGCAAATTACGCTTGCTTTTACTTCATCGTTCATCGTTCATCGTTCATCCTTTAATCAGGATGCGGATAGCGATTCTAGGAACACGGGGCGTGCCCGCGAGCTACGGCGGCTTTGAGACTTTCGCCGAACAGCTCTCGACGCGGCTCGTCGCACGCGGTCATCACGTTACGGTCTATTGCCGCTCGCACTACGTCAGCCCGCGCCAGCTCGAATACAGGGGCGTTCACCTGAAAGTCCTCCCCACCTTTCGCCACAAGTATTTCGACACGGTCGTTCATGCCTTTCTCTCCGCGCTGCACTCGACGACGAAGCGTTACGACGCCGCGCTCATCTGCAACGCCGCCAACGCGCCCTTCGCCCCCATCATACGTCTCGCGGGCACGCCCGTCGCCATCAACGTTGACGGGCTCGAACACAAGCGCCGCAAGTGGAACTGGCTCGCGCGCCGTTATTACATGATCGCCGAACGCCTCTCCACCATCCTGCCGAACGAGACCGTCACGGACGCGCGCGTCATACAGGACTATTACATGGCGCACTACAATCACCCGACGACCATGATCGCCTACGGCGCGGAGGTCGAACGCATCCCCGACCGCATGGCCGTGCGCCAGTGGGGCGTGGAGCCGAACCGCTACGTGCTCTACGTCTCGCGCCTTGAGCCGGAGAACAACGCGCGCCTCGTCATCGAAGCCTTCAAGCGCGTGCGCACTTCGCACAAGCTCGTCATCGTCGGCGATGCGCCCTACGCGCACGAGTACATCGAAGAGTTGCGCGCGTCTGCCAGCCGCGACCGCCGCATCGTCTTCACGAGTTTCGTCTTCGGCGACGCCTACCGCGCGCTGCAACAGAACGCCTACTGCTACGTACACGCAACGGAAGTCGGCGGCACGCACCCGGCGCTCCTCGAAGCGATGGGCTACGGCAACTGCGTGCTGACGCTCGCCACGCCCGAAAACATAGAAGCCGTCGGCGAGGCGGGCATCCCCTACACGGACGAGAGAGACCTCGAAGAAAAACTCCAAAAGGTGCTGCGCGACGGCTCGCTCGTCAACTCCTACCGCCAGCGCGCGCAGAAGCGCGTGAGTGAACACTACGACTGGGAGCGCATCGTTGACTTGTACGAAAATCTGTTCGCGCGCATGGCCGGACAGCACGAACCGCATCGCGCCGTCGCCGCATTCGTGGACGCGGAAGCTAATAAGGAGGCGGTGCGGAGGTAAGAGAAGTACGGGCGGGATTCGTGTGGATGTAAGATAAAGCATTCACCATCGCAGACACAGAGAACACGGAGGGGGCACAGAGAGTTGAATCTTCTCTGTGCCCCCTCCGTGTTCTCTGTGTCTGCGGTGGTGAGTCTTAGGTTTTTAAGTCGCACTAAAACTCGCGAGCAGCTATCAGAGTTTATTTCTCCGGTGTCGTCGCCATCGGTTTGCCGTCGAGGCCGCGCGTTTCGAGTTTGCCGAGGTTGAGCTTCAGCAGTTCCGGCTCGATCTTGCTACGGTCGCCGACCGCGACGATGACCATTGATTCGGGGCGCAGGTACTTCTCTGCGACGCGTCGCACGTCGGCAACAGTCATGGCGTCAATCTTGGCGGGCAGCGTGCGATAATAGTCGAGCGGCAGGTTGTAGATGAAAAGCTGGCCGATGCTCGCCGCCGCCTGTCCCGTCGTCTCGAAGAGGCCGGGGAGCGAGCGCGCGAACGAGTCTTTCGCGATCTTCAACTCCTCCGCGCTCACGTCCGCCGTGCGCATGCGCTCGAACTCGTTGAAAATCTCGCGCACCGCCGGGGCGGTCACGTCCGTGCGAACGCTCGTCGCGGTGATGAACGGGCCGGGGCCGCGCCGGAACTGGAAGAACGATCCGGCGCCGTAAGTGTAGCCGTTCTTCTCGCGCAGGTTCATGTTGATGCGGCTGGAGAAGAGGCCGCCGAGTCCGGTATTCATCACTTCGATGGGCACGTAGTCAGGATTATCGCGCGGGACGCCGACCGCGCCGATGCGCAAGGCCGTCTGCGGCGCGCCGGGCTTGTCAACGACGACTATGTGGCGCGCGTTTGCGGCGCGCACGTTGGGTCGCGTCACATTTGTGGCCTTGCCCGCCCACTTGCCGAAGTGCTTTTCGGCGAGCGCGCGCAGTTCGCTCTCATTCATATCACCTGCGACGACGAGCGCGGCGTTCTCCGGCACATAGCCCGCCTGCCAGAACTTCAACATGTCCTCGCGCGTGATGGTTTTGATTGACTGCTCCGTGCCAAGTTCGGTGTAGCCGTAAGGATGCTCCGTCCCGTAGACCTCGCTGTTGAAAATCTGGCTCGCGAGGACGTTCGGGTTATCGCGTTGTTGGAGAATCTGCGTCAGGCGGTCGTTGCGAACTCTTTCGATTTCCTTTGCTTCGAAGGCGGGCCGAAGCGCCACGTCAGCGACGAGATCGAAGGCGGCGTCCGCATTCTTTTTCAAAGTCCGCGCGGCGACCCACGCGGCATCGCTCGACGAGCGGGACGCGAGTGTCGAGCCGATGGCCGCCGCATCGTCGGCGATCTGCAACGCCGAACGCCTGGTTGTGCCTTCGTCGAGCATATCCGCCATGAACGAAGCGAGTCCGGGTTTGTTTGCCGGGTTGGCTTCGCTGCCGCTCAGGAGGTTAAGAGTCACGGCGACGACCGGCAAGTTGTGTTGCTCGACGAGCATGACGGTGAGGCCGTTCGCGAGTTTGAAAGACTTCGGCACGGGCAGCGCGAGTTTCGACGGCGCTCCGGCGGGCGGCTGCTGGTTGCGCCACGCGTCGTCCGCTTGCGCGGCGGCGTTGTTGCCGCTCGTCGCGGGCGTCGCCGCTTCGCTCTTCTCGGCCTCGGTCGTCTTCGGCACGTCGTCAACGACCTTCTTGCCGGGCACGCCGTAGACGACGACGCGCGCGTTGTTCGTCAGTTTCTCCTGCGCCACCTTCTGCAAGGCGGCGGGCGTCGCCTTGTCGTAACGCTCAAGGTCTTTCGCGAGGTAGGCGGGGTCGCCGAGATAGTGGTTGTACTGGTTGAGACGGTCGGCCACGCCGCCGAAGCCGCCGAGCGTCTCTAAGCCCTGCACGATGCGCGTCTGGATGACGTTGCGCGCGCGAGAGAGTTGGTCTGCCGTCACGCCTTCCTTGCGCACGGCGTCGAGTTCTTCGTTGATCGCTTTTTCGAGGTCTTCGGGTTTGACGCCGGGCTTGGCCGTCGCCTGAATCTGGAAGACCGAGCCGAGGATGAGCGAGTTCTGGCTCGCGCCGACATCCTGAGCGATCTGCCGTTCATAGACGAGCCGCTTGTAGAGACGACTGGATTTTCCGCCGCCGAGAATCAACGCCAGCAGATCGGCTTCGGCGTCGCCGGGTTTGTAGATCGGGTCGGTGAGCCAGGCCATATAGACGCGCGGGAGTTCGACTTGATCCGTGACGACCGTGCGGCGCTCCGAGGTGATGGGCGGCGTGGTCACGTTCAGCTTCGGCACGGGCGGCCCCGCCGCGATGGGGCCGAAATATTTTTCTACGAGCGCCTTGGTCTTCGCCTTATCTATGTCGCCGACGATGGCGAGGCTCGCGTTGTTGGGCGCGTAGTAGGTTTTGAAAAACTCGCGCACGTCCTTGAGACGCGCCGATTCGATGTCGGCATGCGAGCCGATGACGGAGGCGTAGTAGGGGTGCGACTTCGGGAAGAGGTTTTGATAGACCGCCTCTTCGACGAGGCCGTAAGGAGAATTTTCGCCCTGCCGACGCTCGTTGCGAACGACATCGCGCTGGTTGGCGAGCTTCTCGCCGTCGAGCGTGTCGAGTAGAAAGCCCATGCGGTCGCTCTCCAGCCAGAGCGCGAGTTCGAGTTGGTTGGAGGGGAGCGTCTCGAAGTAGTTGGTGCGGTCGAAGTCGGTCGTGCCGTTGATGTCGCTCGCGCCCGCGCCTTCGAGCAGTTTGAAATGCACGTCGTCGCCGACGTGCTTCGAGCCTTGAAACATCATGTGCTCGAAGAGATGCGCGAAGCCCGTCAGGCCGGGTCGCTCGTTGGCCGGCCCGACGTGATACCACAAATTGGTGGCGACGAGCGGCAGACGGTGATCTTCGAGCAGGATCACTTCGAGGCCGTTCTTCAGTTTATATTTCTCGAAGTCCAGACGCGGGGCGACCATCGGCTGTGCCGACGTTGCGGCACGATTGTTAGTTTGAGCCAATGCGCCGATGCCGTTGCCTGCGGCCAGCGCGAAGACGGCGATTGCCAGACAGAAGTTTCTGATGTGTTTCATGAAAAGTTCTCCCGAAGGCGGGGCCGGAGGATCGCCCGCGCCTCTCAAGCGTTGAAGGATATTGTAGTGTCGCCCCTAATTTAGCGGAGCGAGGAAAAGTTGCGTATATCGAAACCGGCGCGACGCGGCGCGGAAGAAGAAGTAATTACCTTCTCGGAGGCCACACGAATTGATGCTAAACTTCGATTGAGTCTGTTTCGGGTGGTTCCCCTGCGCTTTCGCGGAACGCTCCGGTCATTCGTCTCCGAGCGACGCCGAATCACATTTCGGAAGCAATGCGCTTGTACCGCAAAGGCGGCGGGAGAGTCAAATGCTCACTCATCTCGCAGCTACGGTTTAACTCTGCCTCCCCTTTGCGCTCTTTGCGCCTCTGCGATGAATGCTTGATTAACTCACATTCACCATCGCAGACGCAGAAATCACAGAGGATGCACAGAGAGTTCAAAGCCCGTCGATGAAATTTCGCATCGTCAAACTCGTCTGCCTGTGTGTGTGCGTGCTCGCGTCCGGCGCGACGTTCGCGCGGGCGCAGGACGGCGCGTCGAAGCGCATGAGCGTCGCCGTGCTCGACCTCGGCGCGACGGAGGCGGGGCAACGTGCGGCTGACGAACTCGCGTCCGCGCTCGTTAAAACGTCGAACTTCGACCTCGTCAACCGCGCGCAGGCACGCGCCGCCGCGCGCGGCATAGGCTACGCGGGTTCACTCAACCTGACGCTTCAAGAGGCGCGCGACCTCGGCGCGGCAATCGGCTGCGATCTTTATTTCACGGGCGAGGCGCACACGCTGCGCCGCACGTCCACTTCGCGCGCGGACTATTTCGAGTCCTACGCTTCCGTCTTTCTCGTCAGCGCAGACACGGGGCGACTCGTCCTGTGGGAGAGCTTCAACGCGGAATCGGCGACGACGCCCGCCGAGGCGGAGAAGGCTATGCTCGCCGAACTGCGCGCGCGCGCCGTGCGTTACGCTGAAACGATCTCCAAAGCACGCGAGGCGGAGAGACGCGAGCGGCAACTGGCGCGCGAGCGCGCGTCGGCGAGCGCGTTTGAAGACGAGCCGGAGGAAGGCAGCCCCGCCGCCGCAGGCTTCCGTGCGCCGCAGCCCTACAGGAGTTTGCGACCCGCCTACCCCGAGACGGCGCGGCGCGCGGCGGCGGAGGCGACGGTTGATGCGCTCGTGGAGGTTGACGCAGACGGCGAAGTCAAAGATATTGAGATCGTGCGTTGGGCCGGATACGGTTTGAACGAAGCGGTCGTCTCGACCGTGCGCCAACTGCATTTCCGCCCCGCCATGCGCGACGGGCAAGCCTTCCCCATACGCGTCCTGCTGCGCTACAACTTCCGGCGACCGCCGGATGAAAATAAGGGAAAGGAATGAACGGAAGGGTAAAGAGCAAAGGGGAAAGGGTAAGGGGTAAAGGTAAAAGGGAAGGGAAAAAGTTGATGCGACAGTTTTCATCTTGCGGTTTTCGCTCGCTCGGCTATCGTGCGCTGCCCTGCGCACTGTTTCTTCTCTTCATCCTTTCCCCCTTCCCCCTTCCCCTTTACCCGTCTTCCGTTTCTTCCGCGAATGAACGCGTAACGACCGCGACGCGCGAAGGCCGTCTCATCGTCTTCGACGAAGCGTGGCGCACGATCCGCGAGCGCTATTACGATCCGGCCTTGAACGGGGTTGACTGGGACGAACTGCGCGCGCGCCTGCGCCCGCTCGCCGCCAACGCCAGCGGCGAGACTGAGTTCTATGCAATCCTCAGACGCTTGACGAGTCGCCTGCGCGACGCGCACACGCGCGTCTACGCGCCCGACGAACGCTTCGACTGGCAGCGACCGACCTACATCAGCGTCGGCGTCTCCCTGCGCGAGATCGCGGGCGAGATCGTCGTCGCGGCGGTCGAGCGCGGGGGCGAGGCCGAGCGCAGGGGAGTGCGCGCGGGCGACGAGTTGTTGGAGATCGAGGGCGAAGCGGTCGCGCAGGTGTTCGAGCGGCGGCTGACGGAAGAGACGGGAGCGTCAACGGACGTGGCGGCCAGACAACAGGCCGCCGCACGCCTCTTCAAAGGCGCGCGCGACACGATGGTCCACGCCGTCTTCCGGCGCGCGGACGAAGGCGACGGTTCACGCACGTCTAAGAAGAGCGTGCGCCTGCGCCGCGTGCTGCAAACGAGGCCGCCCGCGCTGAGCGTCGAAAAGACGGAAGGCTTTCCGGTCGTCAATTTCAACATGTTTCTGCCGGAGATCGCGAGCGAGTTGATGCGCGAACTGCGACGCGGAGAGTTGCGCGCGGCGCGCGGCCTCGTCATAGATTTACGCGACAACGGCGGCGGCCACGCCGAGACGATGACCGACATCGCCTCCGCCTTCCTCCCGCGCGGGACGAACCTCGGCGAGTTCACGGATCGCGAAGGGCGCGTCGCCGCCTCGCCGCAGACGCGCGCCGCGATGCTGTTCGCGGCAGACGCGGTCGCGGAGTTTCGCGGTCAGATCGTCGTCTTGACGAGCACGCGCACGGCGTCCGCCGCGGAAATTTTCGCCGCCGCGTTGCAGGAGTCGAAGCGCGCGCGCGTCATCGGCGAGCACACGTGCGGCTGCGTCCTCGCCATACGTCGCCGCCACACGCTGCCCGACGGCGGCCTCCTCGACATCAGCGAGATGGACTTCCGCACCGCCCGCCGCACGCGTCTCGAAGGCGCGGGCGTCACGCCCGACGAACTCGTCCAGCCCACGCGCCGCGATCTGCGCGACGGGCGCGACCCCGCGCTCGAACGCGCCATTAAAATCTTAAAGGGAAAAGGGGAAGGGGGAAGGGGGAAGGGCTGAAGAATTGATTCCCTGGTTCATTGATTCAATGAACCAATTCTTAAAATTCTTAATTATCCCTCTGCCCTCATCCCTACCTTTCACGTTTACCCTTTCCCCTTTCCCCCTTCCCCTTTTCCCTTCAAGATTTTAATATCCGTTCATGCTCTATCTGTCGCAAGTGCTTCGCCGCCCCGTGCGCGATGTGGAGGGTCGGCCTGTGGCGTCGATCAAAGATGTCATCGTGCGTCTCGGCGAAGACCACCCGCCTTTGATCGGTCTGGTCGCGCGCCACATGCGGCGCGACATCTTCCTGCCGCGCACGCGCGTCGCGCGCTTCGGCGAAGCGGGCGCGCAACTCAACTTCGACCTGCTCGACCTGCGCGACTTCAAACGACGCGAAGGTGAAGTGCTCTTAGCGCGCGACGTGCTCGACAAGCAGTTGATCGACGTTGACGGCAAGCGCGTCGTGCGCGTCAACGACGTGCAACTGATAGAAGTCGCGGGCGAGTGGCGCGTGACGGGCGCGGACGTGAGCCTTCAAGGTCTCTGGCGCAGGCTTGCTCCCGCAGGGTTCTTCGGCAGCCGTCGCCCCGTCGAAGTGATCGACTGGGCGGACGTAGGGTATTTGGCGACGGATGCGGCGGGCGTGCGTCTGAAGTCTTCGCGCGATAAGTTGTCGCGCCTGCATCCGGTCGAGATCGCGCGGCTCGCCGAGGCGCTGTCGTTTCGTCAGGGCGCGGAGGTCGTCGCCGCGCTCGACGACGAAACTGCCGCCGAAACTCTCGAAGAGATGCACGACGAAAATCAGGTGCGCATCATCGGCGACATGGACAAGGAGCGCGCCGCAGACATACTCGAATGGATGTCGCCCGACGAAGCGGCGGACGTTCTGGGCGACCTGCCCGAAGCCACCGCCACCGATCTGCTCAGCCGCATGGAGGGCGAAGAGAAAACGGACGTAGCCGAACTTCTCCACTACGAAGACGACACGGCGGGCGGCCTGATGACCAACGAGTTCATCACGCTCCCGCAAGGCTTAACGGTCGGCGAAGCGCTCGCGCGCCTGCGCGAGATGGCCGAGACGCCGAACATGATCTATTACCTCTACGTCGTCGAACGCGAAGGCTCATGGAAACTCGTGGGCGTGATCGCGCTCCGCAGTCTCATCCTCGCAGACCCCGACGCGCCGCTCGAAGACGTGATGCGCGACGAATTCCAACGCGCGCACCCCGACGATTCCGCCAAAGAAGTGGCGCACAAGATCGCCGAATACAATCTGCTCGCCCTGCCCGTCGTTGACGATCTCGGAGAGATCGCCGGCATCGTCACCGTTGACGACGCGATGGAGTTGCTG
>DATHBB010000009.1:0-5256 GCA_035296385.1 Pyrinomonadaceae bacterium | reverse complement strand
ACGGTCTTTAACGATTTCTATATTTTCGGAATCCCGCCGCGATTTCAGATTTTTGCCCCCCTGCTTTACTCTTACAACTTGTCACCCGTCACTTGTCACTCGTCACTGCTTTATGAAGATTCTGATCGTTAAATTGGGGAGCATCGGCGACATCGTGCACACGTTGCCGTCGCTGGCGGCGATCCGGCGTGCGCTGCCGGGGGCGCGCGTGGAGTGGGTGGTGGAGCGGCGCGCGGCGGAAATCTTGAGGGACAACCCTCTGCTTGATCGGCTCATCGAACTCGACACGAAGGCTTTGAGGCGCTGGAGGCCGGTGTCTGGGGAGACGCTGTTGGCAACGCGCCAGCAGTTGCGTCGGCTCCGCGCCTCAGCCTTCGATGTCGCGCTCGATTTTCAGGGCTTACTCAAATCCGCAACCATCGCACGCCTCGCGCGCTCTCCGCGCGCCTACGGTTTCGCGCGCCCCGCGCTTCGCGAACCGGCCAGCCGCTTTCTCCTGTCCGAGACTGTTAACGTTCCGCTCGACACAAACGTCATACGAAAGAACCTCGCGCTCGCAGGCGTCGCGCTCGGCATCAGCGTGCCGTCTAGCGGCGACGACTTCGAGTTTCCCATCGCCACATCGCACGCGCACGAGCGCGAGGCCGAGGACGCGGCGGCTCTGGTTGACGGGAAGTTTGCGATCTTGAACGCGGGCGGCGGCTGGCCTACGAAACTGTGGAGCGCGGAACGCTTCGGCGCACTGGCCGACGCGCTTCTGGCCGAACATGGTCTGCGTTCGCTCGTCACCTACGGGCCGGGCGAGCGCGAGTTGGCCGAAGCGGTCGTGCGCGCGAGCCGGACAAGTGCGGCGCTTCCTGTGAGTCTGTCTTTGAAAGGTTTTTATGCGCTGGCGCGGCGCGCGTCCCTGTATGTGGGCGGCGATACGGGGCCGACGCACTTAGCCGTCGCGGCGGGCGCGCCCGTCGTAGGGTTATTCGGCCCGACCGAGTGGTGGCGAAACGGCAGCCCGCGCGCCGCAGACATCTGCGTCGAACGGACGGACACCGGCTGCCGCACGGACTGCCACCGCCGCGCGTGCTCCGCGTGGATTTGCATGGATATTGAAGTGTCGCGCGTCGCGGCGGCGGCGGGCGAACGCCTGAGGCGTGCGTCGGAGTCGAAACGTGTGGAGGCCGTAAGGATTGCGTAGAGGCGGGACATGGGTGCAGCGTTGGCGCGTGCCGCTCGGATTTTTGTGCGCGGCGCTATTCATTCTGCTGGCGCGACCGCGACCTTTGACGCTTGCCGTCGGCGGCGCGGTCGCAGTCTGCGGGCTGCTCGTGCGCGCGTGGGCTTCCGGCCACATACGCAAAAACGACGCGCTCGCAATCTCCGGCCCATACGCCTACACGCGCAACCCGCTCTACCTCGGCACGTTCATACTGGGCTTGGGCTTCACCATCGCGGCGGCGGGCGATTGGTGGTTGCTCTACATCGTGCTCGGCAGCATGTTCGCGGCGCTGTTTTTGGGCATCTATTTACCCGTGATGCGCGTCGAAGCCTCGACGCTCGCAAAGCTTTTCGGCGACGACTACGAGCGTTACGCGGCTGCTGTCCCTCTGCTCTTCCCGCGCCTGACGCCGTACGGCGGCGACGGCAACGCGCGCGGTTTGAAGTTTGACATGAATTTATACCTGCGCTACCGCGAATATCGCGCCGCGCTCGGATTGCTCGTCGGTTGGAGCGTGCTCGCGCTCAAGGCTTTTCTGGTGAAGTGAGAATAAGAAGATGCACGTCAGAAGACTCACAATCTTAGTCGCCTTCGTCGCTTTCTCATGCGCCGCCGCGTTCGCGCAGGCGTACGAGTTGACGGCTACGACAGCGCCGAAGGATACGGATCGCGCGGCGGCGAAGGCGAAGCCGTTGCCCTTCGAGCCTGACGAGCAACTTATTTACGAAGGCGAGTTTTCCAAGTTGCTGCTGCGCGGCATCAACATCGCGCAGTTCACCTTCACGGTCGAACGCGCCAGGACGGAGACGGCAACAGCGACGACGGAACAAAAAGGCGCGAGTACAGCCACCGTCGCCGCGCCGCCCGCGAATCTCGTCTTCAAAGCCGACGCCGTTGCGAAGGGCTGGTTTCGCAAACTCTTCGGCATAGATTTTCACTACAACTCCGAGTCCGTCGTCGAGCCGACATCATTTCTCATTCTGGCGAACAGCACGCGCGACGAACAGGGCAAGCGCCTGCGCACGAGCGAGGCGACCTTCGACCGCACACACAATCTGCTGACGTGGACGCAGCGCAATCCGCACGACCCGCAGGCAGAGCCGCGCGTCGTCAAAGCCCCGCTCCAGAACGCCTCGCACGATCTCATTTCCGCCATCTACTTCCTGCGCACGCAAGCGCTCGAACCCGGTCGCAACTTTGAACTCAACATCAGCGATTCGGGCGCGGTCTATCGCATTCCGGTCAAGGTCGGCGCGCGCAAGCGAATGAAAACTGTCGTCGGGCGCGTGCAAACCGTCCGCGTGGACATCGGCATCTTCGGCGCGGAACGACTCGTTGACCGCAAAGGCGAGATGACGCTCTGGATCACGGACGACTCACGCCGCCTCCCCGTCCGCGCGCAGCTCGACACGGACATCGGCACGCTCGACATCACACTCAAAAAAGTCTCCGGCGGCAACCACGACGCCGCCAACAGCACGCGCCGCTAGAACGGATTTCAGTTCAACGTAAAGAAGGCTCTCACCACAGAGAAGAAACGATGAAGTAAGAACGCGGAACGATGAACGGAAAGACAGTTGCTTTCATTCCGCGTTCATCGTTCCTACTTCATCGTTTATCTTTCCGCGTCTCTGCGATGAATCCTGCCTGACTCCGTTGCAGAGCGGACTCTATTATAATGTCGTTAAAAGTCCAGACTCTCGAACGCGATGCGGCGGGGCGAAAATATGAGCTACACACTCGACGACATGAAGGCTACGGACTGGGAGCAAGTGCGCTCGATCTATCTCGAAGGCATCGCCACGGGCTTCGCCACTTTCGAGACGGACGCGCCGACGTGGGAGAAGTGGGACGCGGGGCATCTAGCGAAGATGCGTCTGGTGGCGCGCGAAGGAGATGCGATACTGGGCTGGGCGGCGTTGAGTCCGGTATCGGACAGGTGCGTGTACGGCGGGGTGGCGGAGGTGAGCGTCTATGTCGGCGAGACGGGGCGCGGGCGCGGCGTCGGGCGCGCGCTGCTCGAAGCGCTCATCGAAGCGTCGGAACGAAACGGAATCTGGACGCTTCAAGCGGGCGTGTTTCCCGAAAACGAGGCGAGCGTCAACTTGCACTTGCGCTGCGGCTTCCGCGAAGTCGGCAGGCGCGAGCGCATCGGGCGTTTGCACGGCGCGTGGCGCGACACACTACTTTTAGAACGTCGCAGCCGGAGCGTCGGGACGAATTGAAGGCGCAATGAGAGTAATCAAGAAATCACGCGAAACAACTCGAACCTCATCAGTCTCGTTTCGCGTGATTTCGCGTTCATATAGTTTTGTTTGGTGCTCATATTCAACAACAAACTTGAAGAAGCGACGCGCCGGTGCTCTCCACGTCGCGCACTTTTGTTGACACCGCGCGGGCAATCACTTACAACTTAAACCGCTCTGCCGCCATTGAAGCGCGCGTTCCGAACGCCGCGCATTTAACGACACGTTCGAGACGACTTTTCGCGCCACCCATATGCTCGAAGAAACCATCACGACACCAACTCCCGCCGCGCACGTCGCGACGAAACGGCCAGCCTCGTTCGTGCTCGACGACGCGCCGCCCGCCCTGATCAACCGCGACTTCATCCAACTGCTTCTGCAATCGCCGCGCAAGCTCTACCTCTACTGGACGTTCGCGCGCGACCCGCACACAACTTTGCGCGAGGCGTTCGGCGAGTTGGCCGCGCACTACCGTCTGGCCGTGCGTCTGGTTAAAGTCGAGAGCGGCGAGGAGTTTTTGTTGGACGCGACGAGGGAGCGCGCGCAGTGGTTCGAGGTCTACCCGCGCCACGTCTATCGCGCCGATGTCGGTTTCCACTCAGACAATCGCCCGTTCGTACGGCTGCTCTCTTCCGACGTTGTGCGCACGCCGCCCGACAGCGCCTCGCACCTGTCGGACGAAGAGCACGAGTTTCAACTTGAGGCCAAAGACTTTGCGCGACTCCTCGAAGGCGCGGGCTACGAACGCTACGCGCGCGGGCTGGCAAGCGAGGCGGGCGAGGCTCACACGTCTATCCAGAACGGCGTCGTTGACATAATAGAGGCCGCGCGCCCGGGCACGCACGCAGTTCGCGCCCCACGCCAAGAGGCAAACGAATACCCGCATCTCTAGTCGCTCCTCGTGCCGCACGGATTTTTCAGTCTCATACTACACGCCCACCTGCCCTTCGTGCGCCATCCGGAACATCCGGAATTTCTGGAGGAAGACTGGCTCTACGAAGCCATCACCGAAGTCTATCTGCCGCTGCTCGACGCCTTCTCCGAACTGCACGCTTCGGGCGCGCGCCCGCGCCTCGCCCTGAACCTCTCGCCCACGCTCTGCGAGATGCTCGCCGACCCGCTCCTCGAAACGCGCTACACGCGCCACCTCGCGAACCTCTCGGCGCTCGCCGAAAAAGAGGTCGCACGCACCCGTGCGCACGCGCGCGAGTTTCTCCCCGCCGCGCGCATGTACCGCACGCACCTGCGCGCCGTCTCGCGGCTCTGGCACGAAGTTTACCGACGCGATCTCGTCGGCGGTTTTCGCGCGCTGCAAGACGCGGGCGTCTGCGAGATTATGACCTGCGGCGCGACGCACGGCTTCCTCCCGCTCGTCTCCACAATCGAAGCGCGCCGCGCGCAAATCGAGATCGCCGTCGCCAACTACGAAAAGCATTTCGGGCGTCGCCCGCGCGGCATCTGGCTGCCCGAATGCGCTTACACCGAAGGCGTCGAAACCCTGCTCGCCGACGCTTCGCTCGAATACTTCATCGCCGACACGCACGCCATCCTCTACGGCGAGCCGCGCCCGCGCCACGGCGTCTATGCGCCCGTCAAATGCACGAACGGCGTCGCCGTCTTCGCGCGCGATCTGGCGACGAGCCAGCAGGTGTGGAGTTCCATCATCGGTTATCCGGGCGATCAACATTACCGCGAGTTCTACCGCGACATCGGTTGGGACGCGCCGCACGAATATCTCCTGCCGCACCTCCACGCCGACGGCGAACGACGCCACCTCGGCCTCAAGTATCACCGCGT
>DATHBB010000008.1:0-21462 GCA_035296385.1 Pyrinomonadaceae bacterium | reverse complement strand
CTCCCCAATTTAACGATCAGAATCTTCATAAAGCAGTGACGAGTGACAAGTGACGGGTGACAAGTTGTAAGAGTAAAGCAGGGGGGCAAAAATCTGAAATCGCGGCGGGATTCCGAAAATATAGAAATCGTTAAAGACCGTAAATCGTGTAACGTGAATCGTAAATAACCCAAGTTGCTAGTTAGCGGTTTGCTAGTTCTTTGAAAGCAAAAGAAAATCCCCTCCACTTCGTCGCCAAACGAAAGTAGGAGGGGAGCGGTGATCGATCACACGACCATAATTTATTGCATTGTGGATGATTTGCTCAAGGCCGGCGGCCACACCGAGGACGTGCGAGTTGAGTTGAGCGATGCCGAAGTCATCACCACCGCGCTCGTTGCCGCCCGCTACTTCGGCGGCAACATCGAACACTCTCGCTGCTTTCTGCGTGAGAGCAGGTTGATGCCGCGCATGCTGAGTCGTTCGCGCCTCAACCGCAGGCTGCATCGTGTGGCTGACCTTGTGCATACGCTCTTTCATCAACTTGGCGCGGTACTCAAAGAGGCTTCCATGTCCGCGCGTTACCTGCTTGACTCGTTCCCGGTGGCGGTCTGTGACAACATTCGCATCAGTCGCAGTCGGTTGGTGCGCGGCGAGCGGTTCAGAGGCCGCGCGGCGGCGCACCGCCGTTACTTCTACGGCGTCAGAGTGCAAGTCGTGACGACCGAGGAAGGCGTGCCTGTGGAGTTGGCCTTCCTGCCCGGCGCGGCCTCGGACGTGCGCGCTTTGGAAGTCTTGCCGCTTGCGCTGCCCGCGGGAAGCGAGTTGTTCATGGACTCTGGCTACACGGACTATGGGGTGGAGGATGCGGCGCGAGAACTCGATGGCGTGACGTTCGCAGTGCAGCGTAAACGGAACTCCAAACGCCGAGATGAGCCGTGGCGAGCCTATTACAAGCAGTTGATGCGCAAGCGCATCGAGACTGTTTTCAGTCAGATTAAGGCCATGTTCCCACGTCACATCCATGCGACCAGCTTTCGCGGCTTTCTCTTGAAGGTCTCGCTGTTCGTCATCGCCTTTGCTTTAGACAAGGCGTTTATCTAGCAACTTGGATTATTTAGCAAACGTGATCTCACTGTCTTCTCCTTAACGTCTGTGGTAATTGCTTCCGAATGTTACCGCCCTCTACTAAAACGATCAGTTTCAAGATATGTTCACACTGTCCTCAACTTTCTCCGTGTGACTCCGCTTGAGGCAAAGTGATATGGTACACATAGGTTAATTCGGGTGTTCGGCGGCTGAGCGGGTCTGTTCAATTGCGGCGAAGGACTATTTATCTATCGGTTCTTGCACTCGTCTGCGCGGTCGGCACGGCGGCTGCGCTTCGTGCGATGTGGCAGCGTCGCGCGCGACATGCATCGGCGGCGACTGCGGCACGGAAAGTTTGCTCGCCGTGCGCCCGCACGTTCGTCTTGTCGGGTGAAGACTTTGGACCTCCGAGCATGTCTTACGAGTTGATTGGGAACGCATGGAATCAATGGAAGAATGAGGGACACGAGTTGCCGGACGATGTTGAGATAAAGGTCGTCGTCTATCGGGGCGTCGAATTGGAAGAGGTAAAAAAGCAGTTCCCCGTGCTCAGAGGGAAAAGCGACTACCGTTACGTCGAATACAGCCGCGCCGTTCAGTTTCTTCAGGAAAACATGAAGGAAGTGGAGAGCTACAAAAGCGCGCACGAAGATGCGAGCTTAGACCGGATATGGGAGGAGTTGAGCCGGACGTTGGCGAGGGCGCACACCCTGATCATAGAGAATCTTGGTGCCTGAATTGAACATGTTTGGTTTGTCCCACCCGTTTCTCCGAGGTGAGATCGCTACCTTGTAACTATGAGACTTGAGTTGGAAACATCTCGCCTGCGACTTCGACCCTGCCGGTTGGAGGACCTTGAGCTCGTCCAAGCGCTCTGGACGAATGAGCGCGTACGACGCTTTCTTTTCGATGGGCGCGTAATCTCGCCGGATGAAGCGCGCTCGTTTGTCGAGGCGAGTCTTGCGAACTTTGAACAGTATGGCTATGGGCTCTGGCTAGTCTTTGCGCGCGGCGCTAAACAGTTCGTCGGCTTCGCCGGTTTCCTGCGTTCGGAGGAAGGAATGCCGAATTTAATCTACGGCATTCATCCTGATTTTTGGAGCGAGGGATACGCGACGGAAGCCGCCGGAGCCGTTTTGAGTTATGCCTTTGAAAGTCTCGGCCTTTCTCAGGTAAAGGCGGATGTGGACGAGCCGAATGTCGAATCCGTGCGCGTGCTTGAGAAGTTGGGCATGAAGCGTGTCAACCGCGCAGTCGTAAACGGTCGGACGCTTCTTTACTTCGAGCGACAACACACGGAGAACGCCGACTAACGACTCCCTCACTAGCAACTCATTCAACCACGACTTCTCGACAGCACTCTCTTCATCATCGATCAAACCTTCTCGCGTCGCATGCTCTGCTCGTGCGGCGCAGGTTCATCCGATCATTGTCGTTTGATCCACCAGGAGGTGTGGCGTCCGCCGGCGATGTAGTCTGTGATGTAGAGTAAAGGGGCGCCGCCGTCGCGCAACTGCCGTCCTTGTATTTGGATGCGCCCGCCTTTGACCGTGAAGGGATACGTGCCGGACGGCTTGCCGTCCAGTGTGAAACGAAAGCTGTAAGCGCCGTCTTCTTTGAGCAGTTCGCCCGCCTTGTAATAGCTGTTCGGGTCACCGCCCTCCGCGCGAAACGAGAATCTGGCCTGGAGCCAGCGCGGTTCCAACCTGAGCGTCGCCCTGTCTGCGGCCAACACCTTCCCGTCGCTCTCGCGCACGAGTTTCATCTCGTAGGGCACGGAGCGCTTCGTCTCGTGCCCCGCCTTCTCCTGCACCCATGTCGTGAAGCTGAGCGATGAGGCCGGATCGTTGCGCTGGTAGTAGAGATTGCCGTACTCGTTCCAGGCCCCTTCGACGAAATAACGCTGACCCGGCGCGCTGTACGGATCGTCGCCGCGCACTTCGACGACCGAGAACGGGAAGCGATAAAACAACTTGTCCTCAATCGCGAACTCCAGAACGTATGCGCCCTGCGACAGCGGTTTGAGACTCTGTGCGCCGCCGACAATTTTGTAGCGACTCAGTTCCCACAAGCCGCCGATGCTCTCCGCGTACCAGACGTAAGTGCCGAGCGTCTGCCCGTCGGCGCGTTTGATGACGGTCGAGAATTTGCCGCCGCCTTCCGGATCATACGGATAGTTGGACGCGCTCTGCCTGACGGGCTGCGGCAGGCAGACGGCGTATAACCTATCGAGCGACAGCCGACCGTCCGTGTAGCCGATTTTTACGGAGTTGAGCAGCGAAGCGAAGGTGACGCCGGGAGCACAATTCGTCTCCACGGTCTTCTGCGCGTGCGCGACGCGCGCGGAGAGCATAACCAGCACGAACGCCGCGACCAATAAAGTTTTGTGCGGGGACATTGAAACCTCCATCAGATATGTTGCCTGAGACGGCAGCCGAACAAGTCTCTCTTCCCGATTCCACCTTCGAGTTATTTTGTGGAATTATGTAACTAACGTTCACCGTTCGCCGATTGGAAAGCGCATTATGCTTCGTTGCGCCGTCGTAAGAGATTGCCACAGGGCACGCGGAAGAGTATTGACCTCGCGGCTGTGGTCCGCATACCAGCGTCGCACGTAACGGATACTGATCAGTGGACGCGGCGTGCCGGTGACGTTGGGTGAGCCTTGATGCAAAGCCCAGGGATGGCGAATGAGTACGTCGCCCGGTTCAAGCGGCACGGGTTGCATCTCGATCTCTGCGCACTCGACAGAGCGTAGGGCTTCGTCGCGCGGCATACGGTGCGTGCGTGGCGCGATCTCGATGGGGCCGTGTGCGGGCGTGATGTTAATCAGGCCGAAGCTGACTACCAGCATATAGGTGGGCAACGATAGTTCGGGAGCCTCGGGAAATAAAGGGCGCTGATAATCAACATGAGCGCCCTGATGCGCCGAGCCTCGCAATGTCACATCACAACCCCATTGGTCGGCCACTATTCTCTCATCCATTACGCCACGCACAATGCTAAGAACCTCTGCGTCGAAGAAAAACTCCGGCGCAAAGCAGGGCGGCTCAAACGGCATCGCCAGATAATGACGGTGAGCGCCACGATTAGGCTTGTCACGATGCGTCTTTACATAATCTGAGAGAATCGGCCAAAATCCTCGACGGCAAGTTCCGACCAGAGATTTGTCAAAGTGGGCTTTGAGGACGCAAAAGCCCTTATCCTGAAGTTCGGCAATCTTATCTTCGACCAACATTATTACCGCCGCCTGCGGTTCGGTCATCTCTGCGGGCGGATTGTACCGCCATCCATAGCAGGACTTAATCTTTATTTGAGGCACAGTATAATTCCACAAGAAGGGTCTTTTGTGGAATTATTGCACCCTCAGGCTTCGGAGGAAACCTTATGTGGCTGCTCTTCCTGGGATTCCTCGCGCTCGGGGTCTTATCTCTACGCGGCGTGCGCTGGGCGTTTGTCGCCTTCGTCGTGCTGGGACTGCTCTACTTCCCCGCCAAGGCGGGCTTCCGCCTTGATCCTAACCCCTGCCAACTCACATTCGACATCTCGCTTGCCGTCCACTCCCTGACCAACTACGGGCATATGGTGCTGTTCGCACTCTTCTTCTTAATGGCGAGCGCACAATTCCGGATGTCGAACTGGCCGACGTTCGCCTGGTCGGCGTTAGCAACACTTGTGATGGGGGCGCTGGTCGAAGTTGCCCAGGGTGTCTCCGGTGCAGGAAACTGCCGATTGCGAGACCTAATCCCCGACACTCTCGGTATCCTGATCGGGTCTATCATTGTCCTGTTCTTGAGGAGGATCGGCTGGAGTCCAAACCCAACATGGTCTTTGCTATGGTGGCGCGACACCCGATAACGGCATTCGCCCGGCACGGGTCAGCGCGGACGCCATTAGCTAACTTGAAAGGCTATGCAGTTGTGTGCGGGCGGGTGACGCCTGACGTTAATGTAGAGACGGGCAGCCACTTGGCTGCCCGTCTCTTATTGCATTGATTGATGGCGAGGGATGGAATCGAACCGCCGACGCCCTGATTTTCAGTCACATCCGGTTTGTTCTAACCAACACGATTCAGCCGCCTTAAACTCACTTTGCGGCTTATCCCACTTCCTCGCCCCTTCCCTTTTTTGACCGGAATTTGAAGGTTATGGAGAGCAGCACATCGCGGCTCTCTCTTGTACGCTCCTTTAATTCTCTCTGACGCCTTTAGGGTTGCCCGAACCTGAGCTTGTACTCCGTGGAGTTGAGGAAACCGTTGACCATCGTGCGCACGTCGCCTGACTGCAACACTTCCAGCCACGCGCGGAAACCTGCCTCGTCCGGCTTCCTGCGAAGGTAACCGTAGTACTGCATGGCGACGAAGGCGTTGTTGACCTCCTGCGCTCCCACCTCGTCTGAGTCCGCCACTGCGCGCAAGACCTGCGCACGCGTCAGCGTGTTGTTATTGAGCCTGCTCGTCAACTCTGTGTTCGTTAGCACCACCTTCGCCGCACCGTCCGGCTGCGACGGGTCGGGCGTCGTCACCTGTGTCAGATTGTATCGGCTCAACAGCACCTCGACGTACTGAGAGTTCGACATCCCGCCGTATGCGGTCTGGAACTCCTGCCGCTGCGTAATTAGCGTCGCCAGTTGCGCTTTACGCGCGAAGACCTCCTCGGCAGTCGCCCCGGCCACGAAGCTCATGTCAGAGACCACCTCCAGATATTCCGGCAGGCGGTTGAAGCCCACCTTGTAGAAGCGGAATACGTAGAAGCCCTTGAGTTGGAACTCCACCGAGCGGAAGAAGCCTTCGCCCGAGACGAAGATGCGGTCGCAGCCTGACGCGACGTTAGGGCCGGTGAACGGGTTCGCACACTTGTTGAGCACGTCCAGCCATGCGTTCAGGCCGCCGGAGTCAGGCTCTCTGGAGAGGAAGTCCAGATACTGCTGGCGGACGAAGAAGTCGAAGGGCTGCCCCACGACCGGGTTGGGCGCACCCGCCGCGTCGTTGTCCGCGATGGTCACGTTCGCCGTGCTCGGCGAACCGAGCGCCGCCCCTGTCGGGTTCGTCAGGATGACCTGGAAAGACTCGTTCCCCTCGACGTGGCCGTCCTCAATGATGGGGACACTGATAGTCTTCTGCCTCTCGTTAGGGCTGAAGGAGAGCGTACCGACCACTGTGGCGAAGTCGCAGCGGGCATAGGCCGAGCCCTGCGCGCCCGCCGCGTCGGCACAGCTTACCGTGAACGTATCGGCGTCGCTGGTCCGGTAATCCACCACGGTCGCCGAAGAGGCGTCGCCGATGCGCATGACGGAGAGGACAACGCTGCGTTCACTCTCGTTCACCTGAAGGTTGGCTGCGCCGAACTGTAGGAGCGCGCTCTGCTGCACGTTGTCGTCGTTGATGATCGTTCCCTGCCCCTGCCCGTCCGCAATGACGACGTTCAACGGCGAGCTGAGGCTGACGTTGAAGAACTCGTCGGGCTCTACCAATGTGTCGCCGACGATGGCGACGGTCACCGTTTTGGTCGTCTCGCCGGGTAAGAAGGTGACGACGCCGTTCACAGCGATAAAGTCTGCGCCCGCCGTCGCCGTCCCCGCCGTGGTTGCGAACCCGACCCGCACCGTCCTGCCGCTCGCCGCCGAGAGCGTGAGGGTGAAGATCGCATTGGTCGTCCCCGCGTTGCCCTCCGCGACGCTTGTATCGCTCACCGAGATGGTGGGTGTTGCGTCGTCATCGAGGATCGTCACCTGTTGGATGCTGCCGTGCTCTGCGTTCGATAAGTTCTGCAAGCCGATGGCAAAGCGTTCATCCGCTTCGTCGAACCGGTCGCCGATGATGCGGACGTTGACCGTCTGCTCGGTCGTGCCCGGCGTGAAGACGAGACGACCCGAGGCCGCTTCGAAGTCGCTGCCTGCGAGCGCGGTGCCAGCGAAGGTTGCGTAGTCGGCGGCCACGGCGCGGCTGGTGGCCGCTGACAGCCTGAAGGTGAAGGTTCGCTGCGTGGAGCCATCGTCACCCTCTTTGACCTGCTGCGCCTCGAAATTGATCTTGAGGGGCGTGTCGTTGTCGTGAATGCTGAGCAGCGCTGCGCCCGGCGAGCCGACGATTTCCGGGTCGGCAGCGCTGTTGAGCGCGAGGCGGACGAACTCCTCCGGCTCATCCAACGCGTCGGTGGCGACGGGGATGCTGATGGTCTTCTCCGTCTCGCCTTCGGCGAAGATGAGCACACCGGAGACGGCGGTGTAGTCCTGTCCGGCGGTGGCCGTCAGGTTGGCCGTCGAGTAGTTGACGGTGAGCACTCCGCGGCTACCGCCGACGCGCCGGACGGGGATGATGACGTTGCCCACGTCTTCGAGCGCGCCGTAGGCTTGCGAGCTGAAGCGCGCGCTGCCGCGTGCCCCGCCCGCGTCGCAGGGCGAGAACTCGGAAGTGTTGCCCACCTGGTCGGTGGCTGTAGCCGTCAGCACCCGCCCTGAGGGCAGCGGGGCGTTGACCGTAGCGTTGATGGCGGCGCGGCCATCGGCGCCGGTCGTTACCTGAAGCGTGTGGAAGAGGCGAGCGCCCTCGCCGTAACCCGATTGGCCGCAGGCCGCGTTCGAGTAGAGATCGACTGTGAAGGTCTTGTTCGGCGTGCTGTCGAGTGTGCCCGCTACGGTCGTCGAGCCACCCGCGGTCGAGACGGCGTTCAGGACGGGGTAGTTCTGCCCGAGGTTGCTGCCACTGTCGGCGTCAAGCGGATCGTTCGTATCGGGGCCGTTCGAGCTGAGGTCAAAGCCGAGGTCGCCGTTCGAGAAGATCGAGTTGCCGCGCACAACGACGCGCGAGTCGAAGCCCGTCGAGGACGAGAGGGCGACGCCGTCGCCAATGTTGAAGGCGATCAGGTTGCCTGCTCCAGCGTCCGTCCCGCCGATGCGAGCGCCCTGCGTCGAGCCGCCGATGTTGACGCCGACCAGGACGTTCGGGACGGGACCGTCGCCACCGGCGTTTGAGCCGATGTAGTTGCCGACGATAACTGTGTCGCGGATCGTGCCGGTCGTTAAACTGCCGATATCGACGCCGTAGTTGTTACCGGAGATAACGTTGCGCGCCGCAGGCGTCGTGCCGCCGATGGTCGCGGTGGAAGACAGGATGGCGATGCCGAAGTTGTTCCCGATTGCGTATGAGCCTGAGGCATCCGTGCCGATGTAGTTGCCCTGCACCGTGCCGCCGCCGTTACTTAAGCTCAGTCGGATACCGCTGCCGGCGTTGCCGGAGATAACGTTACCCGCGCCCGCTTCCGTGCCGCCAATGACGACGGATTTGTCGGAGAAGTTCACCTCAATGCCGGAGTTGTTCGGCACGGCGAAGGAGCCGGTCGCGTCCGTGCCGATGTAGTTGCCCTGTACCTTTGTGCCGAGGCCGATACTGATACCGGCACCGTTGCCGGAGATGACGTTGCGCGCGGCGGGAGTCGTCCCGCCGACGGTGTTGTTCGTCCCGCTGGCGGACACGCCGAAGCCGTGTAAGCCTCCGACGGCCTTCGTGCCCGACGCGTCCGTGCCGATGTAGTTGCCGCGCACGACGTTGTTCGCGCCACGCGCTTCCACGTTGTAGTTGCCGTTGCCGGAGATGACGTTGCCGGGACCGACCGTGCTGTCCGACGAGTCCAATTCGACGCCCGAGCTGCCGTTGCTCAAGGACTTCGTGCCCGTCCTGTCCGTGCCGATGTAGTTGCCCTCGATCCGGTTGTTGACGCTTGCCGCGCCGCTAACAACGACGCCGTCATTGTTAGCCGAGATAACGTTGCGCGCGGCGGGAGTCGTGCCGCCGACGAGGTTGTCGGGCGAGTTGAAGATGAAGATGCCGGTACCGCCGACCGCGCCGCCGCCCACTCGGAAGTCGAGCGTTCCCGTGGCGTCCGTGCCGATATGGCAGCCCTGCACGGTGTTGCCGCCACCGCCTTCGAGGCGGACTGACCCGGAGTTGAAGCGGTAGAGGGCGAGGCCGCGCAGGGTCGAAGCACCAGCCTTGATGACGAAGCCGGTGTCGAGGCCGCCGCCGTTGATCTCGACGAGCGGTGCGCCCGCGTAGCCGGGCTGCGTCGCAGCGTCTATGGTGACGGGGTCTGTGATCTCGGGCAGTCGCAGGCCGAGGTTGATGGTGCGGACGCCCGTTCCCGGAATGTTGAAGTCGATAAAGTCGGCGCCCGGCGCGGTGTTGGCGTCGAGCATGGCCTGCCGGAGGCTGCCCGCCCCGGTGTTGTTGGTGTTCGTGACGACGAAACGGCTACGCGCACCGACGAAATCCGCAGTCACGTCGGCGACCAGGTTGGTGATGCTGTGCGATGGCGGCGTGAAGGTGAAGCCGACGAGGGATGGCGTCACAGTGTAGTTGCCGCCCTGCGGCACGCTGAACGAGTAGTTGCCGGCGGAGTCCGTCTGCGTGATCTCGACACGCGATCCCGTCAGCGTCACCGTCGCGCCCGGCACCCCCGCGCCCCCCGTATCCGTCAGGCGTCCCCGGACCAGTCGGAAGGGTTGCGTCGAGACGCTGGCCGTGAAGTCGGCTGTCTGATTGGCCGAGAGGTTGGCGAATGTGTGGGCGGAGGGCGCAAACAGCGTGTTCTCCTTTGCCGGGTGAACGGAGTAGGACGCGCCCGCGCCCAGCCGCCCGAAGTAGTAGGAGCCGTCAACGCCGGTCACGGTCGTATGGGTCTCCGCTCCCGTCAGCGTGATGCGCACGCCAGCCACGCCCGCCCCGCCCGCATCCGTCACGCGCCCGCTGATCGCGTACGAGACGGCCAGCTTTGTGATGAAGGCGTCCTGGCCGCGATTGAAGGGCTGGTAGGAGCCTTCGCTGGCGGGGAAGTCGGACGAGCCGGAAGTGCCGGTCACGTAGGCGTTGCCCGCGCTATCAAGGGCGACGGCGTAGGCCGCGTCGGCGAAGTTAATCTCGTACTGCCCGACGCCGGACGAGCCGCCGAGGTAGGTCGAGTATTCAAAGATCGAGCCGTTGGGGCTGAGCTTTGTGACGAAGCCGTCGGCGACCTTGTCATTGCTAGTGGACGGTCTGGCGACGAAGTAGGCGCCCGCCGGAGAGTGAGGGTCAACCTCGATCAGTCCGTTGGGGCTATAGGCCAAGCCATTGTTGACGGCTGCCCAGGTGGCGCCCGCGTCCGTCGTCTTGAAGACGCCGAAGCCCGTGGCCGTATAGACGGTCGAGGGCGTTCGCGGATCGATTGAGATGTCGCTCCCGTACTGGAAGACGCGTCGCCAACTGGCCGCACCGTCCTCGCTCTTGTAGAGACCGCCGGTGCTGAGATAGAGGGTCGAAGGGTTCTGCGGATCGATGGCGAGCAGACCCGTGTGTGTGGTCGGCACCCCCTCGTTCATGCGCACCCAGGTGATACCGCCGTCGGTGCTTTTGTAAACGCCGCCGCTCGGCGAGGTGTTCGAGGAGACATAGACGGTCGAGGGCGTCTTCGGATCGACGACGATAGAGACCGAATTGAAGAGTGTCGATGTACCTACCCTGATCCAATTTGCGCCGCCGTCCGTGCTCTTGTAGAGGCCGGTGATGTTGCCGCCCGCGTAAAGGGTGTTCGGCGTCGAGGGATCGCAGGCCAGCACGCCGGGCGCCGTCGAGGGCATCCCCGAGGTGACAAGCTTAACCCACGTTGCCCCGCCGTCGGCGCTGCGGTAAACACCTTCGCTGCCCGTGCCGCTGAACGAAGAGGTAGCCAGCGCATAGATGTTGGCGTTCGCGGAACTGTCCACACACTGCACGCTGATCGGCACGTCTGTGGGTAGGCCAGCAGCCCCGCGCACCCAGTTACGGCCACCGTTCGTGCTCCGCAGGAAGCCGTCGAAGGCGCCGACGTAGATGTGGCCCGGCCTTCGCGGGTCGGCCAGCAGGGTCTGGGGATTCGTGGTCGAAGTCTTGAAGCCGAAGCTGTCGTTCTCCCAGCGCGCGCCGCCGTTAGATGTCCGGTAGAAGGTGCTCCGGTTGCGAAGCGTATCGGCTGTGACGGGGAAGGTGCGCGAATCGGTGGAGCCGACAACGTGCGCCGAGCCGGACGAGTCCACCGCGATGCCGCGCGCCTCGTCGAACGCCTCGCCGCCGAGGTAGGTCGAGTATTCAAGGGCCGAGCCTGCGACGTTGAGCTTAGAGACGAAGGCGTCGGGGTCGAAGAAGCCGCCGGAGAACGCTGCCTGTGCGGGGCTGGCCGTCGGGAAGTTGGCGGAATCCGTGCGACCGGCGACGTAGGCCGCGCCCGCCGAGTCGAGGGCGATGGCCGTGCCGTGATCGTTGCCCGCGCCTCCGAGGTAGGTGGAGTATTCGAGCGAGTTGCCGCCCGCGTTGAATCTGGTGATGAAGGCGTCAGGCGCGGACTGGAACGGGGAGCTTGGCGAGAGCGTCGTGCGGAATGCGCCCGGTGTCACGGGAAAGTCGGACGAGGCCGTGTAACCCGTCAAGTGAGCGCGTCCCGCCGAATCGACGGCGATGCCCGTCGCGTAATCTTGCCGGGCACCGCCGTGATAGGTCATGAGGGCGAGCGCGCCTGCGGGCGTCAGCTTGGCGAGGAAAGCATCGCCGGAGCCGCCCGCTGCGGGCTGGCGAGCGCCCAAGGTCTGGATGTTCGTCGAGAGTGTGTCGCCGGCGATGTAGGCGTTGCCCGCGCCGTCCACCGCGATGCCGTTACCGGCGTCGTTGGCGTTGCCGCCGAGGTAGGTCGAGTAGGCGAGCGCCGAGCCCGCGCCGTCGAGGCGGAAGGCGAACGCCTCCGAGTCGTTATTGGAGATGCCGCCCGTGTCCGAGAGCACGTAAAAGAGGTTCGACGGGGCGGACGGATTCACTTCGAGGATGTTGACGGTCGGGCGCGAGAGTCCCGTGCGCACTGCCGTCCAATTGGCACCGCCGTCCGTCGTCTTGAAGACGCCGCTGGCATTCGTGCCCGCGTAGAGGGTTGCAGGCGCTGAAGGGTCGATGGCGAGCGCGTTGACGTTTTGCTGTGTGAGCCCGTTGCTGACCTTCTGCCAGCTCGCGCCCGCGTTCGTCGTCTTAAAGACCCCGCCGGTCGTGCCTGCGTAAAGGATGGACGTATTCGTCGGGTCCAGCGCGAGGTCAAGGACGTTCGTGCTCGTCAGCCCGGAGTTCGTCTGCGCCCAGTTCGCGCCCGCGTTCGTCGTCTTGAAGACCCCGCCGCCGCCCGCCGCCGCGTAGATGACTGACGTATTCGTCGGATCGATGGTGATCGAGTGGGCGGAGCCGAAGGTCAGCCCTGTGCTCGACCTGCTCCAACTGGCTCCGCCGTCCGTGCTTTTGTAAAGGAAGAAGTCTGTGCCCGCGTAGAGCACGTTCGGGTTAGTGGGATCGACCGAGATCGAGAAGACACGCTCGCTGTTCATGCCATTGTTGGCGACTGCCCACGTGTCGCCGCCGTCCGTGCTCTTATAGACGGTCGATTTGGGAGAAACCTGGTCAACATTGACGAGCGCGTAGAGGGTCGAGGGCGCGGAGCGCGCGATGGCTATTGCGCCCACGCGATGTGTGCCGGAGGTAACTTTTAGCTTAGTCCAATTAACGCCCCCGTCCAGGCTCTTGAAGAGTCCCGCGTAGGCCACTCCCGCGTAAACGGTCGCGGGCGACTGTGGATGAAAGGTCAGCGACGCGATCTGGCCCGCCGGTAGGCCGCCGCCGGAGACAGCCGACCAGTTCGCGCCTGCGTCGCCGCTGCGGAAGAAGCTGCCGCCTCCGCGTACGGGGTTAACGAGTGGGAAGTCGGTCGAGGAGGACTGACCGGTCACGTAGGCGTTGCCCGAGGTGTCGAGCGCGATGGCGAAACCACGGTCGCTGTCGCTGCCGCCGACGATTGTTGAGTAGACGAGTTCCGTCCCCGTGGCGTTGATCTTGGTGACGAACACGTCGCCGGATGAGAAGTTATTCGCGGTGCGTATCGATGTCGTGGAGGGGAAATTAACGGAGGTGGTCTGGCCGGTGACGTAGGCGTTGCCCGTGCCATCCACGGCGATGCCGTAGCCGGTTTCGCCCCCGCTGTTGCCTAAGAAGGTCGAGTAGACAACGACGGGGTCGATGACGAGCGGACGGGCCGTGTTGTACGGGCCGACGTTAAATGCGACCTCATCACGACCGCGCAACTGGTAGCCGCCGGGCACCTCAACGCGCCGCCCCGTGTCGTCCGTCTGGTAGAGCACGGGCTTGCGCAGGACCACTTCGCCGCCCCCGACCTGCACTTTCAACTCGCCTTCCGAACTGACATCGATGCGATCCGCGCCCCCGAAAGCCAACCTGATCGGGCGCGGGTCGGTGCCGGGCGCGACGACGAAGTCGAACTCAAGCTCGCGCTGGTTGCCGTAGTAGACAAGGTCTATGCCCGGGTAGACCTCCGAGTAGGAGACTTTCGCAAAGGTGGACACGCCGATGCGCCAGCGCGAAGGGTCGTCGCCGACAAGGTAGTTGATCAAGCCTTTCTGCCGGTCGAGACCGTCCACGCGGGGAGAGGTGTTCGCGCCGGCCAGCCGCATGCGCAGCACCGTCGTCTCCTGCGGAGCCGCAGCCGAACCTTGAGCCGCGCTTTGAACACCGCGCTCACCCCGACCGGCCACGCCACGTCGCAGCGCAAGCACGGCCTCGTTCGCGGTCAGGAAAAGATCGGAGTTTGTGCCGCGCGAGATGAACTTTACATCTTTGTCCGCCTGCCCGTGATTCTCCTCGAAGCTCAACGGGAGCCGCCCGTAGGCTTCCGCAGCCTCGGCCACCGTGCGAACGTCATCGCCTGCCGCCTCAGCCGCTTCTGGAGAATTTGGCGCGCCGGGCCAGAGAAGGGCGCTCAGGCCGCCCCCCGCATACGCAGCGAGCACACCCGCGAGCGTCAGCGCTACCAGGCCGGCGACGGCGAGATGTCGTCGGCGTTTCCCCGGTGGGAAGCTCAAGGCTAAGAATTTGCGGGAGGGATGCTGCCAGGCCATTTTGGGGGCGGTGCGTCTCTGTAACATTAAAACTCTCCGTGTGCGTGACATCGCGTGGCGGTAGCGGTCGGGCCTTAGATAGATGGCCTACTTCCGCTTGTCAGGGCTTGTTACTGCTTCTGGGTGGTGGAGGCGGGTATCTTTGTGGAAGAACCGTGCGAGGGAGCTTCTGTTTGACACGCCTGCGGTTGACGCTTCAGGCACGGAGATCACTATTAGGTGTGGCTCCCACCTGCGGCTTGAAACCATCGGATTATACATGTGTGCACATACATATCAAAACTCCGTGCCACAATCTAACAGGACTTACAGAACTCGGACACGCTAACGAAGCCCTCATTTCAGAGACGCGGTGATGTCGATTAGTCGAGGGAGTTGAAGGCGCTCTGAACCTGGTTTTCCCTGTCGCGATGGTACCTCATCACCGTCGGTTGCGTTGGAAAGATTATTGCGAGGCGCGAAAGTCGCTCGAAGTACTTTTGCTAAGCAGCTACCGCTTTGGGAGTTTGAGCATAATGGACATTATTTGGACTCCGGCGATTGATCGAAGGCGTCCAATATATAGAGGCTGCATGAAAATATTTTCATGCAGCCTCGCTTTGCTTCCCTCTATGGCAGCCTTTAAGGTTGTCCGAACCTCAAGCGGTATTCTTGCGAGTTCATGAAGCCGTTGACCATGACCCGGATATTGTTCGGGTCCTGATTAATTACTCTGAGCCATGCCTGATAACCATCTTCCTCCGGCGTCCTTCTCAGGTAACCGTAGTATTGCATCGCAACGAAAGCGCGGTTGTATTCGAGTGCGCCCACCTCGTTCGACTCCACAACGGCTCTCAAGACCTGCGCTCTCGTCAAGGCTTGCGTTCCCGATGCGCCGAGGCGCGCTGCGAGTTCCGCGCGCGTGAGCGTCACACGCGCCCCGCCTTCCGGATCGGATGGGTTGGGCGTCGTGATCTGCTGGAGGGCATAACGCTCCATCAGCGTGTCTACGAAAGCCGTATCCGACAGCGCGTTGTAAATACCAGCGAACTCGGCGCGCGAGGCAAACCCGACGGCGAAGGCCGCACGCTTCTGATAGACCTCCGCAGCGGTCGCTCCAGACACGCTTCGCATGTCCGGGATGATCTCCTCGTAGGTCGGCATGCGATTGAGGGCGACGCGGTAGAAGTTGAAAACGTAGAAACCTTTCAGACGAAACTCCGGCGAGCCGAAGAAAGAAGACGAGACGAGAAGGCGGTCGCACAACGAATCGTTGTTGACGTTCGGGCAGTTGTCGAGCACGCGCGACCAGGGCTCATCCGCTTCCGGCTCGCGTGAGAGGAAGTCGAGATACTGCATTCGTACGAAGAAGGGCGTCGCGAAGATCGGGTTAGGCTGTCCGGCAGTGTCGTTGTCAATGATTGTCCGGGTGGCGATCTCGTAATTCCCTATGCCCTCGCCCGGACTGCTCAAAGCAATTTTCAACGTCTCGTCTTTTTCCACGTGCGCGTCATCAATGAGGGGAACGTAGATGAACTTATACCTTTCGTCAGGGAGAAAAGTCACCGTATCAATCGTCGTGGCATAGTCACAGCGGGCGTAGGCCGTGCCCTGCGGGTAAGGTGTGCCGTCCGCCTGTTTGACCGTCGGGTCGCAGGGCACAGCCGCCGGGTCGTCAATCGTCGCATACTGGACGGTGACCGAGCCGGAGAGACTACCATTGCGTACGAGGCGCAGTTGGGTGCGTCCCTCACGCTCCATAACCGTATCACTCCTCCGCTCAAATGAGACGGGCGGGAGCGGCGGCTGTGTGCCGTTGAAGACATGCCCGGCTATCGTGGCGGAGAGCGTGCGCGTGACATGCACGGTATTCGGCGAGGCCGACAGCGTCACGGTTCCGTTGCCCGTTCCGCTCGCCCCCGACTTCACAGACATCCAGGAGACGGGCACGTTTGTCGCGGCAGTCCAGGCGCAAGCGGAGTTCGAGGCTGTGACGGCTATGGTGATTTCTTCCCCTACGGCAGGGACGTTCCGTGTGGCCGGGTTGATCGAGAAGGTGCAGCCACCGGCTTGTGCGATGGTGTAGAAGGAATCGTCCGTGTGCAGAATCTGACCCGCACGGGCGGGGCCTGTGTTGGGTGCGACGTTGAAATTGATCGTGCCGTTGCCCGTGCCGCTCGCGCCGCTCGTGATCGTGAGCCACGGGACAAGGCTCGTCGCCATCCAGGAGCAGCCCGCGGGCGCGTTCATCTGGAAACTGCCCTGGCCGCCCGCAGCGGAAAACTGCGGCAGCGACACAGGGCTGACCGAGTAACTGCAAGAGTCGTTATCAACTATCGTCAGGGTCGCCGAGACGATACTTCCCAGGACAGCACCGCCTGTCGGATTGCCGAGTGTGAGGTTGACCGTCTCGGCGGACTCGACGAGCGCGTCATCCGTGATGGGCACCGTCACCGTTTTACCGGCAACGTCCCCGGCGGCGAAGTTAATCGTCTGTGAGACGCCAGTGTAGTCCTGTCCGGCGATTGCCGAGCCGTTGCTCGTCGTGAATGTGGCTGACACCGCACCGCCGCTGCCACCCGTGCGGGTGACGGTTATAGTTGCGGCGGCCTGTCCCTCGACGACGCTGTACGTGGGCGCGCTGAATTGAAGGCTGCCGGATGACTGCGGCATGGCGTAGGCGAACACGTTGCTCAACCCGCCGGTGTCTTTCGTCACGAGGTCGGTGGCTTGGCTGCTGAAGACTATGAGAGAACCGTCGGCGCTGATCATGCCTCCGCCGGAGTTTGTGTTGCCCCCGCCCGTGCCGGAGGTGTTGATGCTCACGAGCGTGGTCTTAGACTGCTGTAAGTCGCGCACATACACATCATAAAAGGCGTTCGGCTCCGGTGTCAGATTTTTTGCATAGCTCCAAAAAACCACAAATCTCCCGTCATCGCTTATCTCACTCTCAGTTGAATCGCCATCCGCGCTCCCCGTGCCTGCATGATTCAGGCTGACGAGCGTCGTCGTTCCGGCGGCAATATCTCTTAAGAAAATATCATCTTGGCCGTTCGTATCGTTGGGCGCTAAATCAGTTGCCGCGCTGAAGAAAGCGATTCGATTACCGTCGCCACTGATCATCGCTCTGGAAGTGATGCTGGCGTAATCATTGCCGGTGCCCGTGCCGGCCTGATTGACGCTGACCAAATTAGTTTTCCCGGCGGCCAGATCGCGTATGAAGAGGTCGGTCGTGCTGTTGGTATCCTTCAGCGTCACCAGGTTGGTCGCGTTGCTGTTGAAGACGACGAAGCGCCCGTCGCGGGAAAGCAGGCCTCCGCTGGAGTCACGGTTTCCGCTGCCGAGTCCGTCAGCCGAGACGCTCACGAGCGTCGTCACGCCGGTCTGTAGATTGCGTACGAAAAGGTCCTTGGTCGTGCCGTTTGAATCGTTCGCCACGAGATTGCTGGCCGTGCTGTTGAACATGGCGATTCGGCCATCGGTGCTAAGGAAGCCTGCGGAGGAAGGGCCGTTGCCTCTCCCTGTTCCGGCGCTGTTGAGACTGACGAGCATTGTCGTCCCGGTCTTCAGGTTTCGCGCGAACACGTCCGTCGTATTATCCGTGTCGTTGGCGACGAGATCGCCCGCGAGGCTGTTGAAGAGAACGATGCTCCCGTCATCCGAAATAGAGCCGTAGTACGAAATATTATTGCCGCCGGTCGTGCCCGCGCTGTTGAGGCTCACGAGCGTGGTCGTCCCCGTCGAGAGATCGCGCACGAAAACGTCCTCTTTCCCGTTCGTGTCGTTCGCCACCAGATCGCTCGCCGAGCTTGTGAAACACACATAGCGACCGTTCTGGCTAAGGGTAAAATCGATAATGCCTTGAAAGGTTCTGACGCCGGACTTCCCGTTGCCCGTGCCGGTTCCCGAAGCGTTGACGCTCACGAGGGTGGTGACACCTGTTGTGAGGTCGCGGACAAACACGTCTAAAGCGCTGTTAGAGTCGGGCTGCGCGACGAGGTTGGTGGCGTCACTTACGAAGGCGACCACGCGTCCGTCGGTAACGTTCACGCCAAATGGATAACCGGAGTGGCCGTTGCCGCTGCCCGTGCCATCTTTATTGACGCTCACCAAAGACGTGGTCTGCGCAAAAACGCTCGCCGTGCCTAATAGCATCAGCAGGGATATTGAAACGACTGCGGAGAGATATTTGACCCGAACTGCGTAGTTCACACCGGAGACAAACAGAGCAAGGGGTCGTACACGAATATTAAGACTCAAAGAGTTATCTCCAATTAAGTTCGGGTAGCGTGATTTAGTAAACGGAGTGATTGGTTTGGCGGGAACTGCGAGGGAACAGCAGAGACCGACAAAACTATGATAGAACGAATACCCGTAACACCACGGTAATTACATAGTATTCCTATGATACGTAGATGTCTAATAGCCGGACTGGTTACCTAAAAGCTAACAAATATCCGATTTTGCTTACACCCTGCGGCAGAACTCTATTAAAGGGCGGCAAAAGCCGCACGACGTGCAGGCCGGTTTGCGTCGCTCGCCCTCGCCGACGGCCTCGACCCGAAAGAGGTCTCGATGCTGCTGAGACATTCGAGCGTGGCCTCTACGCAGGACAAATATCAGCACGTCCTCAGGAGAAAGTTTTTTTGTAGAATTGGAATACTCGACATACTAATTATATGCACCGCTTCTACGTTGAAGTTAGCACACTATAGGCACACAAAACAGAAAAGGGCAGCCGAGGGGCTGCCCGTAACTTATTGCATTCATTGATGGCCAGGGACGGAGTCGAACCGCCGACACCCTGATTTTCAGTCAGGTGCTCTACCAACTGAGCTACCTGGCCTTTGACTTCATTTTATCAATGAAGGGCGCAAGTATAGGGAGAGGGAGAGTCTGCTGTCAACTTGGGGTTATTTTTTCTGAGTTTTGTCGAATTAGTCACAAAAAAGCGTTGACAGTTTTGTGAAGACGTGTATAATCCCCCCTGTTTGGGATGAGCCGGTCGCCACAAGCCGGTTATTAGTCGCAAGACAAACATCCGAGACGAGTTTAGACGCCCGCCCGTGCCAGCTTGAACGCCGAAGCGCCCCCCGCTTACGCAACATTCAAGCTGGCACAGCTTTTTGCGCTCAAACGTCCCCGCGCAGATTCGCACGCTTGAACAACAACTCCGCTTGCGCCCTCGCTTCGGCCAGCACTTCCCTTTCGTTGACGCTCAAGAGTTCCCCTTCGCGCATGACGATCCGCCCGTCTATGACTACGGTTCTGACATCCGCCGCTTGCGCGGCATAGACGATGGCCGAGATGATGTCGGGGCGCGGAGTCAGGTGCAGGCGTTCGAGCGCGAGAATGGTGATGTCGGCGCGTTTGCCGATCTCAAGCGTGCCCGTCTCCGCTTCAAGCCCGAGCGCGCGAGCGCCGTCAATCGTCGCCATGCGCAGCACGCGCCTTGCCGGCAGCGCGTCCGCTCCGTGGGTCACCTTTTGCAGGAGCGCGGCGGTGCGCATCTCCGTAAACATGTCCAGACGATTGTTGCAGGGCGCGCCGTCCGCGCCGAGCGAGACCGCGACGCCGCGCGCGAGCATCTCCACGATGGGAGCGATGCCCGAACCGAGTTTGAGATTTGACGAGGGACAGTGCATGACCTGCGTGCCGGTTTGAGCGAGGATGTCGAGTTCCTGTTCGTTCAAGTGTACGCAGTGCGCGAGCGCGACGTGCGGCGCTGTGAGACCGAGCGACGAGAGGTATTCGATGTTTCGCATCCCCGTCGCACGCTCGACCATCTCGATCTCGGTGCGATTCTCGGAAGCGTGCGTGTGTACGAGCACGCCGCGTTCGCGCGAGAGATGCGCGACGCGTTCGAGCAGCTCGCGCGTACAACTCACGGCGAAGCGCGGCGCGAAGCAAGCTCGTATGCGACCGTCAGAGCGCCCGTGCCACGCTTCGATCAAGGCCAGCGATTCGCGTATCGAATCCTCCGTCTCTTCAAACAATTCCAATGGTACGTCTGCGCCCGCGTCCATCATGCACTTGCCGACGGTGGCGCGAAAGCCCGTCTCTTCGACCGCGCGAAACGCTTCCGCAGTGTGATTGACGGTCTCCATCGTCAGCGCACAGGTCGTGCCGCCTTTAATCATCTCTGCGATACCGAGCCGCGCCGAAGCGCGCACGGAGGCGGGCGTGTGCGCGGCCTCCAACGGCCACACGCGCCGTTTCAGCCAATCGATCAAAGGCAGGTCGTCTGCCGCGCCGCGAAAGAGCGTCTGGCAGAGATGTATGTGCGTCTGCACGAAGCCGGGGAGCACGGCACAGCCGCGCGCGTCAATCACCTCAGACGCAGTTTCCGTCGTCTCGCCAATCGACACGATGCGACCGTCGCGTACGAGCAGGTCGCCTTCGACGACGCGCTCATTCGCGTCCAAAGTGATGATCGTGCCGCCTTTGATGAGAATGGAGTTGGTCATCTGTATGTGCCGTCAGTTGTTTCGCGTTATGAAGATTATGCTTTGACGCCCGTTGCGCTGTAAAGAGACAAAGTTTCAGCCGCCTGCAAAGCATCTTCGGTTTCGGTGAAGACGTTCGCAGGCGGCTGAATTTTGGCGCTTAAAAATCTACGCTGTTTGTTAGTTGCTGGCAGCCGATTCGGCCTTCTTGGACTTGTCGGCTTTTTCCGTCTTCTCGGCCTTCTCCTCCGCCGTCTCGCTGACGGGGATGCCGAGCGCGAGGCGCACTTCGTTCTCGATCCGCATGCGCAACTCGACGTTGTCCTTCAAGGTCTGCTTCGAGTTTTCGCGTCCCTGCCCGAGCCGCTCGCCCTTGTAGGAGAACCACGCGCCCGACTTCTCTACGATGCGATTCGCCACGCCGAGATCAATCACGTCGCCCTCGCGCGAGATGCCTTCGCCGTACATGATGTCGAACTCGCACTCGCGGAACGGCGGCGCGACCTTGTTCTTCACCACCTTGACCTTCGTGCGGTTGCCTACGACGCGGTCGCCGTCCTTGATCGCGCCGATGCGGCGTATGTCGAGACGAAGGCTTGAGTAGAATTTCAGAGCGCGCCCGCCCGTCGTCGTCTCAGGTGAGCCGAACATGACGCCGATCTTCTCGCGAATCTGGTTGATGAAGATCAGAGTCGTGTTAGACGAAGAAACAATCGCCGTCAGTTTGCGCAAAGCCTGCGACATCAGACGCGCCTGCAAGCCGGGTAAGCTGTCGCCCATCTCGCCGTCCAACTCAGCGCGCGGCACGAGCGCCGCCACCGAGTCGATCACGATCACGTCAACGCCGTTCGAGCGCACGAGCGCTTCGCAAATCTCTAGCGCCTGCTCGCCCGAATCCGGCTGCGAGATCAAAAGGTCGTCAATGTTCACGCCGAGTTTTCCGGCATACTCCGCGTCCATCGCGTGCTCCGCGTCGATGTAAGCGGCGACGCCGCCGACGCGCTGCGCTTCCGAGACG
>DATHBB010000007.1:0-18897 GCA_035296385.1 Pyrinomonadaceae bacterium | reverse complement strand
AGCAGGCCGTTGAGCGCGACGCGCAGACGCGCAAGGTCATCGAGATCGCGCGGCGGCTCGAAGGCTTCGCGCGCCACTCGTCCGTGCACGCGGCGGGCGTCGTCATCTCGCCGCAGCCGCTCGAAGAGTTGATCCCTGTGGCCGTCAACAACAAGCACGAGTTCACCACGCAGTTCGAGATGTCCGATCTGGAAAAGACGGGCATGCTCAAGATGGACTTCCTCGGCCTGACCACGCTCTCGATCATCAATCAATGCTGCAAGACGATCAGGGAGATGCACGGACGCGAGATCGTCTGGTCGGAGATTCCGCTCGACGACGAGAAGACTTACAAGCTGTTCGGGCAGGGTCGAACGGAGGCGGTCTTCCAGTTTGAATCGACGGGGATGCAGGAGATTTGCCGCAAGCTCAAGCCGAAGTCCATCGAAGACCTCTCGGCCCTGAACGCGCTCTATCGTCCGGGGCCGCTCGACGGCGGCATGGTCGACGATTACATCGACCGCTACCACGGCAAGAAGCCGGTCGAGTACCTGACCGGGGAGATGGAAGAGATTCTCCAGAACACCTACGGCATCCTCGTCTATCAGGAACAGATCATGCAGCTCGCGCAGCGGCTCGGCGGATACTCCCTGGGCGAAGCCGACCTCATGCGCCGCGCGATGGGCAAGAAGAACCGCGAGGAGATGGCCGTCCACGAACAGAAGTTTATGGACGGCTGCGCGAAGAACAAGATTCAGAAGAAGAAGGCGCGCGAGATTTTTCGTCTCATGGCTCAGTTCGCCGACTACGGCTTCAACCGCTCGCACTCGGTCGCCTACGCGCACGTCGCCTACCAGACCGCGTATCTCAAAGCGCAATACCCCGAACACTTCTACGCCGCCGTGATGACTTACACGGCTGACGACGCGACGAAGATTTTCAAGTACGGCTCAGAACTACGCTCGCAACGGATCAAGCTTCTGCCGCCCGACGTGAACGAATCGGGCGCGGGCTTCACACCCGTTAAGGGCGCGATACGCTTCGGGCTGGCGGCCATCAAGGGCATCGGTCAATCCGCCGTGAGCGCGATGATACAGGCGCGCGGCGAGGAGCGTTTTCGTTCCATCTACGACTTCGCGGAGCGCGTGGGCGAAAAGGGCGCGGGCAAGCGCGTGCTGGAAAGTCTCGTCTGCGCGGGCGCGTTCGATTCGTTCAAGCCGGAAGACAAGGGGTTGCAGGAGTGGCGCGCGTGTTTGCACGCGAGCGTTGACCGCGCACTTGAGCGCGGCGGGCGCAAGCGGCGCGAGCGCGACAACGGGCAGGCGGACATGTTCGGTTTGGCCGGAGGTTACACGGCGGAGGCGGAAGAGACGGATCAATATAATCAGGCCGCCGAGTGGTCGCACAAAGAATTGCTCGCACACGAGAAGGCGGCCATCGGCTTCTACGTCTCCGGCCACCCGCTCGAAGACTTCCTTGAGAAGATCGGAGAACTCAAGTGCGGCACGGTGGCCGACCTCGCCGCAGCCGCGACGGACGCGCGCGTCAGGCTCGCGGGCGTCGTCTCCGATTTCACCGTGCGCAACACGAAGAAGGGCGACAAGTACGCTTACTTTCGTCTGGAAGATTTGTCGGGCAGTTCCGTGAAGTGCGTCCTCTGGCCGGAAGCGTTCAAGTCGAAGGGGAAGGACGCGGCCAACGACGCGCTGCTTCTCGTCACGGGCAGGCTCGACGGCAGCGACAGTTCTTCAACGGTCGTCTGCGACGAAATCTATTTGCTGGAAAAAGCGCGCATCCCCGCGCACAACCCCTGGCTTCAGAAACAAAGTGCGAGGGGCGCGGGCGGCACGATTCGTTCGCTCGTCATCGAACTGCCCGAAGGCGTGGACATACGCGAGAAGTGCGAGGCGGTGTCGCAGGCTTTGCTCGCAAGCCCCGGCGACTGCGAAGTTTTTCTCGAACTGCACCTGCGACAGGAAGGCTTCCGCGTGCGCGCGCAACCTGCGCGCTTCATACGCGTGTGTCAGGACGAGCGGCTCGATGCAGCGCTCGCCGCCGCCGGTGTTAGAATCAACTGGGTCGAAATGAACACGGCCAGTTGATCGCTCACGACCGTTGCGGGGCGAAGCGATTTAGAGCAAGTTGTAATTGGATAGAAATAAAAACCTTCACCGCAGAGGCGCAGAGATCACGCAGAGTTAGCGCGGAGAGTTGAATGATCTTCTCTGCGGTGCTCTGCGGCTTTGCTCTGCGTCTCTGCGGTGAAGGTTTTGTCTGACACGTAACAACAAACTAAAATAGGAAAAACGTAATGAAGAAATTTTTAATCGGCGCGGCGGTCTGTGTGGCCGTCTCGTCGCTGGCTCTGTTCTTCGTCAAGGCGAAGGACTCGAAAACGGACGGAAAGGGAACGGCCAAATCTGTGTACGACTTCACACTCAAAAACTCCAAGGGTCAGGACGTAAAACTCTCTGACTATCGCGGCAAGGTCGTCATGCTCGTCAACGTGGCGAGCAAGTGCGGCTACACGCCGCAGTACGAGGGGCTGCAAAAGATTTACGAGCGTTACAAAGATCAGGGCTTCACTATTCTCGGCTTTCCGGCCAACAACTTCGGCGCGCAGGAGCCGGGCTCGGACGAGGAGATTCAACAGTTCTGCCGCATCAACTACGGCGTGACGTTTCCGGTCTTCTCGAAAATCTCCGTCAAGGGCGACGACAAGCACCCGCTCTACAAGTACCTCACGGAGCGTGAAACCAATCCCGAATTCGCGGGCGAGATCAAATGGAACTTCAACAAGTTTCTCGTCTCGAAGGACGGCAAAATTATCGCCCGCTTCGAGTCCGCCGATAAGCCGGAGGACGCGAAGGTGACCGGCGCTATCGAGTCGGCGCTCAAGTAAGCGGCGCGGGTTCGAGATGTCGAACGACGGCGACGCGCCACGCATTAGAATCCGACGCGCCTCCACGAGCACGGGCGCGGGCGGCGACGCTGCGTTGCTCGCCGAACTCGGCGCGCGCACGTTTTACGAAACCTTCGTAGAGAGTTGTCGCCCCGAAGACATGCGCGCTTATCTGGACGCCGCGTTCGGCACGGCGCAGCAGCAGGCGGAACTCGCGGACGCGCGCTCGACCTTCCTGATCGCGGAAGCGCGCGACGTTGATGAGACGGCGGTTGCGGTCGGCTACGCCAAACTGTTCGCGAGCGACGAGACGCCCGATTGCGTCGCGGGCAGCAGGCCGGTAGAACTCGCGCGTTTGTATGTGGCGCGCGAGCGGTTGGGGAGCGGCGCGGGCGCGCGCCTCATGCGTGAGTTGTTGGTGGCGGCGCGGCGCGCGGGACACGAGACGATGTGGCTCGGCGTCTGGGAGCACAACGAGCGCGCCATCGCTTTCTACCGGAAGTGGGGCTTCGAGGTGGTGGGCGAGCACGTCTTTCAAGTCGGCGACGATCCGCAAAACGATCTGTTGATGGCGCGGAAGTTGGAGACGGTTTGAGAAGTCCCGTCAGGGACGATTGATAATAGCCCAGCCATTTATGGCTGGGAACGATGTGCATAAATGTTAAGAGAGTCCCGTAGGGACGATTGAAAGTTGTGATAAGTAACTTTCAATCGTCCCTACGGGACTCAACTCGTTTAATCTCGAATGATCCCGGCACTGAAGTGCCGGGCTACTATCAATCGTCCCTAACGGGACTTCTCAATCAACAATCGGCTTCTTACAGGGCGCGCTTCTTATTTTTCGCCGTCCACTTTTATTTGTCGTTGTCCTGATCGCGCCGCGCGTCTCGTTCGGCGTTCTTGGCGTCGAAGAGTTTTTGCTGTTCGGTCGTGAGCAGGGCGCGTATGCGCGTGCGCGCGTTCTGGCGCACGGCGTCGTAGCGCGGGCGCGCTTCGGCGCGCAGCGCGCGGTATTCGTTGCGCGTCTGGTCGAGTATGGCGCGTATCTCGGTTGACTGTTGCTCGCTCAGGTTGAGGTCGCGGCGCATCTTCTCGAACATGTCGCCCTTGCCGCCGCCGCGATGCTCGCGTGTGTGGCCGCGCAGGCGGTAGAAACTGTCGAGCGACGCGCCCGTCACGCCGCCGAGCAGGAAGACGCCGACGAGCACGAGCAGGATTTTGAGTCGGGTCATGCCGCGCGGCGTCATCTAGTGTCCCCCCGTTCGTCTTCGTTCAGGATCGTCGCTAGCACCTCGTCGCTTGAGAGCGCGCGGCGGTCTGCGAACACGACGCGCTCGATTCCGGCCTCGCTGTCCATCAACGCCTCGTCGCTGAGGACGCCGGACGAGGCAGCCGTCGTCGTGCTGTTAGCGCCGTTGTTGAGGCTTGAAGTCCAGAACAGTATGAAGGCGAAGACGGCGACGAGCGCCATCGCAGGCACGGAGCGCCAGACGACGCCGAGCAGCGCGAGCCACGTCTCGCCGCCAACCGCGGCGCGTCGTTCCTCTTCGGCGGCGATGCGCGAGCGCAGGCGCGCGTAGAGGAACGGCTGGGAAGCGACCGCCTCCGCTTCCGCTTCGCTCGACGCCGAGGCGCGCACGACGGCGCGACCCAAACGGTCTAGCTCCGCGTCCGTCAAGCCCTTTTTCTTAGTGCCGTTCATTGGAGTTTTACCCGCTCTCTTCCGCCGCCGCCTCTTGCGCGCGGCGGCTTCGTTAGTGAAAACGCAGGCGCGTGCGCGCCGGTTACAAGAATCGTTCGAGGACGCGGCGCAGGCGTGCGCGCGCACGGTGCGCGCGGACTTTGACCTTCGAGACAGACCAACTGTTCGTCTCCCCGATCTCGGCGACCGACAGCCCTTCGACATCCAGCATGACGAGCAGCAGGCGGTCTTCGGGGCTGAGCCGCGCGAGCAGTTTTCCGGCCAGATCGCGCGCGATGGTAGCCGCCTCCACGTCGTCGCCCGCCCCTTCGGCGCGCAGTTGCGCTTGCAAACGCGCGTTCTCTTCTTCCGTCAAGTCGCCGCCCGCGCTCTCAGGCCGACGCTTCATGCGGCGCAACTCGTCGTAACAGGCGTTGAAGGCGATGCGCGCGATCCAGGAGGCGAAGGAGTTTTCCTGCTGGTTGGAGAAGTCCGCGAGCGCGAAGTAGGCTTTCATGAAGCTCTCCTGCACGACCTCCTCGATCTGTTCGCGCTGGCGGAAAAAACGACCGGCGATGAGCGCGACGCGGCGACGGTGGCGTGCGAACAACTCCTCGAACGCCGTCTCGTCGCCCGCTGCGGCGCGGCTGACGAGCGCGACATCGGGCGGCGCGGCAACAGACGCGTCCGGCGCGCTATCGTCGGCGTGCGCGAGCGCGTCGGAGTTGTCGGCCATCTCGTCCATAAGTGTCAACTGTTTGCGCGGCGTCTCCTCCGTGAACTGTTCACGACGCCGTGCGGGCGAAACAATAAGGGGCAGCCCTTCGACCGAGAGCTGCCCCTTAACTATTACACCGGCATCTGCTCAGTGGTTCTTAGCGGCGAAAGCGCCTGCTGTTGCGGTCGCGCAGTTTGTAAGTGTACAACGCCGAGCCGCCCGCGCCGACGAGCGCGCCGATGATCGCGCCCTTTTTGCCGCCCGCCAGCGCGCCGATGGCCGCGCCCGCGCCCGCTCCGCCCGCGACCGTCACCTTGTCGCGGCTTCGCTCCCAGACGGAACGATCATTGTAACGTTCATTGTAACGCCGATCATAATTCGACCGGCGCGAGTTGTCATACCTGCGATACTGCTGCTGCTGCGTCGCGACGCGCCCGTTGTAGTAGCGACCGCCGCGATAACCTTGCGCCAGCGCGGGGCTGACCGTCGCCGCGAGCAGCATGAGGCACATCAAGCTTGCGCCTAACATCCTTTTCATACTTCAACCCCTTCCTTGATGTAGAAGCTTAACGATAAATTCTCCTGCCGTTCGGCAAGATGGTCACGATTCTGCCGTCGCGCGTGCGAACCGTGCGCGAGCGGTTGTTGATCTGCGGATACGACTGGCGGCTGCGCGAACTGCGCACAACGCGCCTGCCGTTCGGCAGTATGACCACGCTGCGACCGTTCGCGCGATGCACGACCGTGCGACCGTTCGCGCCGCGCACGATGGTGCGACCGCGAGGCGTTTGCACGACGCGCCGGTTGTTACGGTAAACCGTCACCGTGCGCCCGTTGCGCGTGCGGTAAGTTGACTGCGCCGCCGCCGTCGCCGCGAGGCCGACGACGAGCGCGCACATCAAGATCGTTACTTTGAGTCTGCTTTTCATTGTTCCCTCCATTGAAATATTGAAGGGGAGAGTTTTGTTCCCGAATCACGGAGACCCGCCTCTGCTCGAACGTTAGGTTCTGCTCGTAGGGGTTGCAGTGTCGGCGTTGCGGCGCTGGCGACGCTCCTGCCGCCTCTGCTCGCGCTGCTGGCGCTCTGCGGTGAGTTGCGCTTTCTGCTCCGCCGTCAACACGTTGTACATCTCCGACATCATGCGCGCGTGCCGGACTTCGCGTTCGACCTGCGCGTTGGCTCTCGCCTGCGCCGCCGCACGAACTTCCGCCTCGTTGAACGTGCCGCCGAAGGTGTCGAAACCGCCGCCGCGACGTTCGCCGCGATTCTGCTGCCGCTCGGCTTTCGACGCTTCGCGGTAGCGCGTGACGATCTGCTCGATCTGCGCCTTCTGTGCGTCGGTCAAGTTGAGGTTCGCGCCGAAGTGGCCGAAGCCGCCGCGCATGCCGCGCCCGCCTTTGCGGTCGCCGCCGCCGCGCATGCCTTTATGTTCACCGTGCTCTTTGCCGCCCTGCTGCATTGTTCCTTGCTGCGCGAATCCGACGATCCCCGACAGCGCAAACGTACCGGCCAGCGCCAGTCCGCCAATAATCTTTCTCGAACGAGTTAATTTCATCTGTCCTTTATCTCCAATGAATTGTGAATTACTTTGAGCCGCACCGGACACAGGAGAGAATGAAGCCTCAATCCGGCCTACCAAGATGCAAGACGCCGGATGGGCGTGGGCGGTTACATGAATTTTATAAAGCAGCGTTTCCTACGCCCGAGCGCCGGGCAAAAGAAGGGGAAAAAGAAAAGATTGGCAGGGGGTGATCGTGAACGTATGATCCCGGCGCGATTCTCATCACGGCTCTCGAATCGTCACCATCGGTTTTCACGTCGGTGCACCTCATCCCTCCACTGCGAGTTGTTAACTCACGATGAGCGCCCGGCATTATTATCCTTCAACTTCAACCGGAGAATATAGCTCTGAGGCGCAAAGACCTGTGCCCCCTTTTGCTGGGAGCGACGCTCGTGCTGGGTCTGGTCTCCTACTGGCACACCTCACAAGCCTCAGGCAGTCTGCGGTGAGTCTGTGGAATGTATTGATAGCCAGTACGTTAATTCTTGTATTAAGACCCCAACCTCACTGCCAGCCGTGAACGTTAACGTGTCCGGTCCCTGGTATGTCGCAGACCGCACTTCGCATTGTGGCGCGAGAAGGTATCTAAGTTACTTTGTTAAAGAATGCGGCCCGCCTCTGGGAACCAGACTCCGCACAGCTACGGAACAGGCTTGACTGATTCCCTGAACTTCGCCCCGTGCGGGCGAACAGTGTGGGAAAGTTAAGCGCCGCCTAAAATGTCGCAGCGATCCGCATGGAGGGTCTTAGCATGATATTCGATAATATTTCACGTACGGGATGGAAGCGTACCGGGATAGTTTTTTCTGTGGTGATAGCTCTGTCTGCCACCATCGCCACGCTCATCGTGCTGGCCTCCTCCGCGAGAATCGGGACGGGCGCGGATAAAGAGAAGGCGGTGCGAAGCCTGGAGCGCATGCGGGAAAAATATGTTGCCGTAAAATCGGTTCATCTCGTCGCCGATGTGAAACTCACGCTCTACGGCAGCGACTTCCGCACCGGAAGCGGGACTTTCGAGTATTGGGCTGAAGGCGAACGTTATAAGATTAAATCTCGCACCGATAAACATCTCGGACTCAAATCCGATTCCGATGCCGCCTACGACGGAAAGCGCTATTATTTCCTCGACCCGAAGCTGAAAGTTCTCTCCTACCAGCAGAAGGATGTGCCCAAAACCTTCGCCGCCTTGCCCAATCCGCTCTTCCTCCCCGTAGATTATTTGAGCGACGAGGATGACGACTGCGTCTTATGCGCCCCCCGCTTATCCGACTTCAAAACGGAAAACGTGCGCGTCAGCAACCGCATTAAATCTTTATTGGTGAAGTCCGAACAGCGAGACCAAAACACGGGAGAACTCGTCCGCGACATCGAAATGCCCGGCGGTAAAACCAACAATCAAGCCATCCATCTGGCTCTCCGTATGCTGGAAGTGAATGAGGAACGCGTGCGGCCATTGCACATTAAACGCATTACGCCTGACGGCAAGGTGATCAGTTCGCTCTCGTTCGCTGATTTCACCCGGAACGCGCTCGGAGATTTCCCGCGCGCAATCACGGTCAGGGCTTTTGACGAGAAGGGCGACCTGGCGTTGCTGGCCGAGTTTATCGTGAGAACGTTAGAGGTCAACGAACCGCTAGCCAGTAATACGTTCACGATCAGCTTTGACGAAGCCGAAAGCGTTTGGGATTCCGATGGAAGAACATTCGTGAAAGAGAAAGGCGCTGCCTCGCCCCGCCCTAAAAATTAATGAAAAGCAGACCATCGGCTGAAGCTGTCGCCACCTCTCGACCTCGAAATTGCTTATTAGTTAGTAGCGCGACCACCCAACTCATGCGCCCAAATTAAACTGTATTTGGGCGGATAGCCACTCACGCTTGACCACAACGGCGACGGCACGGTGGACAAGGGCCAGGAACTCTTCGGCAACTTCACGCCGCAACCCCCGCCGCCCGCAGGCGAGGAGCGTAACGGTTTTCTTGCGCTCGCTGAATTTGATAAACCCGCGAAGGGTGGCGACGGCAACGGCGTCATAAACAACAAAGATGCCATCTTCTCCAGTTTATCGCTGTGGCAGGACATAAATCATAACGGTGTCTCAGAGGCGAAGGAGTTGCACACCTTGCAGACGCTCGGCCTTGCCGCCTTCGACCTCAAGTACAGGGAAGCGAAACAGACTGACCAGTACGGCAATCGGTTTAAGTATCGTGCGAAGGTCAGCGATGCAAGAGGCGCGCAGGTGGGACGCTGGGCTTGGGACGTGTTCCTCGTCAGCGGTCAATAAACGGTAGAACTAAAAACAGAGCCGCACGGCGAGTTATGACTCGCCGTGCGGCTCTGTTTTTGTCGCGCTCCTTATTCGGGCACGAGGGCGAGGCGAAAGCCGGTGAGCGACCAGTCGCCTTCGCCTTCGATTTCGCTGATGTAGGAGAAATCTCCCGGCGCGTTTGAGCCGACGGCGAAACAGGTGGCGTTGCCCTGCGCGTCGCGGTAGAATCCGAGTTCGAGCGTTTCGGTCTCGCTCCATTCGGGGTGGAAGAGCGTGCCGACGAGGTTGAAGACGGCGGGCGGGCAGATGGTCGCGCGATAACCGGCGGGCAAAATGCGGCGCGCGCGCCAGTCTTCGTTCAGGACGTTGACGAACGTGCGCAGCGACAGGTAGTTGTGCGCGTAGCGCGTGCCGTTCATCATTCCGGCGCGTCCCATGTAGGGCGCGAGCGGGTCGGCGGCGGCATCGTGGCCGTAGGGCGTGCCGTAGAACTGGCGGTTGCCGGGAAGATAACGCGGCTTGAGCGTCGTCTCGACGCCGACGACGCGCCCCTGATGTTTTTTGTGACCGTCGAGGAGTTGATCGTGGTAGTTGTGCCCGTGCTCGCGCATTCTTTTGAAGTCGCGCGAGGCCAGAGGGTAGAGCCGCGCCAGATAAGCGTCGTCGAGCGCGACCGTATCCGCCGAAGGGATGATGTGCCACTCGATATTGAAGTGTGCGAGACCTTCGGCCATCTCCGGCTGTAGCGGCTCGAACTTCGCGGCGTCCGCGCCGACCAGTTCGCGGCTCTCTTCCAGAGCGAAAAATTCGCGCAGCCGCGCGGCCCGCGTCCCCTGCCATTCAAACATTTGGATTTCCCCCTGTGACATATTCGACACTCTAATACATTTAATCTCAAGTTTCCCGTGATGGCGAGGTAAGCCCGAGAGTAGATTCAAACATCTCATATCAACCGCCGCGAGTCTTTGTGGAGCGCAAAGAATTCTGTAACCATTAAGCAAGAGAATACGTTTACAAATAATTAGGTCAAAAGGTTAAAGGTTGATAAATCTATTTATGTCTGCTTCATGCATCTCCCCTCGAATAAAGTCACGCGCGCTGCTCGCGTTTGCGCTCTCGCTCGCGCTCTTCGGCGCGGTTTCGTGCGGTGGGCGCTCGGCGTCGAAAGCCAACGCGAAAGAGAACACCAACGAGGCCGCCCCGTCGTCCGCTGACGCCTCCGCGCCCGTCGCCGTCACGACGGCGAAGGCCGTGGCGCGCGAAGTGCCGTCCTTCATTCAGTCAACGGGCAGCCTCGTCGCCGAAGAGACTTCGGACGTGGCCTCGCAAGCCTCCGGTCAGGTCGTGGCAACGCCTGTCGGCGTCGGCGCGTTCGTCCGGCAGGGCGACGTGATCGCGCGTTTGAACGACCGCGACGCGCGCCTTCGCCTGCAACAGTCGCAGGCCGCCGTGCAACAGGCCATCGCCGGAGTCCGGCAGGCAGAAGCGCGGCTCGGACTTCGTCCGGGCGGGAAGTTCGACGCGAGCGCGATTCCAGAAGCACGCGAAGCGAGCGCGAACCTCGAACAGGCGCAGGCCGAGTTGCGTCTGGCCGAAGCCAACGAGCGTCGTTATCGCGCGCTCGTCGAAACGGGGGACACAGCCGTCAGCACCTACGATCAATTTCGCACGCAGCGCGACACGGCGCGCGCACGCGTCAACGCCGCGCGCCAGCAATTAGAGAGCGCGCTCAACACCGCGCGCCAGAGCAATCAGGCCATACAGACCGCCGAGGCCGCCGTCTCGTCAGCGCGCGCGCAGGTCGCCATCTCGCAGAAGGCCGTCGCCGACGCCATCATTCGCGCGCCCTACGCCGGTTACGTCAGCAACCGCCCCGTCGCCGTCGGCGAGTACGTCACGCCGTCAGGCATTATCGCAACCGTGCTTCGCACGAACCCGATCAAGTTGCAGTTGCAGGTGCAGGAATCGCAAGTGCCTTTCATCACGCCGGGCATGGGCGTCTCGCTCGAAGTTGACGCGCACCGCGAACGTAAATTCGCCGGACGCGTGACGGCTGTGAACCCCGCGATTGATCCGGTCTCGCGCGCGGCGACCGTCGAGGCGGCGGTCGAGAACGGCGACAACGCCTTGCGCTCCGGCATGTTCGCCACCGCGCGCATCGTCCGGCAGGGCGGAAACAAGGCCGTCTTCGTCCCGCGCGCGGCGCTCGTCTCCGACCAGAACACGCAATCCTATCGAGTCTTCGTTATCGAGAAAGACACGGCTAAACTGCGCGTCGTACAGATCGGCGCGAGCGAAGGCGACACGGTGCAAATTATCTCCGGCGTCAACGCCGACGAAGTGGTCGCGACGAGCAACCTCCAACAACTTTTCGAGGGCGCACGAGTGCGTCAATAAAAGCGTTCAGCCATCAGCCGTCAGCCGCCGGCAAAAGACAATTGCCTGGCTGAAAGCTGATGACTGACGGCTGAGAGCTATCGAGGCATCATGCAAAAGCTAGCTGAAATTTGCGTCCGTCGCCCCGTCTTTGCGACCGTCATCGTGCTGATCCTGACGGTGGTGGGCGGTTTCTCTTTCTTCACGCTCGGCGTTGATCGCTTCCCGAAGATCGACATCCCGACCGTCTCCGTTTCGACATCGAACCCGGGCGCAGCGCCGCAGGAGATCGAGACCGAGATCACTGACATCATCGAGGGCGTCGTCAACACCGTGCCCGGCATTGACGAGATGCGCTCGACCTCCGCGCAGGGTCGCTCGAACGTCACGATCAACTTTAACCTCGAAAAAGACCCAGACCTCGCGACGCAGGAAGTGCGCGACAAGATCAGCACCGTCATCAACCGCTTGCCGGAAACCGCCGACCCGCCCGTCGTACGCAAGGCCGACCCCGACTCGCAGCCCGTTTTGGTTTATGCGATCAGCGCGCCGCGTTCTTCGATTGAGTTGACCACGCTCGTCCAGAATGAGATTCAGGAACGCGTCGAATCGGCGGACGGCGTGGGCGAAGTGGTGGTCTTCGGCGGACGCCAGCGCGAGATCAAAGTCTATATCGAGCCGGATCGTTTGCGCGCCTACAACTTGTCGGTGACGGAAGTGACGAACGCACTGCGCGCGCAGAACCTCGAACTGCCCGGCGGGCGACTCGACGAAGGCGCGCGCACGGTGACGCTGCGCACGCTCTCGAAGGTCACGAAGGTCGAAGACTTCAACCACATCGTCGTGGCGACGAGGAACAATTATCCGGTCAAGATCAGCGACATCGGGCGCGTCGAAGACAGCGGCGTCGATCCGCAATCGGCGGCGTCTCTGAACGGCGTGCCGTCCGTCTCCTTAGGCATACGCAAACAGTCGGGCGCGAACACCATCGCCGTCATCAACGGCGTCAAGCAGCGCATGGCGGAGATCATTCCGCTCCTGCCGCCCGATCTCAAAGTCGTCGTCACGCGCGACCAGTCGGAGTTTATCGAAACCAGCCTGCACGCCATCGAGGAGCACTTGATCGTCGGCGGCCTGCTCGCCGCCCTGATCGTCTTTTTGTTCCTCTGGAACTTCCGCTCGACGATCATCGCCGCGCTCGCCATCCCGACCTCGATCATCGCCGCCTTCGCCATCATCGCCGCGCTCGGCTACTCGCTCAACCAGATGACGATGCTCGCGCTGACGCTCATGGTCGGCATCGTGATTGACGACGCGATTGTAGTTTTGGAAAACATCTATCGCTTCGTCGAAGAGAAGGGGATGCACCCATATCAGGCGGCGATTGAGGGCACGAAAGAGATCGGCCTCGCCGTCATGGCGACGACGCTCAGCTTGCTCGCCGTCTTCATTCCCGTCGGCTTTATGACAGGCATCGTCGGTCGCTTCATGTCCAGTTTCGGCCTGACCGCAGCCGCCGCGATTGCCGTCTCGCTCATCGTTTCGTTCACGCTCACGCCGATGCTTGCGGCGCGCTGGATCAAGCCGCCGAAAGAAACCATCACGCCCGAAGGCGTCCCTATGGGCGCGGGCGCGGCGGCGGGCGGCGGAGACTCGGACGACCACAACAAACACGCGACGCCGCTGGTTGAGAGTGCTGCTGAAGCGAATGAAACGAAGCCGCACGTGTCGTCGAAGGGCGGGCGTTTTTACCGTCCGATTGATCGCTCGTACATGTGGATGCTGCGCTGGTCGATGGCGCATCGCTGGATCGTCGTGGCGATCTGCGTGGTGGTCGTCGCTTCGATCTGGCCGCTCTATCGTTACGTCGGCTACAACTTCCTGCCTGACGAAGACGAATCGGGCTTCTTCGTGAGTTTTCGCGCGCCACAGGGCACGAGCCTCGCGGCGACGCAGTCGGTGTTGGAGCGCGTGGCGCGCGACGTGCGCGAAAATATTCCCGGCGTCGAACTCACGCTCGTCAACGCGGGCGGTTTCGGCGGCGGCGGCCAACCGAATCAGGGCAACGTCTCGGTCAGGCTCACGCCGGTGAAGGAGCGCGAGTTTTCGCAGAGCGAGTTGATTCAACAGACGCGCGACATGATCCGCAAGCGCAAGTATCCGAAGGAGTACGTCATCAACGCGTCGGGCGGTTCGTCCATCGGTTCGGCCATCGGCGGCGGTGGTGGTGGCGGCAGTTCGTCGCTCGGACTTTTCATCAGCGGCCCGGACATCAACAAGCTCGACGAATACTCGAACAAACTCGTCGAACGCATCAAGAAGGACGATAACTTCCGCGACGCCGACCGCTCGCTCCGTCTGAGCAGCCCCGAAGTTCGCATCATCATCGACCGGCAGCGTGCCGCAGACTTAGGCGTGCGCGCGGGCGACGTGGCGCAGGCTTTGAACACGCTCGCCGCCGGAGCGCGCGTCACCACTTTCAGCGAAGGCTCGGATCAATACGACGTGGTCGTGCGCGCGGGCGAGGAGTTTCGCCGCACGCGCGAGAACTTGAGTAACTTCACGGTCGTCTCGTCTAACGGCGGCACGGTCGGCCTTGAGAAACTCGTGCGCTTAGAAGAAGGCGACAGTCCCGCTTCGATTGATCGCCTGAACCGGCAGCGACAGGTGACGATCTCCGCGAGCCTCGCGCCGAACGGCTCGGAGGCCGACGCGCTCGTCGCCGTGCAGCGTTACGCGCAGGAACTGAACATGGAGCAGGGCTATCGCACGGGCGTGACGGGACAGTCGAAGGAGTTGCAGCGCGCGAACGAATCGTTCATGCTCGCGTTCCTGCTGTCGTTCGTCTTCATGTATTTGATTCTGGCGGCGCAGTTCGAGTCGTTCATACACCCGGTGACGATCCTCCTGACGCTACCGCTCTCGATCCCGTTCGCGCTTCTTTCAACCTTGATCGCGGGGCAGCGCCTCAACATCTTCTCCGCGCTCGGCATCCTCTTGCTCTTCGGCATCGTCAAGAAGAACGCGATTCTACAGATTGATCACACGAACGAACTGCGCTCGCACGGCATGGAACGCTACAGCGCGATCCTGCAAGCGAACCGCGACCGACTGCGCCCGATTTTGATGACGACCATCGCGCTCGTCGCGGGCATGATCCCGCTCATCCTCGGCAGCGGCGCGGGCGCGGCCACGAACCGTTCCATCGGCGTGCTCGTCGTCGGCGGTCAGAGTTTGTGTCTGCTGCTGACATTGCTCGCCGTGCCGGTCTTCTATTCGCTGTTCGAGGATGCGAAGGATTCGCGCGTGTGGGGCTACGCGGGAAACAGGTTCAACAATTTCAAGGGCGGCGCGGGTCGCCGCATCTCGGAGGCTTACGCGGGCGCGCTGGGTTCGCTCTCTCGCCGGAGGCCGAAGGTCGCCTCGACGCCGAAGGTTGCACGCCCGCTCACGCGGCAAGCTGCGAAGGATGGTTATGCAGATAATGTTTCAGGTGATTAAGTGCGCTCGGCGCGCGAGTCGCAAATGTAGTGCGGAGAGTTTAAGGCAGTCTGTCGCGGCGTCGTTCGTCGCGGCGTTGATGTTGTGCGCGCCATCAGCGTCGTTTGCGCAGAACCGGACGCAACAACAGCCGCCTTCGTCAACTCCGCAGCAAGCGCCGCCCGCGGGCACGACGACGCAACAGCGTCGCCCCGGCGCGCTCCCGCCCGCGACGACCGAACTTCCGCCCAACTCTTCGACCGCGCCCGTGCGTCCCGATAACGAGGCGCAGCAGAGCACGCAGCCGCAGACGGGCGTTGAGCAGCAGCGACAGGGCACCACGCCGCAGACGCAGGGGCCGCGCCCGCCTTCGCCGCAGACGCCGAATGCTTCGCAGCAAGGCGCGCCCGCTACGGGACAGCCGCAGACGGCCACGCCCGCCGGAGCAAACGCGCCGCAGACGACGACCGGAGGCACGCCCGCGACCGGACAAACTGTGGTCGGGCAAACGCCGGGGCAGACGGTCGGCACGTCGGGCGGCATCGCGCCTGCGGAGTTGCCGACCGAGCCGCCGCCCGTCGCGCCGAATTTTGAAGCGCCCTCGCGCCCGCTCCCTTCAGCCGAGCGCGTCGGCGTGGACATAGCCGATCAACTCCCGCTCACTCTCAACGAGGCCATCGCGCTCGCCCTGCGCAACAACAACGACATTGACGGCTCGCGCATCAACGTCGAGATCGCGGAGTTTAATTTGAACGCGGCGCGCGGCGTCTATGATCCGATCTTCTCGACCGAGAGTTATTACGAGACGCGCACGACGCCGACGAGTTCGACCATCAGCGGCGGCGCTAACGGCTCCGTCACGCAGAAGGATTTGACGGGCGCGATGCGACTCGGCGGCTTCTCGCCTTTCGCGGGCGGCAACTATCAACTCGACTTTTCTTCGACGCGCCTGAACACCACCAACCAGAACGCGACGCTCAACCCGCAGTTCCCGACCGCCTTCACCTTCACCTACGCGCAGCCGCTCCTGCGCGGCCTGCGCTTCGACCAGAACCGGCGCACCATCGAGATCGCCAAGAAGAATCTTTCTTTAACCGACGCACAGTTTCGCCAGCGCGCCATCGAAGTCATCGCGCAGGTCGAACAGTCGTACTGGGATTTGGTCTTCTCGCTCCGAAATTTGCAGGTGCAGATTGACGCCGTGAAGCAAGCGCGCGTGCAGGTCGAGAGCAATCAGCGGCTCGTCGCGCAGGGCGTGCTCGCCCCCATCGACATCGTCGCCGCCAACACGCAGGTCACGACCTTCGAGCAGAATGTCTATACCGCGCAGGAGGCCGTGACGCGCGCCGAGAATTCTCTGAAGACACTCATACTCGCCGAGCGCACCGCCGCGCTCTGGTCGCGCCCGCTCACGCCTGTCACGCCCGTCAGCCTTGAAGCGCCGCGCGTGCCGCTCGAAGAGGCGGTCAAGGCGGCCATCACTAACCGCCCCGAACTCGCGCAGATTCAAACGAACGCCGAGATCAACCAGATAGACACGCGCTTCTTCCGCGATCAGTCGAAGCCGCAGGTTGACCTCGTCGGCACGTACACCTCGGTCGGCCTCGCCGGTTCGACCGTCACGCCGACGATCAATCCCAACACGAGCGCGAACGCCCTGTTGCGCACGCGCGTCAACGAACTCTCCACGCTCGCCGGATTCGCGCCGCTTGAGACGACGACGGGCACGACCACGGGCGTCAACCCGAACCTCGTCGGCGGCTACCCGCAATCGCTCTCGAACCTGCTCGGCAACGACTACCCGACCTATCGCGTCGGCGTCCGCGTCGAACTGCCTCTGCGCAATCGCACGGCGCAGGCCAACCTCGGACGCTCGCTCGCGCAAGGCCGGCTCATCACCAACCAGCGCGCGCAGGCCGAGCAATTGATCGAGGCCGACGTGCGCAACGCCTCGCAGACCTTGCGCTCCGCGGAAGCGCGCCTCGCTTCGGCTGCCTCTTCGCGCTCCTCCGCCGAGCAGCAGTACGAGAGCGAGCAGCGCCAATTTCGCGCGGGCACAACGACCGTCTTCCTCGTCCTGCAAAGACAGAACGAACTGCTCGCCGCGCGCGGTCGAGAGTTGCAGGCGCAGACCGATCTCAACAAAGCCATCGCGGAGTTTCAGCGCGCCACCGGCAACACGCTCGGCGCGAACAACGTGCAGGTGAGCGGCACGCGACAACTCGAAGTGCGCCCCGATCCGCTGGCGACCACGACGAGCCTCGTCAACGCGCCGCCCGCACAGCCCGTCGCGGCGAGACCGAACGCGACAGGCGCGGCGGTGGCGACAGCGACGGCGGCAGAGGCCGGAGGGCACGAAAAATAGGTTCGCGAAAAAGAGGGCATGAAAAACAGGTTCGCGAAAAATAGATTTGCGCCGCCCTACGCGCGTGCGCGAAAACTCAAGGCCGCGCTCTACTACGCGTCTGCGTTCGCCGCGTTCGTCGCGCTGGCCGCATCCGTCGGCTGTCGTTCTACCGGAGACGGCGCGGCGGGGCGCGGCGGCATCGTCGTCGTGAACGCGCCCGTGGCGGGCGAGGTGCGGCGCGTGCTCGTGCGCGAGGGGATGGCCGTCGGCGCGGGCACGCCGATTGTCGAGATCGCCGTCCGCACAGAGGCGCAGAACGCGCCGCAGGCGAAAGGGGAAGACCCGTTGGCCCGCGCCGGGAAAACGGTCGGCGCGGCACAAGCGGCCATCGAAGCGGCCAGAGCCGAAGCGGTGCGCGCCGAGGTCGAGGTGCAACGCCTGACGCAGCTCGTCGCTTCCGGCAGCGCGTCGCAGGCGCATCTCGACGGTGCGCGCGCCGAGTACGAACGCTCGCAGCGGCGTCTGCAAGAGGCGCAGGGCGCGGCCGCCAATGCACAATCCGGCCTCGTCGCCGCGCGTCGTCAACCGCAAAACACTGCGACTGCGCCCGCCGCCCCGGCCGAACGAATCGTCGTGGCCGAGGCCACGTCCGCCGGGACGGTCGGCGTCGTCAGCGCGCGCGTCGGCGAGCGCGTCGCGGCCGGGCAGCCGCTGGCGACGCTGCGCGCGGCGCAGTAGTTGTTGTAGCAGCCGTAGCGGGAGCACCGGGCGGAAGTTCGAGTTCAATGGTTTCCGAAGTCTCCAACATCGGCCCACGCGAACAGCGCAAGCGTCGTTTGCTCGGCATCGTGGCCTTGACGGTGGGCGTCGCCGCGGCCTTTTTGCTCGTGGTCTACGACGCGCCGCGCATGGTGCGCGCCGTCGTTTTCTTCCCCGTCTGGATGGCAGGCTTGGGACTTTTGCAGGCGCGCGAAAAGACCTGAATCGCGCTCGCCGCACGCGGCGCGTGCAACCTCGACGCGGGCGAAGAGACGCTCGACGATGATAATCTCGTCGCCCGTCTGCGCGTGAAATCGCGCCTCATAAATCGCCGCGCGCTCGTCACGGCCGTCGCCATCACGCTGCTCACGCTCTTCTTCCCGCGCGTCTGAATCGCCGCGCCGCTTTCCGAAATTAAACGTCTGACAAAACTGTAGGGGCAGGGCTTGTCCCTGCCCGCGTTGATTTCGACAATGAGGGGGCAGGGACAAGCCCTGCCCCTACAATTATTCCGGTTTTGTGAGACGCTCCGGCTCTCCGCGCCCTGCTTCGGTTGCGTCGCCCTCGAATCGGTCATTTGACTTTTGAGCCTCTAGTAGTGCTATTTTCATAGCCCTTCAGCCGACACACTGAGGTCGAGACGCGAAACGAGGCACGCCGCGCGAGCCAGTAAATCGGCGCTTGACGGCATCTAAACGGTGACGGCAGAGGGAATTTAAGGACAATTTAGAGCCATTTGGCGGCGTCCGCGCGTGCGCGATTGCAACGCCCCGGTCAGTTGAAGGGAACGGAATGACGAAGAATTTAGTGATAGTCGAGTCGCCAGC
>DATHBB010000006.1:0-34660 GCA_035296385.1 Pyrinomonadaceae bacterium | reverse complement strand
CCGACGAGCACGGTGACGACCGCGCCCCAGCGAAAGTACCAGAGCGAGCGCGTGAGCAAATCTGGATTCACCTTCTTCTTCGTCTCGGCGTCGATGCCTTTTTGGAACGGGACGTTGACGAGGTTGAAGAAGTAGAGCAACCCGATCCACGCTATACCGGCGACGAAGTGCGCCCAACGCAACAGCACGCGCACGAGCGCCTCCGCGCCCGGCGCATGGAAAATCTCTTGCAGCATCGCGAAACCGGCGGGGAGATGAACGGACGACTCGATCAGCATATGACCTCCGAATTTTTTCCTGATGTGTGGTGTGGCTTGCTCGAACGGTTGTTACGCGCGAGAGATTAACACCAAGCGAAACGAGGCGCAATAACTATGGAAGTCAGAGGTCAGAGGTTAGAGGTCAGAGATCAGTGAAGACAGTTTTAGTTTTAACCAGCCTCTAACCTCTGACCTCTGATCTCTAATCTTCACCCGGTCTGGTTCCCGCCGCGAGGTTGGTGGTGCTGGCCTGGCGCAGGACGCGCACTTTCAGATCGTCCGTCACGCGCACCTGGCAGGAGAGGCGTACGTTTTCGGCGAGTCCCGTCTCGGCGGCGAGGCGCGCGCGTTCGGCTTCGCCGATCTCGCCGGGGTCGCCCGCGAGCACTTCGACGCGGCAGGTCGTGCATTTGGCGTTGCCGCCGCAGCGGTGGAGAATGTCAATTCCGGCGTCTTCTATGGCGAGGACGAGTTTGCGTCCCTGCGCGGCGTCGATGGACTGTGTGCCTGTGGCGGTCTCGGCTTCGATTACGGGCATCTTTCGGGTCAACTCCTGTATGAAATTTTTGGTGATTGCTTGTCCGCGCAGTTTACAACAAAAAACGAAAAGCGCGTTACGCGAAAGCCGGAGGCGCGCCCGTCGCTCTTTCTGGAAGAGCGACGGGCGCGCCTCGCTTTCACGCGAACGCGCTTTGCTTGAGTGTTTGAACCGAGATTAGGCTGTGAACGAAGAACCGCAGCCGCAGCCGCCAGTCGCGTTCGGGTTCTTGAAGGTGAAGCCCGAACCCATCACGCCGTTGACGTAGTCGATTTCGACGCCGCTCAGGTATTGCGCGCTGAACATGTCCACGAAGAGGCGCACGCCGTGCGCTTCCGTCACGTTGTCGCCCTGCTTCGATTCCTCTTCGATGTTCAGGCTGTACTGGAAACCGGAGCAGCCGCCCGGCACGACGCGCACGCGCAGTCCGGCGGTTTCCGGCAAGCCCTCTTCGCTCGCCATAAACTTCTTGATCTCGTTCGCCGCATTCTCCGTCACGTTGAGCGTCACGGTCGGCATCGTTGCTGTAGACATTTTTCTCTCTCCTTAAATTATGACCCGTTCAGTATGCGGTTATTAACAACCTTTAGATGTCAGTTGTCCCTCGTCCGTTGTCAGTTGTTCAGAGCAACCGTGTCGCTAATATTAACCGCCTTGCCCTTTAGCCACAAGCAAAGAATAGCTGAAACCAACAACTGACAACTGACGACGGACAACTGACGGTTTTACTGCGCCTGCGTCACGACCACTTTGAGTTCGGGCTTCATCGCTTCAATCGAGACCTGCCGCGCGACTTCTTCGGCCACGCGCCGGAAGGCTTCGGCCTGCGGCGACTCCGGATGGCTGAGCACGACGGGCACGCCCGCGTCGCCGCCCTCGCGCACGTCCAGGCCCATCGGGACTGCGCCGAGGAAGGGCACGCCGTAGGCTTCCGCTAATTTCTGGCCGCCGCCCTCGCCGAAGATGTTGTAACGCGTGCCCGTATCCGGCGCGACGAAGTAGCTCATGTTTTCGACGATGCCGAGCACGGGCACGGCCACCGTCTCGAACATCCTGAGCGCGCGCCGCACGTCGGCCACAGCCACTTCCTGCGGCGTCGTCACCAGGACAGCGCCCTGCACCGGCACGAGTTGCGCTAAGGATAGTTGCACGTCGCCCGTACCCGGCGGCATGTCAACGATGAGATAGTCGAGTTCGCCCCAGAGCACATCTTGCAAAAACTGGCGTACGAGGCCGTGCAGGATGGGGCCGCGAAAGATCATCGGCTCGTCGCCCGGTTTCAAAATCGCCATGGACATCATGCGTATGCCGTGCGCGCGGACGGGCAGGAGTTTGTTGCCCGCCACCTCCGGCTTCGAGTCGCTGACGCCGAGCATCAGCGGGGCGTTCGGCCCGTACACGTCTGCGTCCATCAGGCCGACGCGCGCCCCGTCTCGCGCGAGCGCGACGGCGATGTTCACCGCGACCGTTGACTTGCCGACGCCGCCTTTGCCCGAAGAGACCGCGACGATGTTGCGCACGCCCGGCACAGTCACCTTCTCGCCGAGGCCCCGGCCTTTGGGCACTTCCGCGTCCATCGTCACACGAACATTCTTGACGCCCGCGAGCGCGCCGACGCGCTGCTCCGCCGCCGTCTGCATCTCTTCTTTGACCGGGCAGGCCGGAGTCGTCAGGACGATGCGGAACGAAACCTCGCCGCCGTCAATACGTAAGTCCTTGATGAATCCGAGCGTGACGATGTCTTTGTGCAAGTCCGGATCGATGATTGTGCGCAGCGCGTCGAGCACGCCCTGTTCTGAAACTTGTGTCATAATTGCCATCGGCTAAATTATAGAGGTATTCGAGGGCTACGTACAATTGAGCAGCATGATTGAACGACAATAAATAGGTGTTAAAAGTCTGGTGTTGAATTAGCATCTTATTGTATGCTGACGCCAGGAGAATGATATTTATGATTAGCTTAAAAGATATTGAATCGCTCACGGCCTTCAAGCGTAATACTACCGAGTATGTAAAGAAGATTAAAAAGAGCGGAAAGCCGCTCATTCTCACCGTCAACGGTAAAGCCGAGATCATCGTGCAGGACGCGGATAGCTATCAGCGAATGCTTGAGTTGTTGGATCGGGCGGAGACCATCGAAGCGGTACGGGAAGGATTGGAATCGGTCAGGCAGGGAAGAACGATGTCGCTCGACAGTTTTGATAAAGAGATGCGTAAGAAGATTCACGCCCCGAAAAAGCGATGAGGACTTATCGCGTCGAGCCGACCGACAAAGCTCTGATTGACGCGGGCGAAGCCTACTTCTGGATCAACGAGGGATCGGAAGAAGCGGCGCTCCGTTGGTATGAGGGGCTGATGAAAGCCTTTCGGTCGTTGGAGAAAAATCCGCTCCGCTGCCCGCTCGCTCCGGAGAGCGCGTTTTTCGAGGAAGAGATACGCCAACTCGGCTACGGGAAGTATCGGATACTTTTTACCGTTGAAGGCGAGACGGTGTTTGTGCTCAGGGTGAGACACAGCGCGCAGGAGTATTTGAAGCCGGAAGAAGATGAAAGCGACGTTGAAGAATAATCTCAAGGTAGTTCGCGCGGCCTGCCCGCACGATTGTCCGGACACGTGCGCGATGCTCGTCACGGTCGAGGATGGTCGCGCCGTGCGAGTCGCAGGTGATCCCACGCATCCCGTTACGCGCGGCACGCTCTGCACCAAAGTCGCCAACTACGAACAACGCACGCACAGCCCAGACCGCATTCAAACTCCGCTCCGGCGCGCGGGCGCAAAAGGCGAAGGACGCTTCGAGCGAATCGGTTGGGACGAGGCGTTGGATGAGATCGCGGGTCGCTTCCGCGCGCTCGCGGAGTCGGAGGAAGGCGCGGAGACGATCATGCCCTACAGTTATTGCGGCACGATGGGCTTCGTCCAGTCCGAGTCTATGGACAGGCGTTTCTTCCACCGGCTCGGCGCGTCCATACTCGACCGCACGATCTGCGCCTCCGCAGGCTCCGCCGGTTACGACGCCACCATCGGCGCGCGCGTCGGCACAGACCCCGAACGTTTCGCCGACGCGCGCCTCATCATCTTGTGGGGCACGAACACCATCACGAGCAACGTGCACCTCTGGCCGTTCATCCTCGAAGCGAAACGCGAAGGGGCACGAATCATCGCGATTGATCCGCGCCGCACGCGCACCGCAGACCAATGCGACGAGCACGTCGCGCTCCTGCCCGGCACGGACGCCGCGCTCGCGCTCGGCCTCATGCACGTCATCTTCGCGGAGAATTTACAAGACCAGGACTATCTCGAACGTCACACCGTCGGCGCGGAAGAACTCAAAGAACGCGCGCGCGAATACACGCCCGCGCGCGTCGCGGAAATTTGCGGCGTCGAGGCGGAAACAATCGTGCGGCTCGCCCGCGAATATGCGACGACGCGCCCCGCCGTCATTCGCCTCAACTACGGCATGCAGCGACACGCGGGCGGCGGCATGGCCGTGCGCACCGTCACCTGCCTGCCCGCCGTCACGGGCGCGTGGCGCGACGCGGCGGGCGGCGCGCTACTCTCTACGAGCAGCAGTTTTCCCGTCAACCGCCGTGCGCTCGAACGCCCCGATCTCATCCCCGCGCCGCGCCCGCGCACGCTCAACATGTCGCAACTCGGCGACGCGCTGACGCGAACGGATGATCCGCCCGTCCGCGCTCTCTACGTCTACAACTCCAATCCGGCAGCGGTCGCGCCCGATCAAGCGCGCGTGCTCGAAGGGTTAAGGCGCGACGATCTGTTCACGGTCGTGCATGAGCAGTTTATGACCGACACTTGCGACTACGCGGACATCGTGCTGCCCGCGACCACGCAGCTTGAGCACTTCGACCTGCACAAGGCTTACGGCCACCTCTATCTCACCGTCAACGAACCGGCTATCGCGCCGCTGCACGAGTCGAAGCCGAACACGGAAGTCTTTCGCCTGCTCGCCGCGCGCCTCGGGTTTGAAGAGGATTGTTTCAAGGATTCGGACGAAGAGATCGCGCGGCAGGCGATTGACGTTGAACACCCGGCGCTCGAAGGAATCACGCTCGAACTCTTGCGCGAACGCGGCTGGATGCGACTGAACGTGCCGGAGACTGACGCGCCCTTCGCCGAAGGAAACTTTCCGACCGCATCGGGCAAGTGCGAACTTTTGAGCGCGCGGCTCGAACAAAAGGGCTTGCCCGCCGTCGCCGAGTTTATCCCGCCGCGCGAGTCGCGTCAGAGCGCGCCGGAACTCGCGCGCCGTTTCCCACTCGCGCTCATCAGCCCCGCGGCGCACGCGTTTCTCAATTCGAGCTTCGCCAATCTCCCCAAGCAACTGCGGCAGGAGAAGCGCCCCTTCGTCGAGATCAATCCGGAGGACGCGCGCGCGCGGCGCATCTCGGACGGCGACCGCGTGCGCGTCTCGAACGAACGCGGCTCGTGCGAACTGACGGCTGTGGTCACAACGCGCGCACGCGAAGGCGTCGTCGTCTCGCCTTCGGTCTGGTGGAACAAAAATTCGCCGGACGGCGCGAACATCAACCAGTTGACTTCGCAAGCCCTGACCGACATGGGCGGGGGCGCGACCTTCTACGACGCGCTCGTCGAAATCGAACTGTTGGATTGAAGCGAAAAAGCGTCCCCTCATCGAGACAAAAGCAAAGCCGATGCTAAAACTTCGCGTCTTCGCGATTTCCTGATCTCTACTTAAACTTCGCCCCTAATCGCCGACACTTGCTATCAGGACGCCAAGCACCGTTAAGACCGCGCCGACTCCGACCGCCACGCCGATGGTGACATTTCTGGCGGTCGAATGCCCGCGATTGCTTTCAACCCGCGCGACATCGCGATAGAGAACAGTGGTCGGCGCGTCGGTCTTGCGATCACGTATGATGAACTCCTCCTCCTTGGCCTGTGAGATGTAGCCTTTCAGCTTCGTCCCGTCTTTGAACTTCACCGTCACGCGCGCACGCTCGCCGACGCCGAGCCGCGCAACCTTCACTTTCACTTGCTCCAACGTCTGCGCGTCGCGCTCCGCCTGCGTCTTCTCTTTAACTGCGACCGACGCCGCCGCTGTGGCCGGTATTCCAACAAACGACTGGAGCAACAGCGCGACCAGCGCGAACGTCAAATATTTTCTCTTCATCTTCTACTCCCTCATCAATAATCGAAAATCAACCCGTTTCAATGGCAAACGTGATGCCAGTTGAAAGAGAGCGAAGAGAAGTCTGTAAAACGACGGACGGCGAGTAAAAGCAGCCTCAAAGGGGCGATCTCCATGCAGTAAACTTCAGACAGGTGGCGGAAAAAAGGATGAGGGCGGAGGGATGAAGGATGAATCAGGCAGGAGAACACGGAAGTCGGAATACAGGAGTTAGAAGAAAAGCCGGGAGCGTTAATCCCGATTCGTGTATTCTGACTTCCGACTCCTGTTTTCCGACTCCTGCTTTTTCCGACTTGACAGAAGCGGCGCGCCTCGCCGATACATACATGAAGTTGCTCCCATGCTAACGAGAGCGCCCCGCAGTCAGGCGACATCGAAAGTTAATTAAAAAACTCATGCGACTTACAGTTCACACGGAAAAGGCATCGCGTCTCGCCGTCGTTCGACGCAGATGCACGCCGCGCGCCGTCTTGCTCCTTCTCTTCGTCTTCGCGCTCCACTGCGTCGTCGTCTCCACGCAAACGTTCGCACAAGCGAAACGCACGCCGCAGCGTCGCGCGCCCGCAACGGCGAAGGCGCGCGCGCTCCCGATTCCCGAAGAGACACTGCTGCGCATCGTGCGCGCGGAGGACGAGAGACGCTTCGACGCGGCAGACCTCGGCGCGCTGCTCTCGGACGCGAACGCAAGCGTGCGCGCGCGCGCCGCCATCGGCGCGGGACGCATCGGCGACGCGCGCTCCGTCGCGCCGCTCGTCGCGCTCCTGCAAATGGACAGGGACGCGGGCGTGCGCGCGGCGGCGGCCTTCGCGCTCGGCGAGACGGAATCGGGCGCGGGGACGGAAGCGCTGTTGGCCGTGGTCGAACGCAAAACTGCGGCGAGTGTGACGGAGCAGGCGGGCGTGCGCGCGCGCGCGGTTGAAGCGTTGGGCAAGATCGCTGCGGCGATGCCGAAAGCCGAAGAGACGCGCGCGAAAGAGATCGGGCGCGCGTTGCTCGTCGCGCTTGAGTTTGAGGCGCGCACGCAAACGCCGCAGCAACGCGCGGCGAATCGTGAAGTCGCGCTGCTCGGACTGACTGCCGTGTTGCGCGCGCGTCCGGAAGGCGCGGCGCGCGTCGTCGCGCTCTTTTTAGACTCGCCGGACGCGCGCCTGCGCGCCGACGCCGCGAACACCATCACGCGCCTGCGCGCAAAAAACGCGAACCAACAACTCCGCAAGTTGCTCTTGACGGATGCCGATCCGGTCGTGCGCTCGAACGCCGCCCGCGCTCTCGGCGCGGCGGAAGACAAAGGCGCGTTCGACATGTTGTTTGAACACGCCGCGAACGACAAAGACGAGCGCGTGCGCGTCAGCGCGATTCGCTCGCTCGCCACGTTGAAAGACGCGCGCGCCGCCGAGCCGCTCGTCAAACGCGGCGAGGCTTTGCTGAACGCTTACCGCGCCGCGAAGGCGACGACGCCGCTCGCGCGCCCCGCACAGTTGAACGAACTGCTTGAGCTTGTCACGGGCTTGAGTCGCATCGTCGCCAACAGCGCGGACGAACGCGCGTTGTCGTTGGTCCGCGCGTTGCGCGAGGCCGAACAGTGGAGCGCGCCGGAGGCAGAAGTGGCGTTTGCGCGCATCGCGCCGAATCAATATTTGCGCGAACGCCCGTTTCACCAACTCTCCTTCCGCGCGCCCGACAGCCGCGTCACGTGGCAGACCTACGCATCAATCGCGCAAGGGTTAGGCGAGATCGCCGCCGTGTCGAGCGCGAGCGCGGGCAACAGCACGGTCTCCGTGCAGGCCGACGCGCAGTTGGCCTTGCGCGCCATGCTCGCCGACGCGTCAACGCCCCCGCTCGCGCTGCCCGACGTGCTGACCGCCATCGCGGCTTTCAAACCGCCCGACGGCGCGGTCGTCATGCGCGGCCAACTCGCCGCGCCCGACGTGATCGTGCGCGCCACCGCCGCCGGTCAACTCGGCGAACTCGCGCCCGACGCCGAAACCACAGCCGCGCTTGCCGCAGCCCTCCCCGCAGCCTTACAGCGCGACGAAATGAACGACGCCGCGCTCGCCATACTCGACGCGCTCGCCAAACAGAAGTCCGAAGCCGCGCTCGCCGCCATCAAAACCGCGCTCGACTCGCCCGACTATCTCTTGCGCCGCCGCGCCGCCGCCATCATCGAAGCCGCGCAGCCCGATACCTCAACGGCGGGCGCAGAAGAAGGGCGCATCGAAACGGTCGCCACGCGCAACCGCATCGGCGATTACCGTCGCGCGCTCGCGCGCAGGCAGATGCGCGTCCTGGCTTCGGTCAACACGGACAAGGGCGTCTTCAAGTTGGAACTCCTGCCCGATGCCGCGCCGCTCACGGTCGATAATTTCGTCCAACTCGCGCGGCGCGGCTACTTCAACAACATCGCCTTTCATCGCGTCGTGCCGAACTTCGTGATACAGGGCGGCGACCCGCGCGGCGACGGCAACGGCGGCCCCGGCTACCAGATTCGCTGCGAGATAAACTTCGTGCCCTACACGCGCGGCGCGGTCGGCATGGCGCTCTCCGGCAAAGACACGGGCGGCTCACAGTGGTTCATCACACACTCGCCGCAGCCGCATCTCGACGGCGGCTATACGGTCTTCGCGCGCGTCGTCGAAGGCATGGAGACGGTTGACCGCATCACGCGCGGCGACCGCATACGCCAGATCGAAGTGACCGAGACGCGGCTCAAGTAAAACCGGACGGAGAATTTTTTGATCCTCAATTTCCACCACGAAGGCGCGCAGACACGAAGGAAGTTTATTGCATCTCCTTCGCGTCCGCGCGCCTTCGTGGTTTCAAAGCGCGCCGCAATCTACGGCGTGCTCATCGCCCTCGTCTCTCTCTCCTGCGCCGTCACACTCCGCGCGCAGACGCCGCGCGTCGCCCCGTCTCCCGCGTCTCAGGAAAGCAAACCCGCCGCGCCGCCGCGCCCGACGCTTTACCGGATCAACTTCGTGCTCAACTTCGACGCGCGCACGTTCACGGGCGTGGAGCGCGTGCGCTGGGTCAACCGCGACGACCGTCCCGCATCGGTCGTCTATTTTCACCTCTACGCGAATCTGCGCAGTAGCAGCAGCAGCAACAACGGCAACAACGACGCGAGCCGCAACGCCGCCGCGCCGCCCGCCTCCGGCGAAGAGAGTGCAGCGGCGGCGGACGAACCGCGCATCGAGATCAAGAACGTGCGAAGCGGCATGACCGGAACGCCGCTCGCCTACGCGCTCGACGAACAGGCCACACTGTTGCGCGTGAATTTGCGCGAGCCTGTCGCGGCGGGCGGGGCGACCGAGATCGAGATCAGTTTTCAAGGCGCCGTGCCCGAAATCGACCCCGACGAGACGAGCCTGCCCTCGCACGTCATACAGCAACTCGGCTCCGCCCTGCGCGACACGCGCGAGATGCGCCGCGCGCGCGACACCAACTTCCGCGCGCGCGGCGTGATGCTGCTCGGCTCGGCCTACCCCGTAGTCGCCGTGCGCAACGGCGCAGAGTGGCAGCGCGAAGTGCGCGCCACCGTCGGCGATCCGATGCACACGGAAGTAGCCGATTATGAAGTGACGATTGATGCGCCCGCCGATGTCGCGCTGTTCACTTCCGGCGAAGCAGGACGCGCGCCCGTTAACACGGAAGCGCCACGCGCGATGGTTAACACTGATAACGCCGGTAACAACAGCGCCGACGCCGAAAAAAGAAGCGTGCCTTCTTCATCATCTTCTCCGCGCGCCTTCGCCGGAGAGAATTTGCGTAACTTCGCCATCCTCGCCGGACGCACTTTGCAGACGGGCGAGCGCACCGTCGGCGCGACGCGCGTGCGCGCCGTGTGGACGGCGGAGCACGAGAAGATCGGGCGGCGCGTGCTCGAAGCCGCGACCGAAGCCGTGCGCGTCTTCACGGCGCGTTACGGCGCGCTCCCCTCGCCGTCTGTGACGGTGGCCGAAGCCCCGCTCGTCGCCGGACTCGGCAGCGCGGAGTTTGCCAACCTCAGCGTCATCGCCAGCGCCTTCTACGTAGATTTCGATTCGCCCGCCATACGCAACTTGCCCGAACTCGTGCGCGAGCAGCGCCAGTCCGTCGAAGACAGTCTGGAATTCGCCACCGCGCACATGCTCGCGCACCAGTGGTGGGGCATGCTCGTCGGCAACTCGCCCGAACGCGCGCCCGTGCTCGACGAAGCCCTCGCGCACTGGTCTGCGCTCGTCTATTACCGCGAGACGCACGGCGCGACCAGAGCGCAGGCGGCGCGCGACGATCAACTGCGCGGCGTCTATGAAATCTACCGCACCTTCGGCGGCGACGACATGCCCGCCGACCGCCCCGCGCGCGACTACCGCAACTCCTTCCAGTACGCCGCCATCGTCTCGGCCAAAGGCGCGCTCATGTACGACGCGCTCGTCAAACTGCTCGGCGAAGAGCGCGTCTTCACAGCCTTGCGTCGTTACGCCGAAGCCAACCGCTTCGAGATCGCCGAACTCGACGACCTGCGCGGCGCATTCATCGCCGAAGCGCCCGTCACCGAGCGCCGCGCCGTCACGCGCACCTTTGATCGCTGGCTCTCCGAACGACACGGCGACGAAGACATCGCGCCGCCCAACCCGCAACTCGCCGCCGCGCTCGGACTCACGCCCGAACCCACGACGGGCGCAAACAACCGCAACGCCTTCTCTCGCCTCGGCAGATTCTTCTGGCGGCAGATGACGCGCATTCGTTAGTCCTCCGTAAAACTTGCCCCGGAGAGAGAAAGCAGGAACTCGACACACAGTGGCGGAAACGAAAGCGGAGAAAAGAGAATCTGTTCACGGTGTCGTAGTTTTGCCGACGTACAACGAGCGCGGAAATATCGAAAAACTTCTGGACGCCATACTCGGCCAGCGTGCCCAACTCGACGGGATGAAGTTGTCGGTGTTAGTTGTTGACGATTCATCGCCCGACGGCACGGGGGAGGCGGTCAGAGAGTACGCGCGAAACGAAGGCGGCAGCGTTCACCTCTTGAGCGGGAAGAAGAAGGGTTTGGGGACGGCGTACAAGCGCGGCATCCTGCACGCGCTCGATGCTCTCCGCGCCGATATCGTCTTTCAGATGGACGCGGATTTCTCGCACGACCCGCGCGACCTCGTGCGCCTCGTGAGCGAAATTAAGTGGTGCGATTTCGTCGTCGGCTCAAGATACGTCGCGGGCGGGTCTGTGCCGGAGAACTGGTCTCTCTTGCGTAAGGCGATCAGCAAGTGGGGCAACATCTTCGCGCGGCGCATCGCGGGACTCGACGGCGTGAGAGATTGCACGAGCGGCTACCGCGCCATCCGCGCGGGCGTGCTGCGCGAAATCGACCTCGACCGCATGGACGACACCGGCTACATCTTCATCATGAACTTGCTCTACGACGCGGTGCAGAACGGGGCGCGCGTCTCCGAAATCCCGATCAATTTCACCAACCGTCTTTACGGCGAATCGAAGCTCGGAGCCGCAGACATTTTCGGCTTCATCCGGCGGGTTTTCCTCATCCGTTTGAACACACTCAGGCGACGGCGTTGAAACTTGAGGGCGAAGCCGGAATGGACGAACGAACGAGCCAGGCGCGCGCGACTGTTATTGGCGAAGGCGACGACGCGGCGACCGACACGCCGAACCGTCGCCCGTTCCGGCGCGCGTTCGCCGCGCACGCGGACGAAATGCTGTGCGCCGTGTTGCTGCTCGCGTTGGCGCTGAACCTATTCACGGTCATACGGCGCAAGAGCATCACCACGGACGAGATCGTGCTCATCCCTTCGGCCTACGCCTACTTGAGCGACGGCGACACGCAACTCGTACACGAGCACCCGCCGCTCGTGAAGCTGCTCGCCGGTCTGCCGCTCGTCTCGCTCCACCCGCCGCTCAAGATGTTGCCCGAAGCGGGTGCGCCGCCGCGCACCGTCGTACATACGCAGACGCGCGTGGGGCGTTTCTGGGAAGACAACCGCGCCGCAATGGAGCGCGTCTCGCTTCTCGCGCGCCTGCCCTTCGTCGCGCTCACCGTCGCGCTCGGCCTGCTCATCTACGTCTTCGCGCGCGACGTGTTCGGGTCGCGCGCGGCCTTGCTCGCCGTCGCGCTCTTTTCGCTTGAACCGACAATTCTCGCGCACGGGCGCGTCGTGCAGACGGACGTGGCGGCGGCCTTCGGCTATCTGTTGCTTTGCCACGCGCTCTATCGCTACGCGCTCGCCCCTGTTTGGACGCGGGCGCTGTGGGCGGGCGCGGCGGCGGCGTTAGCGATTCTCGCCAAGTTCTCGATGCTGCTCGTCGCGCCCGTCGTCGGCGCGTTCTTCGCCGTCATGCTGTGGCGCGGCGCGCGGCGCGAAGGCGTAGGGCGTGCGCTCGCGCTCGCCGCGCACGCCGCACTCGTCGCGCTCACAACCCTGTCTCTCATCCACGCCGCTTATCTTTTCAACAGCAGCCCCGTGCTCGAAACCGACGCCCGCTGGATGGCCTCCGCCTTCCCCGCAGACGAAGGCAACGTGCGGTTGAACGCTGCCCGCGCGCTCTCGTCCGTGCTACCCGTTGACTTCGTGCTCGGCATCTTCTGGCAGGTCGCGCACAACGAGCGCGGGCATCCCGCATCGCTGCTCGGCATGTATCGCAACACGGGCTGGTGGTACTACTACCCCGTCGCGTTCGCGTTGAAGACGACGCTCCCCTTTTTGCTCATCTCGCTCGCCTCGCTCGCGTGGGGCGCGTGGATGGTCGTGCGGCGGCGCGAGCGGCAGTTCCTAATCTTCCTGATTCCTTTCGTCATCTACACGGGCTTCGTGTTGATGAGCCGCATCAACATCGGCGTCAGATATTACCTTCCGGCCTACACGCTGCTGTTCATACTCGGCGGCGCGCTGCTCGCGCGTCTGCTCAACGGGCGACGCCGCCGTAGCGCCGCTTTCATCATCGCCGCCCTGCTGCTCGGTTGGACCGGCATCGAAGCCGTGCGCGCTTATCCCGATCAGATGTCCTACATGAATCAACTCGCGTCGCGCGAGCCGCGCTGGCGCTACCTGTCGGACTCAAACGTCGAGTGGGGCGACGACGTGCGCGCGCTCGCCGAATACTTGCGCGGGCGCGGCGAGACGCGCGTGCGCGCCGCCACGCTCGCGGGCGATCACATGCTCCCCTGCTACGGCATCGAAAATTTGAACTTGATCACGCCCGTCGCCGTCGAGTGGCCGCAGACGCGCTACGTCGCCGTCGGCGCGAGCTTCCTCAACGGCTCGACCGTGCCGCCGGGCGTGGTTAGAGGCCGGACGCTCGACGAAGCCGAGCGCGTCAACTTCTTCGACGCCTACCGACGCCGCACGCCCGAAGCCGTCATCGGCGGCTCGATCTACGTCTTCCGCGAACAGGATTAGTTAATTCGACACGACAGACTCGCCAACGCCGCGCCGCCGCGCCCGCCGCGCGTACACGCCGAGCACGCACAGCAACAACAGAGTGGCGACGGAGATCAACGCGCCGTTTCGCAAAGCGGGGGCGCGGTAGCGCATCTCTACACGATGAGCACCGGCCTGTAGATAGACGCCGCGCAAGAGGTAGTTCGTGAGATGAATCGGCGCGGGCTGCCCGTCAACAGTCGCTTCCCAACCCGGGTAGAAAATCTCGCTGACGACGAGCACCGTCGGCCTGTCAGCCTTCGTTTCGATTGTGATGCGGTTCGGGTCGTATGAAACGACCGACGCGCCGCTGCCCGCGACGAGTTCGCCGCCCGTGAGCGCGTGCAACTCCGACGGCGCGACTTCTATGAGCGCGGTGCGGCGCGGGTCGAAATCGTTTGCCCCGTCGTTTGCTTCGTCGCCCCGTATGCGTCTGAGCGCCTCTTCGCCGTCCACAGCTTCCGCGTGCGTGACGAGCCAGGCGCGCGGGAGCGCACGCGTGTTTCGCAACACCACGACATTTTCTTCCGCGTGCGCCGCTTCCCAGCGCCCCGACGCCATCACGCCGGAAGCCGAGACGGAGTCCGGCGGGCGATGCAGGGCGGTTGAGAAATTCGCGAAGGTGACGAGGAAACGCGTGTTCAGGAGATCGAGCACGTGCGAGCCGTCGGAGAGCAAAGACGGATTATCGGGCGAACCCCGGCGCGCGTTGACGCCGTCGAAATTCACGTCGCCGAGCGCGCGGCTGTAGCGTTCGAGTATGAGCGGGTCGTAGCCCGCGACGTTGTGCAGGCCGTAGAGCGCGGTGCGATTCTGCGCGTCGAAGGGCGCGTCGCCACCGAGAAATTCGTCGAGGTAGAGCGAGAAGCGCGTATAGACGCGTCCCTCCACGGGCGGGAACTGCTGGAGCAAGCGCGTGACGGGCGCGACGCGCGCGAAGCGCGAGGCGGGTTTGACGAAATGCGACCACCAGCGTGTAACGATGATGTAAGGCTCTATGAAGCTCACGAGCAGTACGACCGAGAGAAGCAGAGCCTTTCGCCAAACGTCTCCCGTCACGCGCCACGCGAGCCAGAAAAGCAGGAGAGTGAACGCGGTGAACGTCGCTTTGAAAGCGACGTAGCGCGACTCCGCAAGCGTCGTCAGCTTCGTCATGCCCTGCGTGTCGAGCGTGGGCGCGGCAGACCAGAACCAGTAAGCGCCGACGAGCGTTGACAGAAGCATGAGAGCGAGCGCGGCATAGCGCGTCAAGCGCTCGCGCCGCACTGTGCCGGATGCCAAAGGGCGCGACGATAACATGCGCGCGGCCTGATCCCACCCGCACGCCGCCAGTATGCTCAGGGCGAAGGCCCACTCGAACGCGTGGCGCGAGGGCACGCGAAATCTGTTCAGGAGCGGCGCGTAATAAACGAGGCGGTAGAAAGGCGTGTTCGACCCCAGCATGAGCACGAACGCGACGAGCGCGACGCCGAACCAGAAATAGATGCGCGCCGAAGAAGCAGCGGCAGCAACGTCGCCGCCGAGCCGTCGCCGATTTCGCAGCGCGCAGGCGACGGCCAGGAGCGCGAGCAGAAATGCGAGCGGGGAGACGTAGGCCGTCACGTCTATAAAGTTGTAGAGCGGCGAGACGAAGGAGAGAGTCGCCTGTCGCAGCGTGAAAGAGCCTTCCGTGAAAGTCTCGTACGGGAGCGCGCGGCGCGTGCTGCGGCGCACGACGCGCAACGTCTCAAGAATCTGGAACGCGGCCACGCCCGCCGACAGCGCGAACGCGCAGAGGCAAACCGCCAGAGGCCGCAAACGTTTCCACCACGAATGCCCACGACCATCCGGTGCGCGCCGCTCATCGCCCTCGAACGCGACGAACGAGAGGAACAACGCGTAAGCGGCGGCGAGCGCGCCCACGTAGGCGAAGCTCTGGCCGTGCCCGTTCAAGACGGACATGCTGAAGGCGAGCGTTGCGAAAATCAGCGGGCGCAGGAATTCGCCGCCGCCTTCTCCGTCGCGGCGTCGCCGCGCGCGTTCGAGCGCGACGAGCACGAGCGGCAGCCACATCAGCCCGTTCGTGGGCAGTCCGATGACGCCGTTGGCTATGGTCGTCATCCCGCCGTAGCCGTAGGACAATCCGGCGAGGAGGGATGCCGTGCGGCTCAAGTTGATCTCGCGCGCGTAGGCGTAAGTAAAGATCGGCGCAAGGAGGAAAGGCGCGAGGACGTAAATCTCTTCGGCGACGTGCGACGGCAAAAAAAGATAACCCCAGGTGAGCGGGTAGCCGACGGAGAGTTGCGCGATTGACAGGAGCGGGTAGCCGGAAAAGATGTGCGGCGTCCAGAGCATGAGTTCGCCGCGCCGGAGCGCGCCCCAGAAGACCGCGCGCAGCGGGTGCGTCTCGACGAAGGCGTCGCCGCCTATGATGAACCCCCCGCCGAAGACGATCCACCCGAAGAAGCAGACGAAGAACGCGAGCGCGACGGCGACGACGAAGAGGTCGCCGCGTCCGGCACGCACGCGGCTCCTCAGTCCGGCTTGCCCGTTAGTTGATGAATGATGCAAATGTTTGACACCCGGACGCGACTTTGATTGCCACTCGAAAGCGACGAGCACACGGGGCGTTACAGGTCGGCGGCGTACAACGCGATCTCCGGCGCGTCCGGCGATAGCCGCACCATGCGGTCGTATTTCAGCCCGAGCTTTTCCAGCACTTTGATCGAGCCCGCGTTGTCTCTGTTCACGATTGCCAGCAGGCGTTTGAGGCCGAGCACGTCGCGGGCGTAGTTCAAGACCGCCGCAGCCGATTCGTAGGCGTAGCCTCTGGACCAGTAGCGCGGCAGGAAGGCGTAGCCGATGTCCGTGTCGGGCAGGACATCTCGCCGCACCAGACCGCAGATGCCGATTGGCACGCGTTCAATCTTCAACTCGACCAGCCAGAACCCGTAGCCGTGCCGCTCGTAGCTGTCAACCGGCCCTTTCAAAATATACTGAACCGCGTCTTCAAGTGTTCTCACGCCCCTGTCGCCGATGTTTGTCAGGAAGGACGGCTCGTTCAACAGTTCGAGGATGAACGCGGCATCCCCTTCCGTTAATTGACGAAGACTCAAACGCTCCGTTTCAAGTACGTTCACCGTAAGCAGCACCTTCTTTCCCGACGCGCGCCTTTTATCGCAGCGGATTCTCTCACACTCCGCGTCGCCGCCTCGATAAAAATACGCGCGCGGCACGACACATTTTCTACGCGCCCGACCAGACGCTTTCTCCCGCTGCGCGCTTCTCGTATGATGGCAGTCCGGCGCGTTAATTTTTCTTGTGCGTCTTTGTCCGCGTTGCATCTAAATTCAGGCACCTGCACGGCGGCGTGCGGGACGCGGATTTGTCTTTGGCAGGTAAAGGGGGAAAATCCGGGATGATGGAATTGAAACAGGAAGGCATGACGCGGAAACCAGCGAGCACGCTCACACCCGTCGCGCCGCGTCACACGCAAGTCGAGATCGAACAGAGCCTCGAGCAACTGAGCCGCTGGATGGACGGACTCTTTCGCATCCCCGGCACGGGCTGGCGCTTCGGCCTCGACGCCATCGTCGGCCTCATCCCCGGCGTCGGCGACACGGCCACCACGCTCGTAGGCTTCTACATCCTCGCGGCGGGCGTCCGCTACCGCGTCTCGAAAGCGACGCTCCTGCGCATGGGCGCGAACATCGGCGTGGACTACATCTTCGGCGCGATCCCCGTTATCGGCGACCTCTTCGATGCGGCCTGGAAGTCGAACCGCAAGAACGTCGAACTACTGCGAGAGCGCGCCACCGTCAACGCAGAAGACGCGCGCCGCGGACGACTCAGCGACTGGCTCTTCGTCGGCCTGCTCATGCTCGCGCTCCTCGCGCTCCTCGTCGGCTCGATCACGATCCTCTGGTTCATCCTGCGTTTTCTCGGCGGTCAACTTTCAAATCTCTTCTAACATGCGCGCCTGAAACCGCTACGCACGACACGCAAAACGGGGAAGGCGATCCGGTAACCGGATCGCCTTCCCCGTTTTCATTCGTCGCTCTCGTGCTCGCGCGCACACGCGTTCAGGAAGCGGCTTTACTCTGGTGCGCCGCGAGCACGCGTTCGAGCGCGGCGGCCACTATCCCCAAGCCGCGTTCGCCCGCCGCGAAGCTACGCAGCTTGCCTTCGCCGTCGAACAAATAATAGGCGGGAACGTAGCCTTGCTCGTTTTGAAACGCGTCGCGCAGCTTGTGCTCGTTGTCCACCGCGCACGGCTCCGTGATGTTGTAATGCGTGATGGCGTCGCGCACCTGTTCGGTGTCCGTGTCGGCCTCGTAGCGCGGCATGTGGACGGCGATGACGCGCAAGCCCTCGCCCGCATGCTTGTCGCGCCATTCGGCCACGCGCGGCATGTTCTCCTTGCAGATGCCGCAACTGATCGACCAGAAATGCACGAGCGTCGGATGCCCCTTCGCCTCCTCTGCGGCGCGCGCGCCCGTCGCGTTGAACCACTCCGTCGCCCCTTCCAACGACGGCAACTCCATCCCGATCCTCGGCATAACACACCTCTCTAAATCAGTGACGAGTGACGAGTGACAAGTGACAAGTTAAAGCAAAGAAACTTGTCTTTTAACTTGTCACCTGTCACCCGTCACTCGTCACTTGCTTTTGCTCGTCACTCGTCACTTGTCACCCGTCACTGCTCTTAAGCCGCGAGCGTCTTCTGTCCCGGCTTCCACTCGGCCTGACACAGGCCGCCCGTCTGCAAGGCTTGAATCACGCGCAGAGTCTCCTCCGCCGAACGGCCTACGTTCAAATCGTGCACGACCTTGTAACGCAAGATGCCTTCGGGGTCGATGACGAACAGGCCGCGCAGCGCGATGCCCTTGTCTTCGACGAGCACGCCGTAGTCGCGCGCCACCTGCTTGGTCGCGTCAGCCGCGAGCGGGTAGCGCAAGCCCTCGACGCCGCCCTTGTCGCGCGGCGTTTGCAGCCAGGCGCGGTGCGAGAAGACCGAGTCGGTCGAGACGCCGATCACTTCCGCGCCGATGCCCTCGAAGTCGTCGTAACGCTCACTGAACGTGGTCAACTCCGTGGGGCACACGAAAGTGAAATCCAACGGGTAGAACAGCAAGACTACCCACTTGCCTTTGTAGTCCGAGAGCTTCACGTTCTGGTCGAGCTTCTCAAGATTTTTGGTCGAAGCCATGTCGAAATCCGGAGCCGGCTGGCCGACCATCGCTGTCTGAGTCATTCTACTTTTTCTCCCTCATAAAATTTCCAACAATTGCGCGCGCGCGCCTCCGTAGAGCTTCGTGCGTCACGCTCCCGTGATGTCAACGCTTCCGACGCTTGCCGTCGGGCTTGTCGCTGCAATCGGGGCACAAGCCCACGAGCGTCAGGTGTATAGATTCGGGTTTGAAGCGCGAGCGGCGCGCGGCGGCCTTCATCAAGCTCACGGTCTCGGCCAGGTCGAAATCGAGCAGTTTGCCGCAGGCGGTGCAGATGGCGTGGTCGTGGCGCGCCGTCTCGCGGTCGTAGCGGCTCGCCGCGTTGCCGAACGTGATCTCGCCGAGCAGCCCCGTCTCTTTCAGGTAGCGCAGCGAGTTATAGACGGTCGCGTAGCTGATCTTCGGCAGGAGCTTTTGCGCCCGCGTGAAAATCTCCGCCGCCGTCAGGTGTTCTTCGCTCTCGCGCACCACCCGCAGCACGGCCTGCCGCTGCGGGGTCAACGCCCCGCCACCCTCTTTTTCCTTGCCTGAATCCATGATTGTTAAAGTGGATTTAGAATAATTCTAAATCGCGAACCTGTCAAGCGCGGGCGGCGGGCGCACATTCGACCTTCACAACTTCGGGTGGCGCGCGACGTAATCTACGAGCGCGGCGACGTAAGAAGCGAACGGCGGGCAGGAGATGCCGTGCGGCGCGAGCAATGCGTCGGCGCGGCTCGTGTCGTAGGTCTGGTTGAGGAAGAAATAGGGCACGCCGACGTGCGGCAGTTTCGTCAACTTCTCGGAGAAAGGCAGAGAGAGCGACGCGCGCACCACGCTTTTCGGCAGCTTGATGCGCGACGAGCGCCCAGCCACGAGCGCTCCGGCAACCGCCTCGAACAACTCTCCCGTGGTGAGCGGGCGCGGGTCTGCCAGTTGCACCGTCGCCCCCGCCGCGCGCTCGTCCGCGGCGAGCGCCGCCATCGCCTCGACGACGAAATCAACCGGCACGATGTTCAAACGCACGTCCCAATTCCCGATGTTCACGAGCGACAAAACCTGCGGCCACATGCGCAGGTACTTGATGAGGTAATAGACGCCGTCGTACTTCGCCGTCTCGCCCGTACGCGAATCGCCGCACACGACCGACGGGCGATGAATCGTCACAGCCAACTCCGACTTTAACTTTTCGACTTCCAACTCCGCGAGATATTTCGTCTCCTCGTAAAAATTACGAAAGCCCGCCGCGTGCTCCAACTCGTCCTCGCGGATCACTCCGGCGCGCAAGCCCGCGACGTAGCAGGTCGAAACGTAATGATAGCGACCGAGGCGCAGGCACGCGCGCGCGAACTCGTTGACGTTACGCGTGCCCTCTACGTTGACGCGCATCGCGAGTTCGCGTTGCACGCCGAGATCATAAATCGCCGCCAGATGAAAAAGCAGCGTCGTCTCGGCGCGCGCGCGTTCAAACTCCGCTTCATTCATCCCGAGACGCGCGCGCGTGATGTCGCCCTCGACGATCTGAAAACGCCCCGCTCCCCCGCCCGTCTCCTCCGCCAAACGTGCGACTTCATTTCGCGCTTTCTCTACGAACGCGGGCTGCACCAGCAACAGAAACCGCGCGCCTCCGCGCGCCAGTTCTTTGATCAGGCGCGCGGCGATGAAGCCGGGGAAGCCTGTGAGAAAAATCGTTTCTTGAGACAACATAAAAAAGCATTCAGCGCAGAGACACAGAGAACACGGAGGCGGCACAGAGAAAAGCTATAACAGATTTCAAATTAGCAAACTCAATTTCAGTTTGTCTTTCCTCCGTGCATCCTCCATGTGCTCCGTGTCTGCGGTAGTGAATTGAGATTAATCAACACTCAATCCGACATTAAACTAACCGCCCGCGAGTTCGACTAACGTGCGCACGCCCGTGCCGGTCGCTCCGGCGGGCGCGTGCGGCTGCGTCTCTTCGTGCCATGAAGTGGCGGCGATGTCGAGGTGCACCCAGGGCGTGTCGGCGGCGAACTTGCTGAGGAGCAGCGCGGCGGCGGTGGCGTCGGGGCGTCCGCCGTAGTTCTTGAAATCGGCGATGGGACTTTCGATGCGCTTCTTGTAGTCGTCGCCGAGGGGCATGCGCCAGACGGGTTCGCCAGCGCGCGCCGCAGCATGAGTGACGCGCGCCGCCCATTCGTCGTCGTTCGCGAAAAGTCCTGTGCGGTGGTCGCCGAGCGCGACGATGATCGAGCCGGTCAGCGTGGCGAGGTCAACGATGCGCGTTGCGCCGAGCGAGCGAGCGTAGGCGATGCCGTCAACGAGCACGAGGCGGCCTTCGGCGTCCGTGTCCACGACTTCGATGGTGTAGCCCGCGAGCGTGCGCACGATGTCGCCGGGTTTGAGCGCGCGCCCCGAAGGCATGTTCTCCGCCGACGGCACGACGGCGACGACGCGACGACGCAACTTCAATTCGGTAATCGCGCGCAGAGCGCCGAGCGCCGCCGCGCCGCCCGCCATGTCCGACTTCATCTCTTCCATACGCTCCGCAGGCTTGAGCGAGATGCCGCCCGTGTCGAACGTGATGCCCTTACCGACGAACGCCCACAGTTCGTCCGCGTCGCTCATGCCTTCCGGCTCGTAGCGCACGACGATGAGCGCGGGCGGCTCGTCCGAACCTTGCCCGACGCCCCACAAGCCGCCCATGCCGCGCGCGCGTATCTCACCGGCTTCGAGCGTCTCGACCGAGAGGCCGAACTCTGCGGCCATCTCTGCGGCGCGGCGCGCAAACTCGCGCGGCGGCAAACTCGCGCCGGGTTCGTCAGCCAGAGAGCGCGCCCAGTTCGCCGCTTCCGCGACGATGCGCGCGCGTTCCAGCACAACGCGCACTTCGTTGCTCGCATCGCGCATCGCATTGCGGGCGGTGGCGATGGTGAATCGTTCGAGCACGGGCGCGTCTTCCGCGTCGCGCTTTTGATAAAAGTCGTTTTCGTAGAAGCCCAGATGCGCGCCTTCGGCGGCAGCACGCACGAGTTGCGCCGCGTCGCCGCAGACACCTGCATCGGGCAGCATGAACTGTAGATGACGCACGCGCGCCTCACGCGCACGGCGCACCGCGATACTCGCAGCACGACGCAGTGCCGCCGTATCGAAATCCGCGCGCCTGCCGAGACCTACGAGCAACACGCGTCCGCCGCCTCTTCTTTCTTCTGCGCCCGCCGCGCCGGAGATGTGTATCAACGCGGCGTCGTCTTCTTCACCTTTGAACTCGCCCGCGTGCAACAAATCTTCGAGCGTGCGGCGCGCGGCGTCGTCGTCTTGAGCGGAAGCGTTTGAGAGGCGCGGTTCGTCCGCGAAGATGCAAAAGGCTGTGGCGTCAATCGTCGTGTCGGTCGCGGACGGGGCGGCGGCGAGTTCAACTTGAAGTCTGCTTGATGGCTGCATGCGAAATGATCTCTTGAGACATGCGGCGCGCTGAAATTATCGCGTGTGGCGCGCCCCGTGCGGGGCGAGTATAATTCAAGCACTTCGGCGCAACCTAACTGTGCTCCCCGCTCGCGTTCGAGAAACAAGGGCGCGCCGGTTGGAAAAGTTAAACTACGAATTCATAACTGTCTTTCAAGGAGAATAAAACTTCGCATGCTGCTTTCCCGTTACTTACGCGCCCGACGACAGACGCTAATACTATTCGCGTTCGTCCTCACGCTCTACAGCGCCGCCGTCCCCACCTTTGCGCAAAACGGTGCGGCGCAGGAAGCAGCAGGCGCGACCGTCCGCGTGACGCTTCTGCAAGTCAACGACGTGTACCAGATTTCGCCCGTGGATAAAGGCAAGCGCGGCGGACTGGCGCGCCTCGCGACGCTCAGGAAAAAAGTTCTGGCCGAATCGCCGCACACGCTCTACCTGCTCGCGGGCGACACGCTCGGCCCTTCCGTCGCCTCGAACATCTTCAAAGGCCGACAGATGATCGCCGCGTGGAACGCCACCGGACTCGACTACGCCGCGCTCGGCAATCACGAATTCGACTTCGGCGACGCCGTCTTGCGCGAGCGCATGCGTGAGTCGAAATTCACATGGCTCGGCTCGAACGTCTTCGACCGCAAGACCGGCAAACTCTTCGGCGACATGCCGCCTTTCGTCGTGCGCGAATTCGGAGGCGTCAAAGTCGGCCTCTTCGGCCTGATCACGACGGACACGAAGCAAACCTCTTCGCCCGGCCCCGACGTGGAGTTTCGCGACCCGTGCCAAACGGCGCGCGAGATGACGCGGCAACTGCGCACGCGCGGCGCGCGCACCATCGTCGCCATCACGCATCTCACCATCGAGAACGACAAGCGGCTCGCGCGCTGCGCCCCCGACATAGACGTGATCATCGGCGGCCACGAACACACCGTGCTGCAATCGCTTTCGGGGCGCACGCCGATCTTCAAGATGGGTTCGGACGGGCGCAATCTCGGTCGCATCGATCTCAACATCTATAGTCGCAACGGCGAACTCGAAAGCGTAGATTGGGAGATCATCCCCGTCACCGAAGAGGTGGCCGACGACGCGCAGGCCGCCGCCGTCATCGCCGAATACGAGAAGAAACTGTCTGCGGAACTCGATCTGCCCGTCGGTCGCACGACCGTCGAACTCGACGCGCGGCAGGAGACGAACCGCTCGCGCGAGACGAACCTCGGCTCGTTCATCGCCGACGCCTACCGCAAGTACGCGAACGCGGACGCGGCGATCTTAAACGGCGGCTCGATCCGTTCAAACACCACCTACGGCCCCGGCGCGCTCACGAAACGCGACGTGCTCTCCATACTCCCGTTCGAGAACCCCGTCGTGAAGATAGAAGTGACGGGCGCAACCCTGCGCGCCGCGCTCGAACACGGCGTCAGCCGCGTACGCGAGGAGCGCGAGGCGGGGTTGTTCCCGCAAGTCTCGGGACTGCGTTTCACCTACGACGGGCGACTCGCTTCCGGTTCACGCGTGACGAACGTGACCGTCGGCGGCGCGCCGCTCGACCCTGCGAAGACCTACACGCTCGCCGTCAACACCTACGTACTCGGCGGCGGCGACGGCTACACGATGTTCAAGGGCGCGCGCCTCCTGCTCAAACCCGAAGAGGCGCAGGTCGAACCGGCCATGCTCATGAACATCATCTCCGCCGCAGGCGAGATCAGCCCGCAGACCGACGCGCGTATCCAAAGGAGTGACAAGTGATGAGTGACAGGTGACAAGTTAAAGACAAACGTTTTCCTTTAACTTGTCACTTGTCACTTGTCACTCGTCACTGCTCTCTTATGTTTGACGAAGACACTTTATTGAGCGGGGCGAAGCGCGAGGCGGTGGAGTTGTTCCGGCGCGCGTATGAGGCGCAGCAGGCGGAGGCTTACCCGGAAGCCATCGAGTTGTACAGGCGTTCCATCGCCGCTTACCCGACCGCCGAGGCGCACACGTTTCTCGGTTGGGTTTACAGTTTTCAGGAACGCTACGACGAGGCGATTGATGCCTGCCTCGAAGCCATCCGCGTTGACCCCACCTTCGGCAACCCTTACAACGACATCGGCAGCTATCTGATTGCCAAAGGTGATCTCTACAACTGCGTGCGATGGTTCCGCCGCGCGCTCGCTGCGCCGCGCTACGAGTCCTACGCCTTCCCGCATTTCAATCTGGGGCGCGTCTACGAGCAGCGCGGCCAACACCTGCTCGCCGCGCGCCATTACGGCCTCGCGCTCCGCGAAGCCCCCGGCTTCACGGGCGCTCTGAAAGCCCTGCGCCGCCTGCAAGCGCGGCTCAACTAAATCACTATCTGCAAGTCATCTCAGGAGAAACGCATGAAACGTAAATTGCTCTTAGCCTTCGTCCTTTTACTTTCAAACATCCTTCTACTTGCGCCGTTGCAGGCGACAGCGCAGCAAACAAACAGCAGATCACATACCAATCAGTTCGACCTCGCTCGTTACGCCATCCAGCATAAAAAGTTTGTGCTCGAAAACGGTTTGACGCTCATCGTTCACGAAGACCACAGCGTGCCGATTGTCGGCGTAAACTTGTGGTATCACGTCGGGTCGCGCAACGAGAAGCGCGGCAAGACCGGATTCGCGCATCTCTTCGAGCACTTCTTTTTTAACGGCTCGGAAAATTATCCGCACGGTTTCCGCGAGGCGATGGACGACCTCGGCGCGAACAACCGCAACGGCACGACCGACAGCGACCGCACCAACTTCTTTGAAGACGTTCCCGTCTCCGCGCTCGAACGCACGCTCTACCTCGAAGCCGACCGCATGGGCTTCCTCGCCAACTACATCTCGAAGGAGATGCTCGAACGCGAGCGCGGCGTCGTGCAGAACGAAAAACGGCAGGGGGAGAATCAGCCTTACGGTCGCGTGTTCGACGAGATCAGCCAGAAGATGTACCCCTATTCGCACCCCTATTCGTGGTCAACCATCGGCTCGATGGACGACCTGAACGCGGCCACGCTCGAAGACGTGAAGGAATGGTACAAAACTTATTACGGGCCGAACAACGCGGTGATTTCGCTCGCGGGCGACATCACGCCCGAACGCGCGCTCGAACTCGTCAAGAAGTATTTCGGCGGCATCCCGCCGGGGCCTGCCTTGCAGCGCACCGAAAAATGGATTCCCACGCTCGACCGCAACATCCGCGACGAGATGCAGGACCGCGTGCCGCAGGCGCGCATCTATCGCGTCTATCACGCGCCCGCGTGGCGCGACGCGGAGACGCAGCACTTGAGTCTGTTCGCGGACGTGCTGGCAAACTCGAAAGATTCGCGTCTCGCGCGCCGTCTGGTTTACGACAAAAAGACGGCGACCGACGTTCGCGCGGCGGTGTTCGAGAGCGAACTCGGCAGCACTTTCTTCATCATCGCATCGGTCAAACCCGAAGCGAATCCGTCGGATGTCGAGCGCGACATCGACGCCGTGCTCGGCGAGATGCTCGAACAGGGCGCGAGCGAAGAAGAGTTGCGGCGCATGAAGAACGTCAACCTCGCCAATTTTCTGCGCGGCGCGGAGCGGCTCGGCGGCTTCGGTGGGCGCTCCGACATTCTCGCCGAGAGCATGACCTACGGTGCCACGCCCGACTTTTACCTGCAGCGCCTCGAAGCGATGGCGAACGCGACGCCCGCCGATGTTAAATCGGCTGCGAACCGCTGGCTGCGCGCGAACCATTACACGATGACGGTCAAACCGTTTCCGCGACTCGCGGCGGGAAAGTCCGACGTTGATCGCAAAATCCTGCCGCCGCTCGGCGCCGCGCCCGACGTTAAATTCCCCGCCCTGCAACGCGCCAAACTCAAGAACGGCCTGAACGTCCTCCTGCTCGAACGCCACGCCACGCCGATTGTGAACGTCGCGCTCGCGCTCGACGCCGGTTCGTCTTCCGACACGCCCGACAAGGCGGGCGTCGCCACGCTCGCGCTCGATCTGATGGACGAAGGCACGAAGACGCGCGACGCTTTCCAGATCGAAAAAGAGTTGGACATGCTCGGCGCGACTCTGTTCACCGGAAGCTCGCTCGATCTGTCGTTCGTGCGCTTGCTGGCGACGGCTGAAAATTTGCGCCCGTCGCTCGCTGTTCTGGCCGATGTCGTGTTGAACCCTTCGTTTCCCGCCGACAAGTTTTTGATTCAAAAGCAGCGCCGCATCGCGCAGATCGGTCAGGAGAAGGCGAACCCGAACGCGCTCGCGCAGCGCATCCTGCCCGCCGTCATCTACGGCGCGGGTCACGCTTACGGCAAGCCCGCGTCGGGTTTTGAAAAAACGGTCGAAACCATCTCGCGCGAAGACCTGGTGAAATGGCACGCCGACTGGTTCAAACCGGCGAGCGCCACCGTCATCGTCACGGGCGACACCACGCTCGACAAAGTTTTGCCCCTGCTCGAAGAAACTCTCGGCGGCTGGCAGCAGGGCAACGCGCCGCGAAAAAATCTCGGCACGGTCGCACGCACTCAGGGCAAGAAGATTTACCTGATCGACAAACCGAACGCCCCGCAATCAACCATCGTCGCCGCGCACGTTTCGGAAACGAGCGGACAGCCGGAAGACCTCGCGCTCGAACCCTTGATGCAAAACTTCGGCGGCATGGCAACGTCGCGTCTCAATCGCAATTTGCGTCTCGACAAACACTGGAGCTACGGCGCGAGCGGGCAAGTAACCTCCGTGCGCGGGCAGCGCACGTTCGTCGTCGTCGCGCCCGTGCAGACCGACAAGACCAAAGAATCAATCGTCGAAGTGGTGAAAGAAATTAACGATGTCGCGGGCGCGCGACCCGTGGGCGGCGAAGAATTCGCGAGCATCATGCGCAACATGACTTCGCGCCTCGCGGGGAGGTTTGAGACCATTTCGGCGCTCGAAGCGGCGGCGATTTCTCAAATCAATCTGAATCTGCCCGCCGACTACTGGGCGAACTACTCAAAAAATCTACGCACGCTCAGCGAAGCGCAACTCGGCGCGGCGGCGAAGAAGTTCGTGCGCCCCAACGAACTCGTCTGGATCGTCATCGGCGATTTAAGCAAGATCGAAACGGGCATACGCGAACTGAACATGGGCGAAGTCATACGCCTCGACGCGGACGGCAATCAGGTTAGCCGGTAATTCGATAGCGTGGCGACTACGTAACACGCCGTTTCCGCGTGGGAGTCTTATTCCGTCTCGTGCTGCTCGATGCCCGACGCGTCGCCCTGTATGAAGTCGCGGTTGATCTTCATCTTGCGGCGGTTGGCATCGACGGCTACGTAGACGACTTCGGCCTCCGTCACCTTGATGCGCTCCGATGTGCCGCCGTAGCGTTCGGCTTCGACGACGACGCGGATCGTGATCGAGGTTGTGCCGATGCGAGAGGTGCTGGCGTAGAAGCTCACGAGGTCGCCGACGAAGACGGGCTGGTGGAAGATGACCTCGCGCATCGCCACCGTGACGAAACGCTCGATCTGCGTGCGGCGGTGCGCCTCGACCGCGCCCGCGATGTCTATGTAACTCAAAATGATGCCGCCGAAGATCGTGCCCTGCGGGTTGGTGTCGCGCGGCAGGAGCGTCAGGCGTATGGCCGGATCGGTGTAGTCCATGAAAGTTTCGACTGCGGCGCTCCCGGCGCTGCGAGGGGCGCGCCTGCTGATGCTGCCGCGAGAAGTCCTTAGTTTGTGTCAGATTTGTTGTCGCTAGAGCATGAACGCGCGTTCCGCGTGCTGTCAAGTTCAAGCGCGAAATTAGCCCCGTCCGCGCAGCCAACTGTGCCCGCCCAGCCCTCATCTAAAACCTTGCCGCGCCGTAGAATATCGTCTCGACGGATCTGTTCGCACAGTCGGGACTGTGACGAGTCGGCGCGCCGCCGTCACCCGTTCGTTGATGCGGCATGTATAATTGCCGGAAGCCAAGTTTAATTTAAGAGCCGTCCGCCCAGAGAAACATTTTATGCTGAACCCCTTACCGCGTCCCTACGTTCTGCGCGCGCTCGGCGTCGCGATTTTCGCCGCACTCGCCTTCGCCTCCACCGCGACGGCGCAACAACGCGGCGGCACGCGTTTCGACGTGACCAACTACCGCATCGAAGCCGAACTCCGCCCCGCCGAACACATCCTGCGCGCCAACGCCGACGTGACTTTCACACTTTTAGACAGCGCGCGCTCGGTCGTCTTCGAACTGAACGGCGCGCTCAAGGTGGAAAGCATCGAACGCAACGGGAAGCCCTTGACGAACTTCGTGCAAGACCCCGCGGGCCTGGAGTCCATCGGGCCGAACGTGCGCATCGACCTCGGTGAAGTGATACCGGCGAACACGCCCGTCACGTTGCGCTTTCGTTGGTCGGGCGCGCTCGTCACGGCGGAGGGCGGGCCGTTGGTCACGCGCCGCCTCGCCTACGTCGGCAACGAAGGCTCTTATTTGATGTACGCCGCGCGCTGGTTTCCCTTCCACGACTACGCAGCCGACCGCGCCACCTCGGACATCACCGTCATCGTCCCCACCGGATTTCAAGTCGCCGGTTCGAGCGACGAGCCGCCGACGCAGACGGCGGGCACGGCGGGCACCGTGCGTTATCGTTTCGTTCATCGAACTCCTGCGCTCATCGGCAACATCGCCGCCGGTCGCTACGTGACGCGCACGCTCCGTATCGGCGGCTACGAGTTGCAGTTCTTCGTGCAGCCGGGAAGCGAAGGGCGCGTCGAGCGTTTCGGCGAGGTGATGGGTCAGGCTTTGCAGTTCTACACGAAGCAGTACGGCGCGCCCGCCTTCGGCACGCGCTACACCATCGCGCAGATTGACGACGAAAGCCTTGAGGCTTACGCCGCACCCGGCATGCAGTTTCTCTCGTCCAGCTTCTTCGATCCGGCGCGCCCGACCAAAGAGGAACGCTTGCAGCGCGAGACGGCCTATCAATGGTGGGGCTTCACGGTCGCCCTGAAATCCTTCGACGATGCATGGCTCTCGCAAGGTCTCGCCGAGTGGAGCGCGTTCGCCCTGCGCGAATCAACCCTGGCGGGTGCGGCGCTCGACGCCTCGCAGCGCGACATGCAGGAGCGCGCTTTGATGTTCGAGCAATCGGCCTCCATCCTGCGCGCGCCCTCGCAACTTGACGACACCTCGCCGCAATATCAATCCATCATCTTCTACAAGGGCGCGATGGTCTTCCGCATGCTGCGCGAAACAATCGGCAAAGAGAAATTCGACGATCTGCTGCGCAAGCTCTACCAGGAGTATCGTGGCAAGAGCGTCTCGATAGACGACTTCGAGCGTCTCACGACGCGCGAGGTCGGCCTCAACATGCGCTACTTCTTCGCGCGCTGGGTGGAAGGCACGGGCGTGCCGGAATTCACGGTTGACTACCAGATCATACGCACGCGCACGAACAAGTTTCGCGCGCGCGGCACGGTCAAGCAGAACTTCGAGGGCTTGCGCATGCCCGTCGAAGTGATGCTGCGCGCAGAGGGCGACAACCAGAACCAGATCACGACCGTCCGCATAGACGAAAAGAGCGAGGACTTCGATTTCGAGTCGAACGGCGCGCCGCTCGAAGTTCTGGTTGATCCGAACAATAAAATCCTGCGTCTCTCGGAAGATTTGCGCGTCTCGGTCGTGGCGCGTCGCGGCATCGAACTTTATCGCGAAGGCCAGTATGCCGAGGCGCAACGCCAACTGGAAGAGGCGCTCAAGCTCGACAAGTCGAACTCGTGGGTCTACTACAACCTCGGCTTGATCTACCTCGAACAACGTAACTACGATCCGGCGCTCGACCATTTTCAGGCCGCGCTCGACGGAAACCGCAAGCCCTCCTGGATCGAAGTCTGGGCGCACATCAAACGCGGCAACGCCTACGACGCCAAAGGCGACCGCGCACGCGCCACCAGCGAATACAACAAGGCCGTCGAAACCGGCATCAACTACGACAACGCGCAGACGGTCGCCAAAGGCTATCTCGCCACGCCCTACGACCCGCGCGCCGCCGCGCAGCAACAAGCTTCGAGCAACTAACTCGAAACCTTAACCGTTAAAAAGGGTCGTTTCAGTTCATCGAACTGAAACGACCCTTTTTAGTTTCCCTAATTAGTTTCCCCGATATGAATTTGCTTATCGCCAGTTGCCGATGAGGATGAAGGGCGCCCAGAAGAAGGGGTGCGCGAAGGTGTTCCTGCCGATGCCGGAGGAGGCGTTCGCCTCGCCGCTGCGTTGCGCCGACGAGGTGAGCAGGCCGCGACGCTCGATGTTGCCGACGAGTTCGGTCGCCTCGCCGCGCAGGAGCGAGACTTGCGCGCGCCGCAGCGCTTCGGCCTTGAGCATCCCCGTTTGCGAGTTGCGTATGCGGTAGAAACTCTGCATGAGTTGTTTCGTGCTCGCGTCGGCCACCGGCCACAAGCTCGCCATCACGGCCTTCGCGCCCTGCCGCTGCGCGAGCACGGCGAAACTCTCAACCTCTTTGCCGTCGGCAGCCGTCCCGCCCGTCGCCGTATCGCAGGCCGAGAGCGTCAGGAGTTCCACGCCGCCGAAGAGATTTACGGCGCTCTTGATCTTGGCGAGCGAGAGGCGTCCGCCGTCTCCGAGCAGCAGAAACGAATCGGTCTCGTTGCCCGGTTGCACGGCGAAGTGGCTGGCGATATGGACGACCGGAAAACGCTGCCGGAGCGCCGCGCGAAAAGTTTCTTCCGTGAACGCGTCGTCCAGAATAACTTTGCCCGTGAGCGCGCTCCCGTTCTCGCCTTCGCCGATGATGCCGCGCAACTCTTCGGGCACGCCGGGCAGCGCGCTAAAACCCGACTGCGCCTTCGACACACCCAACCCCAGCCCGCTCCATTTCGCGCCCGGCTGATCTTTCAGACGACTGTTGCTCGCCGGAGTGAAGACGACGTTGCGGAAGCGTTCGACCATGTAGCGTTCGCCGTCGTAGAGCGCGGCGACGGGCAGGTAGCGCAGCGCGCCGTCGAGCGACCACATCAGAGTCTCCGCCTGCGCGCCCTGCAAATCTTTGGCGATGGGCGCGATGAGTATTTTGTATAGCTCCGCAGCCAGCGGGCGCGCGTCTTGTCGCGGGTTTTGCAGCACCTCACGGAAGGCCAAAATTTTACGTTCGAGGTCGGCGGCTTTGATCGGGTACTCGACCGCCTTCTGCACGTCCGGCGTGACGAGTATGACGCGATACTTCTCCGCGCCCACAATCGTGTAGAGCGCGACCGCGCCCGAACCCAGTTCTCTAAGGTCGTCCATCAACGCCTGCGAGTCGCGCAGGTCTTCAACGCGCGCCGCCTGTTTGGTGTTGCCCAGTTCGTCGCCGAGACGGTCGAGGAACGTTTGGAAGGCTTGACCGGAGGCTTGCAGTTCGGTGTCGAGCGCGGCGAGGCGTTGCTCTTCTTCGGGAGTGCGCTCCTGTTTCGACAGAAGCGCGCCGCGCTCCCTGCCGCGCATGGTCAACTGATCTGCGAGCGCGTCGTGAGATTTTTCGGCGTTCGTCTCGGCGGGCGTGAGCGCGGCCTTCTTCTGCGACGATGAGGCCGTCTCGTCGCCGCTGCGCCGCACGTAATCGAGATACTCCTGCTCTTTGAGCAGCCCCAACACCTGCTGCGCTTCGAGCAGACGACTTTGCGTGACGAGCAGATCGGCCAACTCTCTGTACGTCGTCTCCTTCGACTTGATGAAACTGCGCTGCGCCATCAAGTCTTGCGACGGCAAACTCTCGCGCTCCGCCTGATACGCGTTGATCGCGCGTTTACCGAAGAAGATGGCCGCGCTCCATTGACCGCCGCCCCTCAAGGCGTACATCAAGTTGCTCGACGCGTCGCCCTCGCCCTCCCTGTCTTCCAACTCAAGAAACAAGGCCAGCGCTTGTCGCAGGTGCGCGAGCGATTTTTGTCTCTCGCCCATCGTGTAATAAACGAAGCCCAGATTGTTGAGCGTGGTGGCCTGGCCGCAACGGTCGTGGCTGCAACTTTTTTGTAATGCGAGTGCTTGATTCAGATAGTCTATCGCCTTCTGCTTATCGCCCGTCTCCAGAGAGTCCCAGGCGAGGTTAGACAACGCGGGCGCGATCTCCGCGCAATCGTTTATCTGTTGGACGAGCGCGAGCACTTCGCGTTGATAACGTCGGGCCTCGGCCTTGTCGCCGAGCGACGAATGAACAAGCGCGATGTGGTTGAGCACAAACGCCTGCCCGCGCCGGTCTTCGACCGCGCGAAGCAACACGAGCGCCTGCTGAAAAGCGTCCAGCCCTTTGCGCGGCTCGGTCATGGCAACGTGCGTCAGCCCGATGTTGGCGAGCGTGTAGGCCGCCGTGCGCCGGTCTTCAACCGCGCGAAAAAGTTGCAACGCCGACCCGAAGTTTTCCAGCGCGCGTTCTTTGTTGCCGAGGGCGAAGTAGATTTGCGCGATGCTGCTCAAAGCTGCGGCCTCGCCCGCGCGATCATTGCCCGCGCGCAAGAGCGGCAACGCCTCGTTAAAATAGGCGAGCGCGTTCTGCTGTTCGCCGAGCGCGGCGGCGACCGAGCCGATGGTCACGAGCGTCGTCGTCTCGCCGCGCCTGTCGGCGGCGGCGCGAAAAAGTCTGAGCGCCTCTCTATATTTTTCCGTCGCGCGCTTGTAAGCATCGCCCGTCGTGCGTGATGCGAGTAGCGCCGTCCCTTCGGCGAAGACCCTATCGGCGGGCAGACTTTCCACATTCCCCGCGTCACGCGCGCTCCGCGTGTCAATCGTCAACACGTAACGACCGGGCGGGGCGGTCGGTCGCGCCGGTCGGACCATGAGCGTGTATTGCCCGCCGCGTTCCACTTCAAAGAAGACGGGCTCCGGCCCCCACACGCCGACGGGATTATTGACGCGCAAGAGTTCGCGCCCGCCCGCATCGAGCAGCGTGACTTCGACATCAACGCCGCGTTGATCGAAGGCGGCGCGTATGAATTGACCGCCGTTCAGAGTGAGCCGATAAGTGTGCATTTCGCCGCCCGAGAGTTCGCGCTCGAAGGGCATGGCGGTAGGAATTTGCGCCTGGGCGCGGAAAGAAGACGTGCGTTCGCTTTGCGGCGCGAGGAAAAAACAGAACAACAAACTAAGAGACGCGGCAAGACGACACAACTTGGCCGTCGTCGGCTGACGGCGACGACAACGGGGAACTTCTACGGCGACGGCGGCGGCGGTCGTCTGCGCGTCGAACATTGGGGGAAGGTAACGCATGATCCGTTGTAATTGAAGAATGTTTGCGCGGCGTCTATCGGGGTTTGCGATGCGTAGCGGCGGCGTCGCCGCTTTCGACCCGCGAGACCTGGCAGGGTGTAGTGACCGAACTCCGGCTCGCGACTCGGAGCGTTCGGGTAACGCGCCGGATCGCGCCGGAAAGGTTAGCCGCCCGCACGCCGGAACAGGCCACGCGCGCTCGCTAAAACCACCGCTCTAAGACTAAGACGCGCGCGCATCCGTGTCAATACAATTGCGGACTGCGGATTGTTATCGATGAGAGCCGCGCTTATCGCGGTCGGGTTGCATGCCGTTGTCAGGCGCGGCTTTAATATTATGATAGAGATATTTGGATTTGTATTTTATACTTATTAAGAGCAGTATTTTGCCGCCGTCAAATCTCATGAAAGAGGAACGAATATGAAAAAACTTTCTTACATGCCAGTTCTAATTCTTGCCGCTCTCCTGCTTAGTTCTTTTCCTGGTACAGCTAAAAGAAGAGACGCACCCATGAACGCTGCTCCGGTATGCGTTGATGCAGACTGCTCAGACCCCTGGGGAGGTTGTAAACAGAAGGTCAAAGTAGTGTCGAGAAATGGTGATTGCGTTACTTTTGCATGCCAGGTCGGCACGAAGGACGAGCATATAATTAAGACCAGCAATCAAGAAGGTCAGAAAGCTTTATTCAAAATAATCGAAGAACAGGAGGAAGTGGAGTAAAGAATCGGCCTGTTTATCATCTGGGCTGATTCTTCCTCAGAATTTCACTCACTTTGCCGATTTCATCAACATGTAAATCTTCCTTCATTTTTGTTTCCACTCTCGCAACTTGATCTACAATTTGACTTATATCTGTCTTCCCATTTCTTCTGAGGGGTGGTAAATCAGTGCCTAAGTCACATAATTTTTCAAGTTCATTAACCACGTCGTTACTCATATATAAATTGTTTTGGCTATAGTCCTGATACATGGCTCTTAAGCTTTCAATTGCTTTGCTTTTGCTTTCACGGTCCACTAGAGCATTCTGAAGCGCCTCGACGAGTTGCGACATTTGTTTATGAGTGTTTTCATAAGTGTTTAGTTTCTTCTTATAAAATTCCTCCCTTATAGATAACTCAATTTTGAGTATCTCGTTATTTTCGGAAATCTTAGTGTCGATATTGGTCTGGACCTGCCATATCAAAAAGCCTAAAGCTGCGGTGGAGATTACAGGGAAAGCTGCCGTAAAAAATTTCCACAAGGTATTATCTTTCTTTTGGTCTGATTGTTCTTGTGCCGCCGCAATAATAATCCTTTGATTATTGTTTACCGCTTCGGTTATTTTTGCTTCTGCTGTTTTAATTATATTGCCCTGATTAGTTTTTATAGCATCACCGGTAATTTTTCCGACCTTCTCGGTAAAATTATCGAGAGCCACACTTATTTGTTGATCGATAGCTTTAATCTGTTCGGGAGTAAAGC
>DATHBB010000005.1:0-28284 GCA_035296385.1 Pyrinomonadaceae bacterium | reverse complement strand
GAGCGCGCACACCAACCCCGTCAGCAACCCGCACAGGAGCAGCAAAGCGTTTTCCGCCACGACCATCAGCGCGAAGTGGCGCGCGTTGTAGCCGACGGCGCGCAGCAGCGCGAGTTCGCGCCTGCGCTCAAGTACGTTTCTCAAGAGCACGGTGGCGAGTCCGAGCGTGCCGAGGATCGTGCCGAGTCCGCCGAGCGTCTGGAAGGTCGAGAGATAGGTGTTCTCCACGCGATGAAACTCCGCGAGCCGCTCGCCCGCGCCCGACGCGTCGAAACCGAAATCCGAGAGGCGCGACTCCAACAGCGCCGAGACGCGCGCGGCCTCGTCCGGCGCGGTGTCGAACAGAAAGAAGCGATAGCCCTCCTGTTCGGGGAACGCGCGCAGAAAATTCTTCTCCGACATCAACAACTCCGACTGGAACAAACTGTCGGAGAGCGCCGCGACGAAACGCAGGCGCAGGGGTCGCGCCGTCCCTTCGTTCAACACGATCTCTTCGCCGAGTTTGCGGTGCAACACGTAAGCGAGCGAGTTGGCGTCGGCGACGACGGGGATCGCGCCGTCCGTTAAATCCCGTTCGAGCAACAGCCACGGGTTGGCTTTCTCTTCGTCCGTCGCGGCAAGCGAGTCCGCGAACGTGAAGCGGTTGTCCGTGATGAAACCGGCGGCGGGCGCGAGTATGCGGGGGTTGCGCGGCTGGTAGAGATTGAGGCAGCTCGCGTCGTCGCCCGGTCGCAGGCGAAAGCGCGTGAAGGTCGTGCCCGCGAGCGTCGCCGTCTCCTCCTGCGCGGAGAGGTTCAGAGATTCCCTGCCGTCCGCGTCGTTCGGGTCGTGCGCGACGGGCAAGAGCGTCTCGGCGAGGAGCGTGTAGCCGCCCGTGCCGGATTTCCTGTCAATCGAGGCGGCGTGCGTCGGGTCGCGACGGAAGGCGTCAACCGCGACGATGATGAAGGTGGCCGAAGCGATGAGCGCGATGCAGAGGACGCTGCGCCCCGCGCGGTGCGTCGCATTGCGAAAGCCGAGCCGCGCCACCGGCCACCAGCCGCGCCCTTGAATAGCATTGCGCAGTCCCGCGTGCCGCCGCAGCCACGCCGATTGAAAACAGAGCAACGCGACGAGCAGCAGCGTGCCCGCGCCGAAGAATCCGGCCACGTCTCCGACCCACTTCAACGCGGCAAACGCCAGCAGCAACACGCCGAACGACGCGAACACGACGGCGGCGACGAGAGACGTTGATGCGCCGAAGCGCGCGAACGTCGAGAATGTTGAGAGACGCGCGAAACGCGCTCCGAGTTTTTTGCTCAACCATCCGGCGCGTCGTCGCCCTGTCGTCATCGCGTCGCTCGCTCCGGCGAGCAGTTCGCGAGTCGAGACGGGCGCGAGCGCACGCAGCGTCCACCAGATGCACAGGAGCGCGGCGAGGATGCCGCCCGCGCCGCCGACGGCAAGCGCGAAGGGCGATGCGTGCAGCGAGAGCGAGCGCGTGCCCACCGCGTCCACCCACCATGTCCGCAGGCCGTGCATCACGAGCGCGCCGTAGAGCAGCGCGCCCAGTAGCCCCGCGACGCTTCCCAGTACGGCGAGCAACAATCCTTCGCCGAGAAATAGCGCGCGGATTTTCGCGGCGTTGAAGCCGACGGCTTGCAGCAGCCCGATCTCGCGCAGGCGTTGCTCGATACCGAGTTTGAAGAAGAGCGCCGCGAGCAGGAGCGCGGAGACGACAAGGAAGAAACTGAAGTAGAGAAAATATTCGCCGAAGTCGGTCGCGCCGCGCGAGGCCTGGAGTCCTTCGGCGCGCGCCGCGTAGAGCGTGAAACCCGTCGAGAGCGGGTCGAGGCGCGAGCGCAAAAGTTTTTCAAACTCTGCGCGTGTCGCTTCGAGCGAAGTTTCTTTCACGGGATAGAGGCGCAGCGAAGTGAGTTTGCCGTAGCGCGTCTGCCAGAGTTCCTGCCCGCGCGCGAGCGGGATGAAGGCTTTCGGCGTCGTGCGAAACTCTTTCCAGTAGTCTTCGTCCTGCGGCCTCACGCGCCCCAGATCGAGCGGGAACGGCGGGTCCCAATCCGACAAACTCTCCGTGCCGCTGATGCCCGGGTACTCCGGCGTCAACTCACGATCCGCCGCCAGGCCACGCATCGCGACGACGCCCGCCAGGCGAAACTCCGCCGTGCGCGTCTCCAAACGCCCCTCATCGCGCCACACGTAATAATCGAGCGACAGCGCATCGCCCACGCGCGCGCCCAGATCGCGCGCCGCCCAATCGTTCAACAATATCGGCGCACTTTGCTCTGCTGCCGCAGCGGACTTTCGGGCAGACTCTTGCGCGGATTCTCGCGGGGATTCTTGAGATGACTCTTGCGACGATTCTCGAATCGTTGACTCCGAAACTTGACCCGCCTCTCGTCTCAACTCCGCGAATCCCTCTTCGTCAATCGCCGTGACGAGCGAATAAGGTATCTCACGCCCGCCCGCGCGGATCGCGTTGGCGAGGTAAGAAAAGATCGCGGGCGCGCGCAGGTTCAAATTGCGCGCCGTCTCCTTCGCCTCACGTTCCAGCACGTCATTCACGACCGCGCTCTCGGTTTCGACCGACAGCGCGTGCTGCGCTTCGAGCGTGCGCAACTTGATGCCCAAATCTTCGAGCCTGAACGTCTCGCGCAAAATCTTCGCCACCACCACCGACTGCGCCGCGCCGTCCGCGTCCTGCGCTTCGCCGTCGCCCGTCCGCGTCGAGAGCAAGATCGTGTTGACTCTCCCCTCCTGCTCAGCGTCCCGTTGCACGCGCCTGAGCGGGACGAAGACGGCGCGCACCGCGCCCTGTTGCGGTCGCAAACTGAACTCGCCGAGTTCTGCGCTCGTCAACACTTCTCGAATCGTCAAACGGACGGTGCGCCCCACGTCTTCCTTGCGCCCGTGCAGGGATTCGACCGGAATGGCCGAAGGCTTCTCGATGCGCAGCAAAACTTCACCGCCCGCCTGCGCGCCCAACTCCGACGCCAGCCCCGCGCTCAACAAAACCTCGCGCTCGCCCAAAGCCTTCCGCGCCGCGTCTATCCCTTGAAATTGCCAGAACCGCTCGTCAACGCCGTAAACCTGCACGCCCCCGCCGCGCCGCCCGCTCCCTTCGTCAACCACGACGCCCTCGAACACGACGAGCGGGCACGCCCCTTCAAACGAACTGTTCGCAAACTGCGCGTGCGTGCGCAACTCTTCGACCAACTCTTCGCGGAAAAAATTGGACGCCGAAACGACGTAAGCGGTTTTGCCCAAGCGCCCCAGAACCAGTTCGCGCAAACTCGCGCGCACCGAATCGCCTACGAGCAAAGCCCCCGCCAGCACCGCCACCGCAATCGCGACGCCGCCCACCACCGCCGCGTTCGTGCGCCAGTAGTAAACGAGATTGCGTCTGAGCAGCGTCAGCGTTGTCATAAGAAAATGTCAGTTGTCAGTAGTCAGTTGTCAGTTGTTTTTGTGTTGACTAACTTGAATTTTTATCTTTAGTGACCTGCTCGCCCGAGACAAACAACGGACAACTGACTACTGACAACTGACCGTCGCCTACGGGCGACGAACGAGATTCTGTTCCACGAGTTCGTACTGCACGGGAAAACGCGCGGCCAGTTCCGCGTTGTGCGTGACGACGACGAGGATCGTCTCCTGCCGCCGTTGGAGTTCGAGTAGAAGTTCCGCGACCGTCGAGGCGGACGCGTGATCGAGGTTGCCGGTCGGCTCGTCGCAGAGCAAAAGGAGCGGGCGGCGTATGAGCGCGCGTGCGAGCGCAACGCGCTGCTTCTCGCCGCCCGAGAGTTCCGCCGGACGGTGTTCGCTGCGCGCCGTGAGTCCCACCTGCTCCAACAAGAGGCGCGCACGCTCCGCCTCTCCGCCCCCGTCGCCCTTCGCCTCCTGCGTTGCAACGAGCGTCGGCGTGAGCACGTTTTCCAGCACCGTCAGTTGCGGCAGCAAACAGTGGTCTTGAAAGATGAAGCCGATCTGCCGGTTGCGAAAGGCGGCGAGTTCGCGCTCCGGCATCGCGAACGGGTTTTGTCCGTCGAGCGTGACCGTCCCCGACGTGGGCGGTTCGAGCGCGCCGACGACGTACAGAAAACTGCTCTTGCCGCTCCCCGAAGGCCCCATGATCGACACGGCGTCGCCGCGTTTGAGACTGAGCGACACGCCCGACAAAATCGGCAACGCCCCGCGCGGCGTCGGATACTCTTTCGATAGATCGTTGACTTCAAGCATAAGCGATAAGACCGAAGGGTAAAGGGTAAGGGGTAAAGGTGAAAGGGTAAAAAACAGTTACCATCATCTCTTCGCCTTCCCCTTTCCCCTTTCCCCTTTACCCTTTGACTTGTCCGTACACTTCGAGCGCGCGTTCGGCCATGCGTGCGACGCTGTAATGCTCGCGCACGCCGCGCGCGCCGCGCTCTCCGAGTTCGGCACGGCGCGCGGGATTTTTCCAGAGTTCGTAAATCCCTGCGGCGAGAGCTTCGGGGTCGTCAGGCGCGACGAGCAGGCCGCCTTGTGTGCGTTCGACGATCTCCGTGAAGCCGCCGCGTCGCGGCTGTACGACGGGGACGCCGCAGGCCAACGCTTCGAGGAGCGAGATGCCTTTCGGCTCGTCGTAAGTGGCGGGCACGGAGAGCACGTCCGCGCGTCGCAAAAAAGCGATCTTCTCTTCGCGTCCGAGCGCGCCGCGATAGTGAAACTCACCGCCGAGTCCCCACTCCGTCATCTGCCGCTCGATGCCGCGCAAATATTCCTCGTGTTCCGGCGCGAGATAGCCCGCCGCTTCGAGTCGCCCCTCTTTAACATCTTTGCGCTCGCGCAAGCGCATGTAAGCCTCGCACAAAACGTGCAAGCCCTTCTCGGGGGCGACGCGTGCGAAGTAGCCGACGGTGAAAGTCTCTGCGTTCGTCTGCCGCGCCGCCGCTGTGGTCGCGGCGTCGTCCGGCGCTTCGTAATCTTCGAGATTGATGCCGAGCGGGACGACGCGCATCTTGCTCGCGGGTATCTGCAAGTGCTCGGACATGAACGCGGCGTAAGACTCGCTGACGGCGACGAAGGCGTCAACGTGTTGAACGCAGGCGCGTATGAGTTCGAGCGACGTGCGGCGATAACTTTCTTCGAGTCCGTCGAGAAACAAATCCTCGCCTTGCAGCGTGCAGACGACGGGACGGTTCAATGCTTGTTTGATGGGGCGCGCCATGCCGAGCAGGAGCGAGTTCGGCAGCGTCACCAGGTCGGGCGTCTCCTGCTCGCGGAGCCAGTGCGCCATCTTGTCGAACTCTTTGCGCTGGCGCCCCGTTTCGCCACGGAGCATCGAGACGGTAAGTTCGCCCAGAAGTTTCGGGTTGACGGCAATCGAACGGCGCGCGGCCAGCTTCAGCGCGGCGGTCGAGTCCCACAATTTATCCACGAGCCAGGGCGTGCGGCGAAACAGGGAGGCGTGTTGCTGTAGATAAACGCTGATGCCGCCGAAGAGCACTTTGTCGGAACGGCTGACGTTTCTTTCGTCCGTCAGAGTCGGCGTATAGACGGGCAGGAGCATTACGTCGTGCCCTTGCCGCAGGAGTTCGGTGGCGAGCGCGTTGTCGCGCAGGCAACTGCCGCAGTACATGTTGGCCGCGCCGGCGGTGAGATAGAGAATCTTCATTAATGCGACTACTGCGACGCGACTGCTGCCCTCTGGAAAGCCCTGCGCGCGTAGAGATGCTCGAACAGATTGCCCTCGTGCGGTTGATCCCAACTGATCCGGTTCGTCGGGATCGCGCCGAGGTTTAGACGATCAACGTGCGGCGACGATAAAAGTTTCGCGATCAACTCTTCGTCGCGCGTGATCGCCGTCACGACGAGGCTCGTTCCCAACGCTTCCGGCAACTCGTCCCGCCCGACTTCGACTACGCTCGCGAACGGAAACAGAAATTCGCGGTTCGCCAGATTGTGCTCCGCCGACTCGCAGCGCACGACGGTCGGCAACAAATAGGAGCACCCTCCTGACTCGCTGAGTCTCCCTTCGCCGCCGCGCTTCTCCGCCGTCACGTCGCGCGCGCCCGCTTCCTGTAAACCCTGATCGATCATCTGCGAGATGCGCGCGGCGACCGCCGGGTCTGCGAAAGGCGCCAGTTGTGCGTCCTCGTCTTCTGCGGCGCGCGGCCTGATCCGCGCGAAACGTTCGGCCAACGCTTCGGCGATCTCGTCCGCGTGGCGCGTCACCCACACGCCCGACGCGTTGACGCACGAGCGCCCGCCGTTATCCACAATCGAAGCGGCGATCACGTCCAGATATTTTTCCCAGTCGTCAACAAGGTCGTCGCCGATGACGACTTTGCTGTAGCCCGGCCCGTGCACTTCGACGCGCCCGTCCTCCGCCCATTGCGAAACGGAAGCCACGTCGCCGAAGACCATGCCGCGCCCCGTCTGCCTGAGAATTTCGCCCGCGCCGCCGTGCGCCGTCGGGTAATAACCGAACGCCTCGCGCGGCACGCCCGCTTTCGCGAACGCCTGCACGATGCGATACGGCGTCCAGGGCTCCGCGCCGCCCGGCTTCAACACGAGCGGAATCTTGAGCGCCACCGCCGGAACCCACAGCGAATGCACGCCCGGCGAATTGCTCGGCAGCACCACGCCGAGGCTCTGTGTGCGCGGAAAGAAACTCACCGCCTGCCCCTCTATCTCGCCGTGCCCGCGATCCAGAATCGAGAGGTCCAGATTGCGCGTCAAACCTCTCAGGACGCTCTCCATCTGCGAGAGCGCCCCGCGAATCTTCTCCATGTTGCGCCGCGCCATCACAAACGGCAGCCCCGTCGTCGCCGACACCTGCTCGACGTATCGTTCGGGCGTCTGCATGTCGTCGCCGACCGGCAACTCGTCGCGCGCAAAAATCTCCGCCGCCTTGACCGACATCTCGATGAGTTCCGCGACCGTGAACGCTGCGAGCGCCGCGCGCGCGCGCTCCTGCGCCGCGAGGTCGCGCCGGATCAGACCCGCGTTCGCCTGACTGATCTCCACGAACGGCTCGCGCGTCCGGTGATGCACGACGCGCACCACGTCCAGACTTTTATAAGGCTCGCCTTTGCGCAAAAGTGGAATGTGCAACATGATTATCTTTGCGTTCGCCGAATTTCCAACTCTACCCTTAACAACCCATTGGTGAGACTCGCTCGCTGCCAATTGAGGATAGGGCACTAGTGCCGAGTTGGCTGCGACATGTTATTGGATGTCGCCACCGATGTAGGCTCAGGCTCGCTCCATGTCGAACCGTCATCGAACTCCACCACACCTACGCCAATATTGATTTCGATCTGCTCGCCCCGGTTCGCCTTTACGAACGGTTCCGCAGTCATATCCGGCTCCGGGTTCTGTAGCTTTATCTCCTGCATTTGCCCGCTAATCAGCGCGATCTCAACGGACTCCATCTTGTGCCACTGATATATCCTCTTACGCTCAATCCGATCCTTACCCACTGTTATCAGCCAGCGGATACTCACAGCCTTCACTTTTTTGGGCGAGCGGTTTAGTAGCCGCACACCTAAGATCATCGGTTCAGGGGCTTTCTTGGAGTAGTAGCTGATGCCGGTTACCACTACTGGCACCGACTTGTCTTTACCTTGAACGACTTCCGGTATGCTGTGCAACTGCCACCTGTCAGATTGTTGGGTTACGGTTCCATTATGCAGGCCGGAGGCAAAGGTTAGGCCGCATGTCAGCATGAGGGCTGCGCACCGAGCTAAATAATACATAGCCATTTCTCCTTATTACTTTGATAGACGACGCCCGACAATTTAGTAGACGCCTTCGACCACGTTCGTCTCCAACTTGGCGAAGGGGCGTACGTTGCGCACGCCGTCCCACGCGTAGGGCAAATAGGGCGGCTCGCGCTCGGCCTGATCGCGTTCGAGGAAGCGCGGCATGAAGAACTCGCGCGTCAGCGTCGTCAAACGCACGCGCCCCGTCTCGCCGTAGTTGACGAGCGTGTCGGGATTATCGGGGTCAACCACTTCGATCATGGCGCGCGGGGCGGGCGGGTAGTAGATGATGGCGTAGTTATCTTCCGGCAGGCGCGGTTTGCCGACGGCTAGCCCCATCAAGGTGTTGCCGTAGGTCGGCGCGAAGTGGACGCCGTCCAAAAGTTCTTCGACGGCGAAGCGGTGAAACTGCGGGGTCATCTCCGTGCCGCCGCAGAAGACTCCCGTGATGCCGAGTTTTTTCAGAGAGACTTTTTCGCAGATGGCTTCGAGCAGTTTCGGCGTCGTGAAGAGGCAGCGAATATTGTCGTGCGCGCGCAAGAGGGTGAGCGCCTGTTCGACGACGTGCTGCTTGTAGGCTTCGGCCTGTTTCGACTGTCCGGTCTTCAAGAGTTTGATGACCCAGCGCGGGTCTAGATCGACCATGAAGCAGATGCCGCCGCGATACTGCGCGAGGTGTTCGACGGCGAGACGCAGGCGTCGTGGCCCCGAAGGGCCGACGGCGAGCCAGTCCGCGCCCTTCGGAAAGGCTTCGTCGGGGAGCGTGTGGCTGAAGGCTTCATAGTCGAGACGAAAATCTTCTATGTTGATGCGCGACTTGGGCACGCCGGTCGAGCCGCCGGTCTCGAAGACGTAGACGGGGCGGTCGCTGTAAGCGCGCGGAACCCAGCGGCGCACGGGGCCGCCGCGCAGCGCTTCGTCCTGGAAGAAGCCGAAGCGCGAGAGGTCTTCGTAAGTCTGAATCTCGCGGCGCGGATTCCAGTCGAGGCGCGAGGCGTAGTCGAGCCAGAAGGGGCAGCCGGTCTCCGGGTTGAAGTGCCATTCGACGATGTCGCGCACGTGCGCGTCCAGCGCCTCGCGCGACTCCTTCACACGCCGTTCGAGTTCGTTAGTTTGCACATCAAGCATGCGCCCGATTCTACAGACGGCGCGAAGGCAAGCGCAAACGCGCAGGCTCTCTTTGCGGTTACGAATTTTCGGATGCAGCCCGAATCGAAAACATCGCTACGCGTTTAGGTAATGACAGCGAGGCGCGGCTTGGTTTATCTTCTCGCCTCGGCAACGACCGGAACGTCCGGTCGTTCAATCGAAGGACACTTAATCTTGAGGAGAACCCCCAATGCTCAAACGAATCACCATCGCCGCCTTACTCGTCGTCTCACTGGCCGCCGCCGGCGCGTTCCCCGCCGCGCGCGCCGTTCGAGCTGCCGCCAAATGCAAGCTGGTGCGCGGGCACGCCACCTCGTACACCATCCCCGCCTCCGACTGTGCCTCGCCCATCGCATTGTGCGCCGGCGGGCGACTCTACGGCGGCATCAACGGCGAGTTCACCCTCGTCGGCACCAGCCTCCAACCGACGCAGGACACGCCCGTCACGGGCGTCTTCATCTACACCGCCGACAATGTCATCAGGACGAAGCGGGGCGACATCTACACCAAAGACGCGGGCGCCTTGAACCTCACGCCGAACAGCACCGGAGACGATGTGAGCATCGCCACCATCACCGGGGGCACGGGTGATTACGCCGGGGCAACCGGAAATCTCCGCATCTACGGGACTTTCTCCGAGACGGACGGCGAGTTTAACTACGAAGGACAGGTCTGCACGCCGTAACGAAACAGGCGCGACGGACGCGAAGGCGGGTAGCGAAGCATCAACTTCGCTACCCGCCTTCGCGCGTTCGGGCGCTAGCGCCCGAAAAAATAACCGGCGTCCGTCCGTTCTCAATAACTCTTCATGCGCTCGCTCCCGAGTTGCTCCATGACGCGGTCGGCCTCCTGCGCGTCGAGGCGTCGGAGGAGTAGTATCGTGTCGAGCAACATGCGGTCGTTCCACTGGCGGCGCGCCTGCATCGCGATCAACTCTTTGGCCTTCGCGACGAGACGAGTCTTGAGCGCGGGATCACCCAGTTCGACCAACCCCTGCAAAGCTTTGTATTGCAGAATTGACGACTCGTGATCGAGATACCCGACGAACAACTCGCGCAACTCCGCGCGCTCTTTGATCCGGCTCGTCAAACCGTCGAGTGCGTTCGCGCGCACGAGCATCTTCTTGTCGTTGCGTGCGGCATTAAGGAGCAGTTCGTAGATGTCCGCATCATTTGCGCGCTTCGAGAGCGCGTTCGCCGCGCGCATGCGCACGAGGTCGCTGCGGTCGTTCTTCAACGCGTCTGCGAGCGCGCGCCGCACGTTCGCGTCGTCCGTGTGCTTCGCAATCGCGCCGATGATATGCATGCGCACGAGGTCGTTCTGTTCGGTGACGAGGACGCGCAGGAGCGAATCGCGCACGCCTTTGTCGGCGGCGTATTGTTTGGCGATGGCGCGCACGGCGGTCATGCGCACGACGCCGTTGCCCGTGCCCGACTCGATGGACTTCATAAAGGCGTCGCGCACTTCCGGCTCGGCGACGTAAGGCACGAGCGCGCGCGCGGCGGTCATCTTCACCGAGCCGTTCTGCTCGCCGTTCAGGGCTTCGACCATCGCCTGGCGCACCTGCCGGTTCGAGACGTAGAGCGCGAGGTCGCGCGCCGTCTCCATGCGCGTCGTGCCGCGCTCGGCAGACTTCATCGCGCCGAGCATCTCCGCGACCGTGCGCCCGCGCGCGAGACGCACGCTCCCCGTCACGTCGGAAATATTGATGGGCGCGCCGCCCGTCCCCACCTTCGCGCGAAAGTCCGAGCGGTTCATCTCGCCCTCGACCGAGACGTTCGCCAGTTCGACGTAAACCTTCCCCTTGATACCGCGCGTCTGCAAATCTGCGTTCACGTTGTCCATGAAGCGCAGGGCGACTTTGCCGCTGACATTTTCGACGCGCACACCATTCGCGCCGAGACGCGCCATGTGCAGCGTGACCGAACCGCTCACCCCCGACACGACGGCAGACCCCGTTGCCTGCGCGACGCCGACGCTCCCGCTCACGCTCGACAGACGAACCGAGCCGTCGAGTTCGCCGACGCGTACGTTCCCGCTCGCGCCGTTCACGGTCAACTCGGAGCGGCGCGGCAGTTTCAGCCAGACGCGATAACTCGTGTTGTCGAAGTTCAGACGCTCGCCGTCCGCCGTCCGTCGCGCCTCGCCGCGCACGGCGAGACTCGAAGTTGTTTGTTCGACGGCGAGTTTGCGCGGATTCGGATCGCGCGAATAGCTCGTGATGCGTAGTTCCGCCGTGCTGCCTTCCGCCGTCTCAACGTCAATCGAGCCGTTGATGTTCGAGAGTTCGACGCGCGCGCCCGCCGAGAGTTGATAAGTCTGCCGCAACTCCTCGCGCTCCGTACGTTCGCCGTCGTCGTCGTCGTAGAACCAGGCGCCGCCCGTGTCTATGTTCATGTCGGGCAGATTGATGTTGATGTCCGGCAGGTCGATGTTGATGTCGGGGATGACAATGGGTTCGATGACGGGCATCGGGATCGCGTGCGTCCATCGGGGCTGCTCGACGCGGATTTCGGGAGAGACTTTCGCGTCGGAAGATTTGCTTTTAACTTTATCTTTTTCCTGCGCCCCGGCGGCGTGCCAGCCCGTGAGGGCAAACGCTGTGGTGGCGGCGGCAACGACGGCGAAGGAGAGTGCGGCGCTCTTTGGTTTGCGTTTCATCTGTGGTTTACCTCGAAAGAGTTACTGCTGGCATGAAGTCGCCTGTCCGGACGCGAGCTTGGTCAGGTGTACGGTCTGGCCGAAAGAGTCGAGCGTGATCTGCGCGCCGCCGTCGCCCTGCTTGACCACGATGCGGCGGTTGACGCGCACGCCGCCGCCCGCAAACGTCTCGGTGGCGATGGGGAAGGTTGTGACCGCGTCTTTGTTGTAAGAGTCGAGGATGGCCGTAAAGCCGGGCGACGTTTCGGGGATCGCCATGATGACGCGGCCTTCCATGGATTTCAGACGGTAGCGACCCTGCGGGCGAATCGCGCCCACGAAGTTGATGTCGGCGTCGGTGGTTGAAGCCTCCACGTCGCCTTCGACGCCGCCGAGCACGATGCCGCCGCGCGCGTTCGAGGCATCGACACGCCCCCTGATGCAGTGGATGTTGATGTCGCCGTTGATTGAGGTGGCGCGCACGTCGCCTCTGGTGCGGCGGACGCTGATCACGCCGCTCGTCGCGACGATATAGACGAGACCTTCGACGCCGTCAACGTTGATGTTGCCGGAACGCGCGCGCACTTCGAGCGAGCCGACGCGCGCGACGGTGATGTTGCTGCTGCCGCTTGAGATCGAGACGGGGCCGTCAATATCAGAGATGTTCACGTCGCCGGAGCGCACTTCGAGTGCTTCGAGCCTGGCATAGCGCGGCATCCTCACGTGCAAACTGATGCCGCTTGACTCGCCACCGCCGACGCCCGTGCCCGCGCCGACGCCGATGCCGGTGCCTGCTCCGCGCGCCGCACTTTTAACAGCATTTCTTATAATAGTTCTCGCCGTGCCGGACGATGACTGGCTCGGCGGCGACGCGGGCGGCGCTTCAACGATGATGTCCTCAGGCGTAACGAGCACGTCGGGCACGGGCACGATGATGACGTTGCTGTTGTTGTTATCGTCATTGTCATCGTCGTCGCCCGCGGGCTTGGCCTTGGCGGGCTTCGGCTTCGGCGCGGGCTTGGACTTCGGTGCGGGCGGCGCTTGACCCTGCACTTGAGGGGCGGGGGTCGGGTTGCTCGGCGGTGCGGGGGCCGTGTAGATGCGCGGGTTGATGTTGACTTCCGGCATGCTATAGACGAACGGGAACGGGCCGCGCTGGCCGGGGCGACCGGGCACTGTGAGCGTCAGCACGGATTCGGTTGCGGAGGGGTCGGCGGTCATCTCGACCTGCACGGCCTCCGCGCCCTTGTCGCTCGTCGCCGTCGCCTCGACCGTGTCGCGATCCCAGCCCGTGATCGTGATGCGCCCGTAGCGATTGTTGATGGCGACGCGGCTGCCGCGCTCAAGTTTGATCTGCACGCGTCCCGATTGATTGCTGATCGCGACCGAGCCGCCGCCCGCAGACTTAGGCTGTTCCTGCGCGCGCGTGACGGTTCTGAGCGCCGTGCCGTGCAGGACAGCGGCGGCGACGATTAATGCGGTTAGAGTTTTCTTATTCATGGCACTTCAAGACCTACAGGCGTTCGAGTTACAACTTCAAAGGAAATAAAATTCTTCTTAATCAAGGGCGGCCATCTCGCGCATCACTTCGACCTTCTTGGCGTAGGCCGAGAGCATGTACTGTACGGCGACCGGATCGTTGCCGTGTTTGAGCACGGTGCGGCGCGTCTCTGCAATCGAGCGGTCGATGGTGGCGAGCGTCTCGTCGAAGCGAGCGGCCACTTGCGGGTCGAGCCGCGTGCGCTTGCGGTTCACGTCCTCCGAAAGCATCTTGATCGCCGCGACGTATTTCGACTCCGCCTCGCTCACGAGCCGCGCCGTTGCACGCTGCCGCCTGATTTGTTCGCCGTTCAGGGCGGCGGCGAGAACCTGCGCCGGATCGTTCGCAGGTTGCGCGAATTTGCGCTCCGCGTCGCGCCTGCGTTGTTGCGGCGCGGCCTTCTGAGATTTCTCGCCTTCGTCCGGTTGACCGTTTGCGACGACGACAGGCGTTCCCGTTTGCGGCTTCGACGGCTCGGCGCTCGGCGTCGTTTCCGGCGCAGGCTGCTGCGCGACGTTCCTCTGTTCCGGCGTGGCGGTGGCGCTCCGCCCGTCCGCGATGACGGCAGGCATTCCCGTCTGCGGGTTGAGATACTTCATCACACCGGCGGTCGCGCCGATGGCGAGGAGCATCAAGGCCGCCGTGAACACGGGGCTGAAACGCGGGGCGACGAAAACTTCGGCGAGCCACGCGCGAACTCTTCGGATAATGTTCGCCTCACGTTGCGGCTCCGCTTCGACGGCGATCCTCGTCGCAACACCGGCCCACATCTGCGGCGTCACCTGCACGTCGCGCTCGTATGCGGCGTAGACGTTCTGCTCGTCGAGCAGCCGTTCATACGCGGCGGCGCATCTCTGGCAGGCGGCGAGGTGCGCCTCGGTCTCTGCGGCGCGGCGCGCGTCGAGTTCGCCGTCCAGAAATTCTTCGAGCGCGTTTGTCGTGCATTCCTCACACTTCATTGCTTCACCCCCAGATAAGGACTCATGCGCCGACGCATCTCCGTCCTCGCGCGGTGCAAATCGGTCTTCACCTTCGGCACCGAAAACCCCGTGATCTCCGCGATCTCCTCGTAGCTGCGCTGCTGAAAAATCTTCAACGTGAAGACCAGCCGCTTATCTTCGTCGAGCGCGCCGAGCGCGTGGCGCACGACGCCGTTCAACTCTTTGTCTAAGAGCGCGCCCGCGGGCGTCGGCCTCTCGTCGTGCAACTCAAGGACGGTCTCGTCGTCGAGGTCAACTTTCCTGCTCCGGCTGTGCGCCGAGCGCAAGTGCTCGCGCGCGACGTTCTTGGCGATGCTGAAGAGCCACGTCGAGAACTTCGTGTCGTCGCGCAGCGCGCTCAAATATTTGTAGGCACGTACGAAGGTTTCCTGCGTCAAATCCTCCGCGAGCGCGCGGTCGCCGACCATGTCGTAGATGAATGACACGACGGGGCGCGCCCACCTGTCGAAGATGTGCCGGAAGGCATCCTGATCGCCACGCCGCGCCGCTGCTACGAGTTGCTCAGGACTATTCATCAGAGGCTTTTCGGCGTGTGCGACCTGTTGCTGCGCTACCATCAATGTCCCGCTCAATGCTTCCATAGCTAGCCGTTCCGCATCCTGTCCACCGTGTTAGTGCGGATTGGGAGTAAAAAGTTTCAGCCGTGCGAGGATAAAAGTAAAAACGGCGGCGGGAAAGCGAATTAAAGCGAAATTAAAGCGAATTTCGGGGCGCAAAACGCAGGTCGGGGGCGGAGATTTCCCCGCCCCCGACCGATTTCGCTGTAAAAACGGCTAAAAGCAGTGACGAGTGATGAGTGACGAGTGACGAGTTAAATCAAAACAGTTTTCGGTTTCACTTGTCACTCGTCACTTGTCACGCGTCACTGTCTTTAATAGCTGCGCCGGATGAGGTAGGACATTTTGATGAAGAAGGTGCGCCCGTTGCGGCGGAAGCCGGGTTCGAGTTGGCCTGTGAAGCGGTTGTAGCCGCTGCGGTTGAGGTCGTCGTTGTAACCGGCGTAGAAGGCCGTGCCCGGGTTCGGCGTCCAACCTAAAAGAAACTGGCCGCGCGCGTTTGCGGAGAGAGAGTCGTAATCGACGCGCGCGCGGAGGAAGGTGAAACGCGAGAACTGGTAGGTCGTGCGCAGGGTGACGATGTTGGTGTCGAAGGCGACGAGGCCGGTGTCGCGGCGCGTCAGGCGGTTCTTGATGAAGGTGAGCGAACTCGAAAGCGCGGTGGTCGGCTTGTAGTCGAGGTTGAGTTCGTACTGCAAGAGGTTGCCCGCGCCGGGGTCGAGCGGCGCGTCGGGGTCGGCGAGCGCGGCGGGGCTGACGCGCGGGTATTTGGGCAGGTTGCCGAAGTCGAAATCGAGTGCGCCCCAGCGATAGCCGAAGAAGGTGAAGAAAGAGAGTTGCTTGTTGACGGTCGAGCCGCCATAGGCGAAGGCGTTCTTGAGGTAGGCGGCACGCTCCGAGTTTTCGCCCGCGAACGCTCCGGCGCGCGTATTCGTGCGGTTCGCGCCGAACTCCGACTCGAAGATGCGCTCGTAGCCGCCGTTATAGCCGACGCGGAAGAAGGTCTGCCGCTGGAAGTTGAGGCCGAACTGAAATTCGTCGTTCCAGTTTTGCAAGTTGCCCTGCCAGTCGTGGTTGCCGCCGATGTAGTTGTAGAGACTGAACGAGACGATCTTAGCCTTCGGCTTCGGCTCGGAGTTGTAGCTCAAATTGAGATTGTGGTTGTTGGAGTTGACGCGGCGCGTGAAGCCCACGTCGGCGCGATAGTCGCGCGTGCGCCCGACGCCGTTCAGGTTGACGCCGAAGTGCCGCCCGCTCTTGTTGAGATTGTAGGCGTAGACAAAGCCGTTGCCGTTGCGATAGAGCGACCGACCTAGATCGGGATCGTAGAAGAAGCGGCGCGAGTGCGTGCCGAGCACTTGAAACTCGAAGGTCGTCTGCTTGTCCAGACGAAAGCGACCGTCGAAGCCGCCGAGTTGGTTGTGCCGCTCGACGAAGTTGTAACTCGTCGCCAAAAGGCCGATGGAGTTTTCCTTCCCCACGTCGCGCTTAAGACGCAAGACGGCGACGAGCGCGTTCTTGTCGAGAAAGCGGTTGAAGCGCGCCTCAATCGCCTGACGCGCGGCGGGGTCGGGCTGGCTCGCGATCTCGTCGCGCTTGGCCTCGCGTTCTTCCGCGCTGAAATTGCCGGGCGCGTTGTCGGAGGCGACGAGGAGGCCGAAGGTGTTACGACCGCGTTTGCCCGTGAGCTTCGCGGCCATGTCGGGATCGACGATGGCGCGCGTGTGGACGGCGGCGATCTGCGTGCGGAAGATTTCGATGCCTTCGAGAAAGAAGGGGCGCTTCTCCTGGAAGAAGATGGGAAAGCGCTGATTGGCCGTGACGACGGTTTGATCCGCCTCGACCTGCGCGAAGTCCGGATTCAAAGCGAAGTCGAGCGTGACTGTGGGCGTGATGCCGAGTTTGGCCGTGAGTCCGGGGTCGAGTTCGATGGGTTGGTTGACGAAGCGACCGGGATCAATCAAATTCGGATTGCGCGAGAGCGTGCTCGGCGCGATGGTGCGGACGCGCTTGCCCGTCTCGGAGATGGTGAAACTCGGAATGAGTTCGAGCGAGCGTTCGGTGGAGATGCCTTCCAGCCCCGTGATGTGTCCGGCCTGATTGAGCGTGCCCGACTTGTCGCGCGAGATGGGCATCCACGAATCGATCTCGTCGTTGAAGCGATCAATGTTGCGCCACAAGTGAAAGCCCCACAGCTTGCCCTTGCCCGCTTCGTAGCGCAGAGACTTGAACGGGATCGCAACTTCCAGCGTCCAGCCGTCCGCCGTCAACATCCCCTTCGATTCCATCACGATATCAACGCTGAAATCCGTCCCCTGCCCTTCGGTCAACACGCCGTCCTGCTGCACGCCGAGCGGGTTGAAGCCGAGCACGTAAGCCTTGCGCTGATCGTTGAAGGTGTCCAGAAAGATACGCACGTTGTCTTCGCCGAAGACGTTATCGCGCCGCGCCACAGTGGCGCGCACCTTGTCAGGCTCGTCGTAAGCGTGCACGGCGAAGTAGAGAAATTTTGCGTCGTAGCCGAGCCACGCTTCGGTCGGCTTCGACGCGCCGATGTTGTCGCCCGGTTGAATTTGATAAAAGTCTTTGAGCGCGACCGCAGACTTCCACACCTCATCGTCCAACTTGCCGTCGATGACGGGCGCACGCTCGAAGCGCACGACGCGCAGGGGCGCGGCTTTCTCCGGCGGCAACACGACGCTCGCATTCTTCGCGCCCTTTGTCGCGGCGGCAGGAGTCGCGGCCACGGCGGGCGCTACGGTGAGCGTGTCGGATGTTTTCACGTCGGACACTTTCAAGACCGACGGCTGCGGCTCAGGCGTCGGCGCGACGGGCGCGGGCGACGGTTCCTGCGCGCGTGCGGCGAGCGAGAAAAAGATGATGAGGATACAGAGCGTTATTATTCGTTTCATGTTGATTCTCCGCCGCGCCGTGCTGCATCCAGCGTCCGGCGATTTTCGCGCGCACTTCTCCGACCGCCTGCTTTGCTCTCAAGCAAACAGGCCGCGCTTGATGTAATGGATTTACAGAGTTGAGTGTGACGCGAATCGCGCATCACAGAGGCACGCAGAGCTTAGAGTGGACGCGCGGAGATTCGGAGGCCAATCCTTCCCTCTGCGCTTCCTCGCGCGCTCCCCGTGCCTGTGTGATGTGCGATCCGCGCGGCGACGCTTATGACAAAAGCCGCTCGCGCGAATCGAAGTTTCAAGGCTTCGATTCGCGCCGATAGAAGACTCTGTCGAGCATGAAGTCGTCTATCTTCACTTGAAAATTTTCCATCCGGATACCGAAGCGGCTGTCGCCGTTTACGATCCGGTTGCCGAACGTGGCCTCGAACTCTTTCGTCGTGCCGTCGGCATAGACGCGTGTGGCCGTGAGCCGCGCGCCCGTGAAGCGTATGTCGCGCATCGTCGCGCGACGCGCGCCCTCCTGACTGACGATGGATGGTTGCCCGTCCGTGCCGAACGTGATCTCCAGGTAGTAATCACCCCCGCTGTCGTAACGACCGGCGTAGTCGGCGATGTTTTGTTTGACGACCGGGTCGAAGCGTTTCTCTTTCTTCTTGTCCTTCAACTTCTGCGCGCCCGCCGGAGCGACGCACGCCAAAGCGAGCAGGGCGAAGACGGCGACGGAAAGTTTTAAGTTCGATCTCATCTTTGTTTACTCCTTTTCGCTTCTGAGCACTTCGCGGAAGAATTCGAGCGCGCGCGGGTCGCCCGATTCACCGAGCACGTGTATGGCGCGGCGGCGCACCTGCTGATTCGGATGCGTGCGCGCGACCTTGATGAGCAGCGGGACGGATTCTTCCGCCGGTCGCTCGCTGATGGCGTGGACGGCCTGCATCTGAATTTGCGTCTCCGCGCTCGAACTCTCGACCGTCTCGCGCAACAGATCGAGACTGCGCTTGCCCGCGCGCTCGCCGATCATGTGGATCGCGTGACGCCGCAAGTCTGCGTTGCCGGAGGCGTCGCGCGCCACGGCGAAGAGTTTGTCTTCCGCGCGCGTGCTCTTCATCTCGCCGAAGGCGTGCAGGATTTGTCGCCGCATGTCGTTGCTCTGCTCCGTGTCGTAGAGTTTGATCAACTCGTCGATCATCGCCTCGCCTTCGACTTCGGCGAGCATGTGTATGGCGTGACGGCGGAGGTCCGGATGACTGCCCGTGCGCGCGGCCTCAAGGATTTTCGCCTGCGCGCGCGGCGTCTTGATCTCTGCGAACGCGTGGAGCACGGCGCGTCGCACGTCCGTATCAGGGTCGTTCGACATGATGCCCGCCAATTGATCGATGACCGCATCGCCTCCATCTTCGCCGAGCGCGTGGACGGCGGTGCGGCGCGACTCCTTGTCCGTGTCGGTCTTCGCCACTTTCAGCAGGAACGCCGTCGCGGCCTCTTTGTTCTCGTTGCCCGAGACGGCGTGGATGATGCCGCGCTTGACATCGCGCTCGACGACGCCTTCATAAAGGCTTTGAAGAATCGTGAGCGCGGCGCGGTCGCGGCTCTCGCCGATGGCGTGCGCGGCCTGTCGGCGCAGGTCTTTCGTCTCGCCGTTGTTGCGCACGATATTGGCGAGGAACTCGGTTTCGCCGCCGACCTGTCCGAGCCAGTAGACGGACGTGGAACGCACCTTCGGGTTGCGCGAACTGCCTATGAAACTTTTGAGCATCGCGGCGACGCGCGGGTCGTCGTGCAGGCCGACGGCGAGCACGGCGTGCTGGTTGAGCAGTCCGGCGTTGGTGGTCGAAGTGGGCGCAGGGGTAGTTTCCGCGAGGCCGCGCAAATAGTTCAGGCTCTCTTCGTTCGCCGCGCGCCCCAGCCAATAGACGGGATAGCCGCTGTATTCGCGTTTGCGGTCGAGGTTGTAAATTTCCATGCGCGTGACCGCGCCGCCCGCGCCGTCGCGCAGGAGGAAGACGGCGAGGTTGCGCGTCTCGACCGTCATGCCGCGCGAACTGCCGACGAAGACGGTCGTGCCGCCGCTCGTGTTCATCGAACCGTGAAACTCACCGCCGCCCGGATCGACCGCCACGCCCGGTCGCACGTCGAAGGCGTAGGCCGACCAGTAAGGCGTGCGCGACGCGCGTGCGCGGCTCGCGGCGGCGTCGAGTTTCGCGCGCAGGTCCGCGCCCTCGACCGTGATGAAGCCTGTCGTTTGCGGCGCGATGGCGACGGCGGCATAAGCGGGCGGCGTGCCGAAGGCGGAGAGCGTCGTCGCTTCGATGGCCGCAGCGTTGTTGGCACGCGCGCAGGAGGCCGTGCAGCCGAGAACGACCAGGCCGAGCAAGAATGAACCGAACGAGAATGATCTACGCATGATGAATTCCTTTCGAGGGGACTGTTATTAGTCAGTTGTCAGTTGTCAGTTGTTTTGTGCCTGTCGTCAGTTGATCAACTCCGTCTTTAGCAACTCAAATGGATTGCCACATGCAACGGACAACCGACCACTGACAACTGACAGCCCTTTAGGGCTTGAGTATGTCTTCCAAAAATTTCAGCGCTTCCGGGTCTCTGCTCTCGCCTATGCGACGGATGGCTGCGCGGCGCAGGTCAACCGAAGCGTCGGAGCGCGCGATTTGCATGAGTTTGCGCAATGCCTCCTTCTGCTTCGACTCGCCGAAGGCTTGAATCAGTTGGCGCTTGATCTCGCCGTTTGACTCGCCGTCGTAGAGACTGATCAGCATCTGAAGCGACGCGCTGTCGTTAGCTTCGCCGAGGCGATGGATGGCCGCGCGGCGTAGCTCCACGTTCTCGCCCGCGGCGCGTGCCACTTCGAGCAGCTTTGCTTTCGCGCGCGGGTTTTTCATCTCGGAGAAGGCGTTGATGATCTGCCGCTTGATTTCGATGGGCTGATCCGACTGGTAGAGCCGCATCAGTTCGTCGAGCATCGCCTCGTCGTCCTTCTCGCCGAGTTGGCGTATGGCCTGTCGGCGCAGTTCGACGTTAGGTGCGCTGCGGGCAAACTCAATCAGCTTGCTCGCCGCGCGAGGGTCATTTGATTCGCCGATGGCGTGAATAATCTGGCGCCTGATTTCCACGTTCGAGTCGGCTTCGTAAACCTGTAAGAGATCGTTGAGCGCCGAAGGGTTTTCACGCTCGCCGAGGCGGTGAATGGCGGAGCGGCGCATTTCGACAGACTCGGAAGCGTTACGCGCGATGTCGAGCAGTTTGGCGTGCGCGCGCGGGCTTTTCATCTCGGAGAAGGCGTGCAGAATTTGTTGTTTGATTTTGCCTTCGCGGTCGGCGGCATAGATTTGCATCAGGTCGTCTATCACGGCCTCGCCGCCCTCTTCTCCGAGACGATGGATAGCGGTCTGCCGCAACTTCACGTCGGGCTGATTGCGCGCAATGTCGAGAAGTATGGGGATCGCCTGCTTGCCGCCGTGCGCGCCGAGCAGCGAGACGGCGGCCTCTTTCATGCGGCGGCTCGCGGTCGAGTTGGGCTTCAACCACTCGGCGACGAAAGACATCGCGCGTTCGGGGTTCGAGTTGAAGAGACTCTGGAGCGCGATGATCTTGAGTTCCTCGTTCTCCTTGCTGAGCGCGTTGTCGATAATGTCGGTCTGTCCGAGCGAGGGCGCGAGTTCGGTCAGGAGCGCGTCGGCCTCATCGCGCCAGCCCGAACGCTGGTATTCCCTGATCAGACGCTGCAAAGCCTTCGCGGCCTCTTTCGGATTGCCCTGCCGCTTGAGCGCGTAGGCGTACCAGTAGAGCGCTGCGTCCACGTCGTTGTCGCGCGGGTAAGAGTTGATGAAGCCGCGAAACTTCTCCGCGGCCTGCGCCCATTCCTCGTTCTCGATGAGGTCGCGCCCTTCGCGAAACAACTTCATCGCGGGCGTGTTGCCCGTCTGCACGAAGCGGTTGAGCTTGGCGAGGTCTTGATCTTCCGCTCCGTTGGCGAGAGACGCGCGGCTCAAGAGCGCGCAGGCGACGACTAAAAAGATCGCGAGCGTCAGCGCGACGCCGGAGCGAAACGTCAGGAGGCGACGCGTGCGGAGCCGGAAGTTGAATGCGTGTGACATGATGATGACAGTTTCCTTCTAGTTAATATGATCGCGCGGAGGCGGATTCGACCGCGCTGATTTGAAGCATGGCGACGAGATTCTGGCGGCGCATGCGCTCGTTGATGGCGCGCACTTCGGCGGGCGCGGGACGATCCGGCAAGTTGGCGATGTCGATCAAGATCGGCTCAAGACTGTCGAGCAGAGATTCTACGGGGAGGTTGCCGCGACTGGCCGCCTCGCGCCTGAGCACGATGTTCTGGTAGAGCAACTTTTTAGAGCGCTGTTTGTCGTAAGCGAGATCGGAAGAGGCGCGGCGTCCCTGCTCGTCCGGGCGCGCGTTGCGAAACGAACGCAGAAGCAACTGCGCCTGTTCGACATGCCGCGCGGCATCAATCTCTCCCGACACTTCCACAACGCGACGCGCGGCATCGTTATCGCTCGCTTCGACCGCGCCGATGCCGTTGTCAACTGACTCGACATCATTTCTCGCAGACTCCGCGACGGGCGCGTCAATCGGCATCGCGTCGAGACGCGGCGACGTTTGCGGAACTTTGCGACCCGCGCTCTCGATGCGTCGCGCACGGTTGCCTGTGCGCGCGCTCGACACGCTTCTCCGGCGCGCGTCGTTCGTTAATTCCGTGCGCGCTTGCTTCGGATTATTTTCGGCGACGCTCGCCCCGCCGTCAGATTTATTGTCGCGCGCCGTCGAATCGTTCGGAACTGTCGGCGGCGCGGTTTGCGCGCCCGTGTTCGCTTCGTTGTTCGCGTTCGCGGACGGGGCGGGCGTTGCGCCGGTCTTCGCAATTTCCACAGTTTGTCGGCGCGAATTCAACAGAGAGACGACGCCGACGGCGACCCCGAAGAGTATGAGCAACAGCGCGGCCAACCCGACGGGACTGAGGCGCGGCATCCCGAACACACCGGCGCTAGCGTAGCGTCGGCGCACGGGCGCGGCAGCATTTTCACGTTTCACCTTCGCCGCATCTTTGCCGCCGGAGAGGATGTGTTTGAGCGCGCGGCGTTCGGCGAAAGCGTCGAGGTCGAGACGGTAAGAGGCGAGTTGTCGCCGCAGCAGCAGAAAATCTTCGCGCGCCTCTCGGCAGTCGCCGCAGGCTTCGAGATGTCGCTCCACCTCGCGCGCCTCTGCGTGCGCGAGTTCGCCGTCAATCAAGTGCGAAACTTTTTGTGTCCAGACGCATTTCATAGTTATCACCGCTTGCTAACTTCCACGCCCGCCTGTCTTCAACCGGCCTGACCGCTCCGTTGCGCGAGCGCCCTCTCACGCTTTCCCCAACGTTCGCGCAAAGCCGTGCGCGCGCGAAACACATCAACTTTGACTTTGCCCTCGGAGACGTTCAGCACCGACGCGATCTCGCGGTAGCTCATCTCCTCCTGTTCGCGCAGGAGCAGGGCGGCGCGCTGCTGTTCGGGCAGCGTCTTCAACATGTCAATCACCTGATCTTTGCGTTCGGCCATCTCGAATTCTTCTTCCGGCGTCGGCACGTGTGCGCGGAACACGTCAACCATCTTTCCAAAGAGTCGGTGGCGCGTGTTGTGCCGGTTCAACTCGTTCAGGGTGAAGTTGCGAGCCACGCGGTAGAGCCAGAAACGCGCCTCGCCTTCCGGCAAACTCCGCAACCCCGTCCGGTGCAACTGCAAAAAACTCTCCTGCGCGATGTCCTGCGCCGTGCCGGAAGCGCCGCGCCCTCCCAGCAGGCATGCGATAAAACGGCACAGGCCGGGGTAGAACTCGTGAAACATAACTGCAAACTCATCTTCTTCGTCGCGCACCATAAAAACACTGTACGCCCCTAAAACAGTTGAGGACGGGAAAAGTTACAAATATTTTTTCGGGAGCAGGAGAACGGGAAATATCGCGGCTTGGAGTTAGGTGCGAGGAAAGCATTCACCGCAGAGGCGCAGAGTTTACGCAGAGGGGCGCAGAGAAAACTTTTAATTCTTCTCTGCGAATCTCTGCGGCTCTGCTCTGCGCCTCTGCGGTGAAGATTTTTGTATTCAGCCGCCGGAAGCCGTTTCAAATTCCGCGTCGGTCGCGGTCTTGAGTTCTTCCAGTAGTTGCGCAGAGGCTTCGGCCTTCACCTCCCACGCGCGCGCCGCGTCGCCGAGAGTGTCGCGCAAGGCGCGGTGGCGTTCGCCCCACGCGCACGCTTCGCGCGCGAGCCAGCCGAGCACGCCGCGCGCGTCCTGCGCGAGCAGCGATTCGAGTACATACTTGCGTTCGCCCACGCGCAGGCCGAGTTCGAGCGTGCGCGCGGCGCGGCTCAAATCCGAGCGCACGAGGATCATCCCGCTGCGCGCAGGCGCGAGAAGCGACTGCAAAAAGTCTCGCGTCTCGCCCTCTCTCGGATCGACTAGACCCACAGCCCCGCGCAAGTGCAGAGAAAGTTGCGGCGGCTCTCCTCCTGCTCCTGCCGTCGCGCGCGCTTCTTCGCAGAGCGCGTCGAGCAGCATCTCCCCCCAGCGGCGGTAAAACGGCGATGCGATCTCCGTCAACTTGGAGAGGTAGGCGGGCAGCCAACTGAGCAAGTGTTCCCACAGAAACGCGCGACGCGCGCGTCGCCAACTCTCGCGCCGCGCCTCAACGCGCTCGCTTGTTTCGTGTTCGCAGAGTTGCGCGTAGAGCGCGAGCATCACGGAGATGTGATCGGGTTCGGCGGGCGGCGTCTCGGCGAGCGCGCGCCAGAAGCCCGCGATCAGATCGCGCGCCTCGCCGCCGAGCATCCCCTCCGCGCCGAGATAGACGGAGGCGTAAGGGTAGAGTTGGAAGGCGAAAGTTTCGGTGTACTCGCTCGCTTCGGGGAGCGCGCCGAGGTCGAGCGCAGCGGCTACGCGAGCGCTCTCTTTCATCGGCGGCTCTGCAAACACGGCGAGGGCGCGAAACAGTTCCATCACTCGCTGCTCACGAGTTCCGCCTTGTCCGGCAGACGGTAAACTTCTTTCGACGGTTTGAGCGGGCGCAGGAGCCAGTAGGGGCGGCGCGTGCCGTCGGGCGAAAACTGATCCGCGCCGCGCGTCTCGGCGAGCCACTTGCGGTAGACCTCGTGTGACTTCTCCGTGTCAACCGAGATGTCGCCGTAGGCGTCCGTCGCTTCGGCGCGCGTGACGCGCACGGCCTGATGCCAGCAGTGCATCCCCGAAATTGGATCGGGGTGGACGGGGAAAGTTAAGTTCTGGTGCACGCCCACGTCCGTCCACCAGATGCGCAAGGTGTCCGCGTCCGCAGACTCGTAAGGCGCAACGCCCTGTTCGCGTTTCAAGCCCCAACGCTCGCCTTGATGATCGAGCGAGACGGTCGCCATCATCTGCCGCTGCCCCTGTTCCTTCAACTTCCAACGCCCCATGTGATGACTGCACGCGACTATCCCGGGCTTGATCCCTTCCGTCACCCACGCGCGCACGACGAAGTAGCCGATCTCCGTCTCGACGCGCACGAGGTCGCCCGTGCGTATGTCTAAACGCGCGGCGTGCGACGTGTGAATCCACAGGGGGTTCGTGTGCGCGATCTCGTCGAGCCACTTGGCGTTGGCGGAGCGCGTGTGAATCTGCACGGGCAGGCGGAAGGTCGAGATGAGAACCGTCTGGTCTTCCGCGAGATTGTCGGGGTGTATGTGGCTGCGTATGTAGGTCGGAATGATGTATTCGGGCCAGCCCCAGTCGGCGAGCGTGCGCGAATAAAATTCGAGCCGCCCGCTCGGCGTCGGGAAACCGCGAAGCGCCTCGCCGTCAACGCTCACGCCGACGAGACGGCGCCCTTCCGCGTCGCCGTCCGGACTCGGAATCGGCACGATGTTGAGCGTGGGCGGCTTCGGCGTCTTCGTGAACACGCGACCGAAATGGTCCGTGCGCGTGTCTTCCAACTCTTCCTCCGGCACGCTCTCCTGATAAACTGCGCCGACTTTTTTCTTCACCTCGAACGATCCGTAGCGACGCATGAACTCGAACGCCGATAACCCTTCCGACGCGGCGCGCTCCGGCAACCCCGGCACGGAGTTCTCGAAGATGTAGCTGTAATACTCGTCAACGCTCAGGCGCTCGCCCGGCCTCTCTTTCGATTCGACGTACTGGCGTATGCCGAGCGCGCCATCCGGATCAATGCGCCACGAGAGTTCCAGCCAAAATTCATTTTCCTCCCACACCTCGCCCGGGTTGATCTCGCGCGTGTCCGCGATCTTCGCGCCAAGCCTTTCGCGCGCCACGCGAAGCACCGGCTGGCGAAAGCCGATCCACTGCGCGTCGTGCGTCTCGTAAGAATGTACGTCGTGGCGCTCCGAGCCGTGCCCCATCGGCAGGATGTAGTCCGCGAAGTAAGCCGTCTCGTTCCACGTCGGCGTCAGCGCGACGTAGCAGTTGATCAAGCTCTCGTCGTTCAACATCTCGACCCAACTGAAGCCGTCGGGGTTCGTCCACACGGGGTTATAGACGCGCGTGAAATAGACATCCACTTTTCCGCGCCCCTCTTTCAGAAAGTGCGGCAGCAGAAACGACAGTTCGTTCATCGCGAGCGGGTACTCGCGCGGCCAAGTGAGTTCGTTCCAGCGCGGCGGGTGCGGCGGCGTATGAATCGGCTTCGGCACGAACTTGTTCCAAGCGTTCGGGAACACGCCGCCCTCCGTCGCCACCGCGCCGAGCAGAGCGTTCAACATGAAGAGCGTACGCGTCACCTGCCAGCCGCCGCTGTTGCCCGCCGACGCGGAGCGCCAGTTGTGACTCGAAAAACGCGTCCCCGCCGTCGCCACCACACGCGCGATCTCTTCTATAACTTTCGCATCGACGCCCGACTCGCGCGCGGCAAACTCGAACGTGTACTCGGCGTAGAGTTCTTTCAAGAGCGCCTGAAAATTCTCGAAGTTCGTCTCGCGCTCCGGATGCTCGACCGCCATAAACTCTTCCCAGTTCCACCAGCGCCTGACGAACTCCACGTTGTAAAGATCACGCGCGATCAAATAGTTCGCAATCGAGAGCACGATGGCGGGCTCCGAACCCGGGTAAGGCGAGACGAAATAATCCGCGTGCGTCGCCGTGTTCGACAAACGCGTGTCGAAGACGATGAGCTTCGCGCCGTCGGCCTTCGCCTCGATGACGCGCTGCGCGTGCGGGTTGAAATAGTGCCCCGCTTCGAGGTGCGAACTGATGAGGAAGATCACCTTCGCGTTCGCATGATCCGGACTCGGACGATCCAGCCCCATCCAGTATTGATAACCCGCGCGGCTCGACGACGAACAGACGTTCGTGTGCGAGTTGTGCCCGTCCACGCCCCACGCCGCGAGTATCCTTTCGGTGAAGCCGTCCTCGCCCGGTCGCCCAACGTGATACATCACCTCGTTATGACGTTTCTCAATAATCGCCCGTCGGATGCGCCCTGCGATGGCGTTCAAAGCCTCGTCCCAACCGACGCGCTCCCACTTGCCCTCGCCGCGCCTCCCCGCGCGCTTCAAAGGGTAAAGTATGCGGTCGGGATCGGTAATCTGATTGAGCGTCGCCGGGCCTTTCGCGCAGTTGCGCCCGCGCGAGCCGGGATGCTCCGGATTGCCCTCGAACTTCTGCACCTGCAAACTCTCGCGGTCAACATAAGCCAACAGCCCGCACGCCGACTCGCAGTTGAAGCACGTCGTCGGCACGAGCATGTAGCGACGCTCCACGCGCTCCGGCCACGCGCGCGAATCCAGCTCCACCCAATCGTCCCAACGCTCCTTCGGCGGAAACGCCGCCAGATGAATCCGGCTCGGCCCCGGATAAAACGTCTCCCCACGCGCCTCCGTCTCCTTGCGCGCCGCGCTCACTCGCTCGTTAAGTTTACTCAGGTTCATGTCTTGCAACCACTGACGGTTGAATCTCAAATAGCGCTCAGGTCAGAGCGTCAAAGCCCAGGGCGAACTCGATGGCCGCGCGCACTTCGCGCATCCGCTCAAGCGACAGGTGCGTGATGTACCCGCTGAGGCTGGCCTTCCGGATAGTTTGGAGGTTATCAGCATTCACGGCGCAATCAGTGGATACGCCATCTTCTGCCGGCGTCAGAATCACTTCCGACGGAATGCCACGGATCGTACTCGTGAGCGGAGCAACAGTGACGCTCTGGAGGAAAGGGATGATCGAGTTGCGTGTCAGGATCAGCACGGGGCGGCGCTTATCGGGCGCGCGGAAGGTGTGCCAGTAAACGTCGCCCTGATTCATGGCTCACCCCAAGCCTGCTCGTCCTCCCATTCGGCGACCTCTTCGGGCGCTTGCGGCTGGTTAATGTACCCGCGCACATGTTTTTGCTCCAGCGCGATCATCTCCCGCTGCTGCACCGCCCGCTCCAACGCAGTGCGCACGAAATCCTCACGTGACATCTCCAATGCGCGCGTTGCCTGATCCACCTCCGCCAGCACCGACTCTTCAATTGTTAGTTCGATGGTCTTCATAATATACCCTCAAAGCATACCCGTAGTTTATCATGCCGCCAGATGAATCCGGCTCGGCCCCGGATAAAACGTCTCCCCACGCGCCTCCGTCTCCTTGCGCGCCGCGCTCACTCGCTGGTTTAGTTTTTCGAGGTTCATAAATCTCAAATTGATTAACTATCTATGCCTATAATAAGAACAGGAATATCTATGTCCGCCACTCCGCGGCTCTCTAAATCCCAGACGAACTGCTCAAA
>DATHBB010000004.1:0-16252 GCA_035296385.1 Pyrinomonadaceae bacterium | reverse complement strand
CGGCGTGACCACTAACCCGCGCCTGACTTTTGCCAACAGCAACATCGAGATCGGGCCGAACGTTAACACACCGCAGGCGACGCTTGAGCGCAAGTACCAGTTCCGCGACGACTTCTCGATGCAGGCCGGCAACCACAGCTTGAAGTTCGGCACCAACTATATCTACACCGACCTCGGCGGCTACTTCTTCTTCGGGTCCAGCGGCTACACCGTCACCTTCTTTGACCTGCCGTCGGTGATCACTACGAACACGACAAGCTACCCGCAGGGCTTCGCTACACCAGGCGCGGTGCAGAGCATCCAGTTCGCTACCGGCGAGGCGAGCCACGATCAAATTTTCCACCAGCTCGCCTTTTACGTGCAGGACGACTGGAAGGCGCGCCGCAACCTGACCTTCAATCTTGGCCTGCGCTGGGACGCCAATATCGGCAACCTCCCCGATCAGACCAATAACCGCACATTCGAAGTTCTGCGCCAGCTCAACGAGCCGCGTGCGCGGGCGCTGACCTCCGATGCCTCGAAGCTCAGCCGCACGACCCCGAACTGGCTTGAGTTCCAGCCGCGCGTCGGCTTCGCCTACGATCCGACCGGCGCAGGCCGCACCGTCATTCGCGGCGGCTACGGCATCTTCTTCGACCAGCTCTTCCAGAACCTGACTATCTTCGGCCTCGCACAGAGCGGCGCGGAGATTTACCAGACTGTGCTGAACCTGACCAACTCGGCGGTCGGTCAGGGGCAACTCGCCAACTTCCGCTATGGCGTTGACCCACTGCCGGGTCTGCCGCAGGGCTTCAGCATCGGCCAACTCGGCACGGGCAGCTTCGGTCGCATCACCGACCCGACCGCCAGCGAGCCTTATGTGCAGAAGTTCTCCCTCGGCTTCGAGACGCAGGTTGGTCGGAACCTGACGCTCTCAAGCGACTACGTCCACACGCTCGGCATCAATGAACCGCGCGTGCAGGTCATCAACCCGCGCATCGAAAACGTCTGCAACCCGCTCTATCCCGGTTCGACGCCCAATGCGCCGAGCTGCGTTCGCGGGGTCAACAGCCGCTACTTCGACCTCGCCTTCACGCAGGCGGGACTGCCGGCCAACCGGCTTGAGCAGATCAACATGATCGGCACGACCAACCGCTCGCTCTATGACAGTTGGACGACTACGTTGCGCGGTCGCCGCCGCAACATGACCTTCTCGGCCAGCTACGTGCTCGCTAGTTCGCGCTCGTGGGGCGGTCAGCCCGTCGCCTCCTACACCGGCAACGGCATCGCGACCACGCCCGAGAATCAGTTTCGGGAGGGTGAGTTCGGGCCGACCCGCTTCGACGAGCGCCATCGCATCGTCGCTAGCGGCGTCTTTGAACTGCCCTACGGCTTCCAACTCTCGCCCATCCTGCAACTGGCGAGCGCGCGGCCCTACACGCCATCCACCGGCGTTGACATCGACGGCGACGGACTGGCGACGAATGACCGTCTCTGCGAGGGGGTTAATCCGCTCTCCGTGCTACAGGCTGTCCTCAACCGGCCTTCTACCCAGACGCCGACGGATGTGGTGCGCGCCCTGAACCCGCGCGGGTGCAGGCAGGCACAAGTCAACAGTCAGCGCTCCGGCTATGTCGTCAACAACGGCAATTTTGAGGAGCGCAGCGGACGCTTCTTCAATCTCGATCTCCGTGCCGCCAAGAACTTCAAGTTCGGCGAGCGGGTGAAGCTCAGCACCTACGCCGACTTCTACAACCTCTTCAACACGGAGAACCTTGCCCTCTCAAATCGCTTCGGCCTCAGTCCGGCGACGAACCCTGCCGGCTTCCTGCAACCACTCTCGCTCTTCGGCCCGGGCTTCGGGCCGCCGGTCGGGCGTCCGTTCACGCTCCAACTCGGCGCACGCCTGACCTTCTAAAGCGTCTGCCCGAAAAGCGATAACTCTCAGGTGACGGATAATCTTATCCGTCACCTTTTTTTTTCATGTTGCTTGAAATTTCCAGCGCGCAGTCGAGCGCATTCTCGCCTAGCCGGTTGACCAGTCCCATCTCCAGCGCCTCTGCGCCCGAGACCAATCGGGCAGTGAGAAACATCTCGAACGCACGCGCTGAACCGATCAACTGTGGGAGACGCTGCGTGCCGCCCCAGCCGGTGATGATGCCGAGACGTGCGCCGGGATGTGCGAAGACGGCAGCGGGTGCGGCGCAGCGCAGGTCGCAGGCGAGCGCGAGATCGAGACCGCCGCCCATGCAATAGCCGTTGACGGCGGCGATGGTCAGTTGCGGCGCGTCCGCGATCATTTGCATGAGTCGTTGGCCGCGTCGGGCAAAGTCTCGCGCCGTGCCGGATGTGAGCGCGCGGAGTTCGCGTATGTCCGCGCCGGAGGCAAACACGCCGCCCGCGCCGGTGAAGATGATGGCCGAGATGTCCGTGCGCGCGGAGAGCGCGGAGACGAGTTCGTCTAAATTTTCGAGCGTGGCGACGGAGAGCGGGTTGCGTTTGGCGGGACGATTGAGACAGATGATGGCGACGGAAGCGCGCTCTTCGAGAACCACAGGGGGCGTCTCGTCAACTTGCGCTTGATCCGTCATCGGAAAAGTTGAAAATTTTTCACTCGCGCGCGCGCACGTTCCGGCGCAGGAATGTGACGATGTCTTCGGTCGAAGTGCCGGGCAGGAAAACTTCGGCCACGCCCATCTCCTTCAAACGCGGCACGTCCTCCTTCGGCACGATGCCGCCGACGAGCACGAGGCAGTCGTCCATCCCGCGTTCTTGCAGAAGCTGCACGATGCGCGGGCAGAGCGTGTTGTGCGCGCCGCTCAGGATCGAGACGCCGACCGCATCAACGTCCTCTTGCAGCGCGGCGGCGGCGATCATCTCGGGCGTCTGCCTGAGGCCCGTGTAGATGACTTCCATGCCAGCGTCGCGCAAAGCGCGCGCGATCACTTTCGCCCCGCGATCATGTCCGTCGAGTCCGGGCTTGGCGACGAGTACGCGAATTTTTCTGTCTGTCATTTGTCCGTTGTCCGTTGTCCGTTGTTTACGTATGACCCGACTTGAGTTTACATCTTCAGCGCGTAAGTTGCCCGAACACATGCAACGGACAACTGACCGCTGACAACGGACAGCTTTTCAAAATGCAGGTTCTTCGTAGAGGCCGTAAACGTCGCGCAGGGCGTCGCAGATTTCGCCGAGCGTCGAGTAGGCGCGGACGGCTTCGATGGTCGAGGGCATGGTGTTGTCGCCCGCCTGTGCCGCGCGTTTGAGTTTTTCGAGAGCGTTTGCCACCGCGCCCGCGTCGCGCCCTGCGCGTGCGCGTTCGAGTCGCTCGATCTGGTGGCCGCGCACGGCCTCGTCTATGACGAGAATGTCGATCTTTGAATCGTCGTCATCCATTTGATGCTTGTTGACGCCGACGATAATTTGCTCGCCGCGCTCGACGGCCTTCTGGTATTGATAAGCCGACTCCTGAATCTCGCGTTGCGGGAAACCCTTCTCGACCGCCGAGACCATGCCGCCCATCGCGTCTATCTTGGCGAAGTAATCGAGCGCGCCGTCTTCCATCTTCTTCGTCAGCGATTCGAGGAAGTAAGAGCCGCCGAGCGGGTCAACCGTGTTCACCACGCCGGTCTCTTCGGCGATGATCTGTTGCGTGCGCAGGGCGATGAGCGCAGCACGGTCGGTCGGCAGCGCGAGCGCTTCGTCGTAGGCGTCCGTGTGGAGACTCTGAGTGCCGCCGAGCACGCCTGCGAGCGCTTGAATGGCGACGCGCACGATGTTGTTCAGAGGCTGCTGCACGGTGAGCGAGACGCCCGCCGTCTGCGTGTGGAAACGCAGTTGGAGCGTGCGCGGGTCTTTCGCGTTGAAGCGTTCGCGCATCGTGCGCGACCAGATGCGGCGCGCGGCGCGATACTTGGCGATCTCCTCGAAGAAGTCGTTGTGCGCGTTGAAGAAGAAGGAGATGCGCGGAACGAACTCGTCAACGTCGAGTCCGGCTTCAACGCCCCACTGCACATATTCGATGCCGTCGCGCAGGGTGAACGCAAGTTCCTGCAACGCAGTCGAACCGGCTTCGCGTATGTGATAACCGCTGACGGAAATCGGGTTGTAACGGGGCACGTGCCGCGTGCAAAACTCGAAGGTGTCAACGACGAGTTTCATCGCCGGGCGGATCGGGTAAATCCACTCCTTCTGCGCGATGTACTCCTTCAAGATGTCGTTTTGCAGCGTGCCGGAAATCTTGCGCCAGTCCGCGCCCTGCTTTTCGGCAACCACCAGGTACATCGCTAAGAGGACGGACGCGGGAGCGTTGATGGTCTGCGAGACGGTGACGGCTTCGAGCGGGATGCCGTCGAACAGAGTCTCCATGTCTGCGAGCGACGAGACGGCGACGCCGCACTTGCCGACTTCGCCTTCGGAGAGCATCGCGTCGGCGTCGTAGCCCATGAGTGTCGGCAAATCGTAGGCGACGGAGAGGCCGGTCTGCCCCTGCGCCATCAGATATTTGAAGCGCGCGTTGGTCTCTTCGGGCGTGCCGAAGCCCGCAAACTGCCGCATCGTCCAGAGCTTGCCGCGATAGCCCGTCGGGTGTATGCCGCGCGTGTAAGGAAACTCGCCGGGGAAAGCGATGTCTTCGTCGAAATCGATCTCGCTCACGTCGGCGGGCGTGTAGAGGCGTTCGACCGAATCGAGCGAGACGGTCTCAAAACGCTTCTTGCGTTCGGGGCGCTTCTGCAAAACGGGCGCGAGCGTCTCCTCTTCCCAGCGCTCAACCGAGGCTTGTTCCGGTGTTGCGATCTCTTTGACTTCAGACATGATTTTACCTGTCTCTCCCGCGCTCAAGAACGTCTGCGGTTAATGTCAATAAAATTTATGACGAGATAAATAGAGTTCGATATTAGTTGACACTCACGGGGGTGTCAACCGCATGTTCCGGCGAGAAAACTGAGTGGAAACTCAAGATGAAGTAGCGCGACTGCTTGACTAAATCGAGCAGCCGCGCGGGGTCTGGAAGGAGCTAACGCTAAGCAGAAACCGAGCGGGCAGCGAGCGGCGGGCGACCGGCAGAACTTGTTATAAGTGCGACACTGATCACTTTAGATTAAGACCTCCGCCTTGTACGGTTAATCCACGGGCACGACGATCTCGTTCGGGCGAATCATGTTGAGACGCGCGCGGGCGGCGTCTTCGATGGCGCGCGAGTTGCGGTCTTGCAGTTGTTTAATTTCCCGCTTGAGCGAATCGTTCGTATTGTTGATGGCCTGAACTTCCGTACGCATCTGCGAAAACTTCTGTTCGGCGCTCTGCCGCTCGGCGTGCGTGCGCATCGTGACGGTGACGCAGAGCGCGAAAGTGGCGAGCATGATCATGGTGAACACGGCCCAGGAGGGAATGAGTCCACCGCGACGGCGAACCTCGGCGCGTGTGCCGACGAGTTCGCGCGAGAGTTCGCGCGCCGGGGCGGCAAGCGTCAGCGGTCGTGCGGCGGGGCGTTGCGCGGCGAGGCGCGAATCAGTCCAATAAGTATTTGCGGCCTTGTTCAAGAAGCACCTCCAACTCTTTCTCCGATTCAGATTCAGCGTAGATACGCACGAGCGGCTCCGTCCCCGAAGGGCGCATGAGTAGCCACGAGCCATCATCAAAAATAAACTTCACTCCGTCCATGCGGTTTGTGCGCGCGACGCGCCGACCGCCAATCTCCGCAGGGTCTTGCGCCAACTTCTCCGGCAGCGTCGCCAAAATCTCCGGCGTCAGCCGCACGCCGATGCGCGCCGCTTCGAGGCGTCCGACCCGCGCGTACAACTCGTTCAACTGCTCCGTGAGACTCACGCCGCGCGCCGCCACCGCTTCGGCTGCCAGCAGGCAGGCCAGAATGCCGTCTTTCTCCGGGTAGTGGCCGCGAATCGAAAGTCCCGCCGATTCCTCGCCGCCGAGTATGATCTTGTCTTCGTTGATCAACTCGCCGATGAACTTGAAGCCGACCGGCGTTTCATACACGGGCAGGCCGCGCGATTCGGCGACGCGATCCACGAGATGCGAAGTGGCGACCGAGCGCGCCACGCCGCCCGTCCACCCGCGCGATTCGGCGAGGTAGTCGAACAGAAGCGGTATGAGGCGGTTGGGCGTGATGAAAGTCCCGTCCGCGTCGAGCACGCCGAAACGGTCGCCGTCGCCGTCTGTGGCGAGACCGAGCACGCACCCGCCGCGTTTCATCGCCTCGCGCAACTCGACCAGATGATGATCGTCCGGCTCAGGCGAACGCCCGCCAAACATCACATCGCGCCAATCGTGTATCGTCTCAACGTCGAGGCCGTGGTTGCGCAAGGCCGCATCGAGATAGCCGCGCCCCGTGCCCCACAGCGGGTCGAAGGCGTAACTCTTTCCCGCAGTGGCAATTACGTCGAAACGGAGTTTCCGCTCAAGGTCTGCGAAGTAGGACGGGCGCGGGTCGTAAATCTCTATATTCGCGGCGGTCTTAGCGCCCGTCGCGCTTTCGCTCTCCGTCTGTGTGCCTGCGACCAACGCTTCGACTTGCCTGGTGGCATCGGGCAAGGCGGGCGCGCCGTCGGCGGTCGAAAACTTCATCCCGTTGTATTCAGGAGGGTTATGCGAAGCCGTGAAGTTGATTCCACCTGCCGCGCCGCGTTCGCGTATGGTGTGCGAGATGGTCGGCGTCGGCGTCGGTTGGTCGCAAAATATTGCGTTCAGGCCGTTTCCAGCTATTTCCTTGACGCACTCGGCGGCAAATTTCTCACCCAGAAAACGCGTGTCGTAGCTGACCACGAGGCTCGCGCCTTCGCCGACGCCGCTCGTGCGTAAGTAGCTGCAAATAGCACGAGTTACGAGACGAACGTTGGCGAACGTGAATTCGTCTGCGATGATGGCGCGCCAGCCTGATGTTCCGAACTTAATGGGCATCTGTTGAACGGGGCTTCTTCGGTCCGATTTATGTCAAAAGCTCAAGATAGTGTGCCGACAGCTTCGGGACACTACAACGGGATGTGCTTTGATCATGTTCAATCCTTTATCGCTCATATGTTTAGCGGTAAAGTGGGCGGAATTTAGCACGCGTGCAATATGCTGTAAAGACATTTCTTTACAACGATTTATACGGCTAAGTTCAACAGTTACTTGAAGTAACAGGTCTTAAGCGCTTAAAATGGCGAACATGGGGCGAACGGAATTCCACGACGTGGGCAGGACTCGGAATCGGCTTTATCTCACAATCAGATACAGCATCGGAGGACGAATCACAGGTGTGGAAAACATTGTTCGCCTGCGCCGCAAGGCCGCGAGCGGCAGACCGATGGTGAGTTTTTTATAGTGGATTTCGTAACAATTAACGCGCCGGCAGGTTGATCGTCCAAAGCACTTAAGTGGGTTTAGTTGCTCTATTTACGAAAATTCGGATGGAAGGACATAGAAATAGACGCGGCTCTCATGCGAAACGAATCAGAGCCGCGTCTATTTCAAGCGAATAGAAGAGTTAAACCTGTGCGCCGGTGTTCAAACGCGTGCGCTGTTGCGGCCAATAATTAACCTGTAGCCGAGCAACAGTATCAGCGCACCGATGACAGCGAACACGATCCGCATGATGAAACCTTGACCGGCATCCGGCCCAAACAGCGCACCGGCGATGAAACTACCGATGATACTGCCGACAATACCGAGCAGGATCGTGACGATGATTCCGCCGGGGTCTTTACCCGGCATGATTGCCTTCGCCAACGCGCCCGCGATCAAACCGATGATAATCGCCGCAATAATACTGCCCATCTCGCATCCTCCTGAGAAGTCTCTTTGTGAAATACTCAAACTGCCTGAAAGCAGCCATGAAATCGGCAACTGTACGATTTCAAGCTAGAAAACCAGTTGCACCTGAACAGTTAGCAAAGCGCAAGCCAAAGCGTTTTGCGCCGATTCGGTAGGCATTAGTGGTCGCGTAAGGAGCGCATAAAGAGGGTTTCGTTGTGTGGTACGAACGTTGCACCTGTGGTCAAGCAGACGCCTTGAAGTGTTTGGAAAAAAACCGTTTTGAATTTAGAGGAGGAAATCTACTATGGGTTTGTGGGACAAAATGTTTGGCAGCGGTGCCAACGACGCGCAGCAACAACCGAACGCGCAGCAGCGCTTTGATACGTTGAAGCAAAAATATCAGTCGGTTCTCAACGCGGCTGATCAACTGAACATTCAATTTCATAACCTGCACGTGCAGGACGATAAACTTTTTATACGCGGCACAGCGCCCTCGGACGATGCCAAGGGCAAATTCTGGGATCAAATCAAACTCGTCAATCCGAACCAGGACGACATCACGGCGGACATCAACGTCGATTCGAGCCGCGCGCAGGCGGCGACGGCGGGCGGCGGCAGCCAGAACGCGCAGAGCTACACCGTCAAATCCGGCGACACGCTCTCGAAGATCAGCAAACAATTCTACGGCGACTCCAACGAGTACATGCAAATCTTCTACGCGAATCGCGACAAACTCAAAGACCCCGACAAGATTCAGGTCGGGCAGGAATTGAACATTCCGAACAAGGCTTAACCCGGGTCTTCAACGTTTGAATAACACGCAAAGAGAGCGTCGCCCCGTCTGCAAGATACGACGGGGCGACGCTCTCTCGCATTGACGGCGCACATTTTGTCGCCCGATTGTTATATTTAGATTGCCTTCGCGGCGAGCGGCGTGCGCGTTTCTTTATTTCATTGACACTCGCCGCGCCGTGCGTCTAGACTATTTTTAGTTTGAGTCGAAGCCACCTCATGTGTTCTTCGGCAGGACGAGCCGCTCCCCTGAAATTCTCGTCGCTGAACTTGCCCTGACTCCAACCATAGTTCGTTCGATTGAGCAAACTAGAGCGTCTGCTCCAAGTCGCCGCTTGCCATTTTTCAGCACAGGGGTTTCATGATTTCTATGTCCGGCTCCGTCACGCCCGCATCGAGTTCTGATCGTTCGGAAAACAGTTCCGCGCCCGTCTTTCAACTGCCGCTCGCCGCGATGGTGCGCGCGCTCTGCAAGGCTGCGACGACCGGCTCCGACATGCTCTACGATGTCATGCTGAAACTCGCCTTGATGGTTGACGCGACGGCGCAGACTTACGGACTGGCCACCTTCGCGCAGAAGTCCGGCGAGCGACCGCGCCTCAAGTGGGTCGAGGGACTCGACGAGGAAGAGATCGCGGAGGCCGAGTCGCACGTCGCCGAGACGCTGGCGAAATCGAGCGCCGTCGCGGAGATGAAAGCGGGCGACCGCTCGATCTGTCTCGTGTTGGCCGTCGCCACCGCGCGACGGGAAGGCGTCGCCATCTACGGTCGTTGCGTGCGTCCGCTGTCGGAGCGGCAGGCGAAGGAACTCAAGGTCCTCTGCGATGTCGCGCAACTGGCGCACGCGCACGCGCTCCTGCGCGAAGAGGCGCTGCCGCAGACGCCACCTTCCACGCACGCGCCCACCGTCGCGACGGCCACGCTCCCCGGCATGGTCTTCGTCAGCCGCCGCATGTCCGAACTCGCGCGCTCGGTCGAACGCGTCAAGGATTCGGATTCGACCGTGCTGGTGACGGGCGAATCGGGCACGGGCAAAGAACTCGTCGCGCGCGCGATTCATCGCCTGAGCCGTCGCGCGCAGGCCGCTTTCATTCCGTTCAACTGCACGGCTGCGCCCGCCGACTTGATCGAGAGTCTGCTCTTCGGTCATCGCAAGGGAGCGTTCACCGGCGCGCACGCAGACCACGACGGACTCATCCGTGCAGCCGAAGGCGGCACGCTGTTCCTGGACGAGATCGGCGACCTGCCGCTCGCCTTGCAGCCGAAACTTTTGCGCTTCCTGCAAGAAGGCGAGGTTCACACGCTCGGCGAACGCTCGCCGCGCAAAGTGAACGTGCGAGTCGTCGCCGCAACGCACAAGGATTTGCCGCGCGCGGTCGCGGAAGATCGCTTTCGGGAAGATTTGTACTACCGCGTCGCCGCGCTGACGCTCGAAGTGCCGCCTCTGCGCGAACGACCCGAAGACATCGCCGCGCTCATCTCTCACTACCTGACGCACTACGCGCGCCGCAACGACCGCGCCGTCGCAGGCATCACCGCCGAAGCGATCCACGCGCTGCAAAATTATTCCTGGCCCGGAAACGTGCGCGAACTCGCAGCGGAGATCGAACGCCTCGTGCTCTACACGGACGAGGGGACTTCGATCAGCACCGATCTCATCAGCCCGCGCATCAACCCGTCGCGCGCCTCCTCAACCTCCGACGCGGAAGGCCGCCCCGCGCACCTCGAAAACATGCTCGACGAGTTCGAACGCCGAGTCATCACCGAAACGCTCCGCCTGCACGACTACAACGTCGCACGCGCCGCCACAGCCCTCGGCCTCGGCTCGCGCCAGACGCTCTACAAAAAACTCAAACGTCTCGCCATCAACGTCGGCGATTTCCTGCAAGACGAACAACAACCCGGCCTGCAACTACGCGCCGAGCGAAATTGAGAAGGCAGTCAGTAGTCCGTAGTCAGTTGTCCGTTGTTTTGTGAGCGGGCAAGTTGATCTCTGAAGATAATGATGAGCGGCGAATAGCGAACAAAGAACAACTGGCTACGGACAACTGACTACGGACAACTGACTACTGACAAATGCCCATGTTCCTCACATACATCCTCTGCTTCGTCGTCGCGATGCTGATACATGAGTTGGGGCATTTGATCGCGGCGCGCGCGTGCGGAGTCGGCGCGACGGAGTTGGGTCTCGGTTGGGGGCGCAAACTCTACGGCTTCAAGTGGGGAGGCGTTGAGTACAAGTTACACGCGTTGCCCATCGGCGCTTACGTCCGTATAGACATGAAGGGCTTGCAGACGAGGCCGCTCAGCCAGCAAGTGCTGGTGCTCCTGGCGGGCGTGATCGTGAACCTGTGCGCGGCGTCGCTTGCGACCGGCACGACCTTCGGTGCGATGAACTACCTGCTGGCGGCGACGAATCTGTTGCCGTTTTACCAGCAGGACGGTTGGAAGTGCGGCATGGTCTTGATACGCGAGTTGATGCGGCGGCGCAGCGCGTTCGTCGAATGGACGTTCACCATCGCGGGCGGCGGCGCGAGCGTCGCGCTGCTCGTCGCGCTTGTGGCGAGGGGGTTATGACTAACTGCAAGTTAACTGTCGGACGAAGTTGATGGCTGAACAAAATTGATAGCCGGATGAACCGGCGACGAATAGGACGCTACGACGATGAGAGAATTTGATAAGACGAGCGACGTTGCGGTCTGGCCGGTTGCTTCCGGTGCGGGCGAACGTACGGGCGCGTGGTCGGCGTTTCTTTCGACGCGGCGGTTGTTGGTCTTCGTGCTGCTGGCCGCCGTCTTCACGATGACGGGGGCGCAAATTACCGACCCCGATTTCTGGTGGCACCTGCGCACAGGCCAGTTCATCTTCGAGACGGGCGCGATCCCGCACGCGGACATCTTCTCTCACACGGCGCGGGGCAAGGAGTGGGTCACGCACGAATGGCTCGCGGAAGTTTTGATGTTCGCGATCTACAAGTGGGCGGGTTGGGGCGGGCTGGTGGTGGCCTTTTCGCTCGTGATGACCGGCGCGCTGTGGATCGCTTATGCCGTCTGCGCGAGACGCGCGCCGCACCCGTATGTGGCGGGCGCGGTGGTGCTCCTCGGCGCGCTGGCGACCGCGCCGATGTGGGGCGTGCGCCCGCAGATGATCTCGTTTCTCTTTACGAGCATTTACGTCGCAGTGTTGGGCGAGTACGCACGCGGCGCGCGTGCTAAAAATTTGTGGCGGCTCGCGCCGTTGATGCTCGTGTGGGTGAATATGCACGGCGGCTACGCGCTGGGGCTGGCCTTGATCGCGTTGACGGGCGCGGGGACAGTGCTCGATGAGTTGATGCGTGAGCGGGGCGAGCGGCAGTTGCTTCAACGCCTGCGACCACTGCTCTTGTTGTTTGCGGCGTGCGTGCTGGTCGTGCCGCTGAATCCGAACGGCCTCAGGATGTTCTCCTACCCGTTCGAGACGCTCAACTCGCACGCGATGCACGCTTACATAGAGGAATGGTTCACGCCGAATTTTCATCTGCTCATCGGCCAGCCGTTCGCGCTTCTGCTATTCGCCACGCTGGTCGCGCTGGCTCTGTCGCCGAAGCGTGCGCGGCACGGCGAGTTGTTGCTGCTGTGCGTCGCCGCCTACGCGGCTTTGCGTGCCTGGCGCAACATCCCTCTCTTCGCGCTGGTCGCGATGCCGTTGCTGGCGGAGCACGCGTGGCATGTGCTCACAAGCCGCGCGTGGTGGCGTTGGTTAACCGTGCCGGAGAAGCGCGAGACGGGGACGAAGGCTCTGGTCGGGTTGGCGCTCAACTTCGTGTTGTTGATTTGCGTGCCCGTCGCTTTGTGCGTGGCGAACGTGTCGAAGGTAAGTGCGAAACAGGCGACGATTGAGGCGGAGAAGTTTCCGTCGGCGGCGGTCGAGTTTTTGCGCGCGCATCCCGCGTCGGGCGCGATCTATAACGAGTACGGTTGGGGCGGGTACTTGATCTGGAAACTCTACCCGCAACGCGAGGTCTTCATTGACGGGCGCGCGGATGTGTACGGCGACGCGTTTATGGAAGAAGCCCTCTCGACGATGGTGGGCGAACGCGATTGGCGCGCGCCGCTTGAGCGTTACGGGGTGCGGACCGTATTGATCAAACCGGAGGCGGCGCTGGCGAGCCTGCTCCGGCAAGATGCCGGTTGGCGCAGCGTTTACGAAGATCGTCAGGCCGTTATCTTCTTCAAAGAGTAGCGAAGAAAAACTTCACCGCCGAGACGCAGAGAAGTCGCAGAGGGGGCGCAGAGATCATTTAAGTCTCTGCGCCCCCTCTGCGACTTCTCTGCGTCTCGGCGGTGAAGATTTTTATTCCTGACAACGTTCGTCGCCGATGGTTGAAACCGGGGCACAACTGTGTCAACCGAAAGCGACAACGCGTTAAGTGCTTATCGTTGCTCAGTTTCAGTTGAGAGCGAGGGGGGCGTGCGTGTGTGCATGGTGCGCGTTTTTGTCGCCGCGCGTTTACAGGGCGATTGAGGGGTGCGGTGCAAAGTGGCGTGTTTGCCTGCGTTCTTCACGTTTCGGTCGTGTGGCACGCGCCTTGAAATAGCTTCTGTCGTCCGCAAGCAGCGATTGAAAGGTGTGGCAACTCGAAACGTTGTGATGGACGAAAGGGAACTCGATGATGAAAACCGTGCTCAACAAAACGCTCCTGGCCGTCGCCGCCCTGTTGCTCGTCCTGCCGTTCGCAGCCGTCGCGCTGCTGGCGGGCGAGCGCGCACTAACGGTGGCCGCCGCGGGGGGCGCACAAAACGGCAACTGGCTGCTCGTCGCTCTGGCGATTGGCGGCGTGCTCGCCGGTTCGTGGCACGGTCTGACGAAGCATCCGGTTCTCTGATGGTTTCAGTTGGCCGCATGGCTCTGAACAGCGCCACACGGCTGCAACACTCGACTCGAAAATTTCTCTGCATCGAAGGAGCAAAACACATGTTCAAGAAATTCCTCCAGGACGAAACCGGTTTGGAACTTTCCGAATACGCCGTCGCCGCCGCGCTCGTCGCCCTGGCCGTCATCACCGCGTTCACGACGCTCGGCACCAACATCGGCGGGAAGATCAACAATCTGGCAACGAAGATTGGCACGCCGTAATAAACCGACTTCCGCATCCACTTCCTTCAACTTCCACTTTCAGACATAGGAGCAAAAGACAATGTTCAAGAAATTCATGCGCGACGAAACCGGGTTGGAACTCTCCGAGTATGCCGTCGCCGCCGCACTCGTCGCTTTGGCAGTCATCACGGCCTTCACCACGCTCGGTGGCAACATCGGCACCAAGATCAACAATCTGGCAACGAAGATCGGCACGCCGTAAGGCTTCCACGTCGAACCCTCTCTACAGTGAGGAACAGGTGAAATGGTCAAAAAATTCTTCCAGGACGAAACCGGGCTGGAACTCTCCGAATACGCTGTTGCCGCAGCCCTCGTCGCGCTCGCCGTCATCACGGCCTTCACGACGCTCGGCACGAACATCGGCGGGAAGATCAGCAAACTGGCGACCGACATCGCCGCCACCCCCTGACAGGGGCTTCCACTCAGGCCGGCGCGCTCTCGCCGCTTCCCACGCGAAAGAGACAGGAGCGCGCCGCCAATTTTTCATCGCCGTTAAAAACTCAATCACTCATTCGATAATTCAACTCAGACGATTTTCATACTCAACATGTCAGGCACTTTAACCATCGTCAGCAGCGCGCTTCTCATCCCGCTCGCCGTCGTCATCACTTACTACGACGCGCGCTACCGCCGCATCCCCAACGCCTTCGTGCTCGCCACGCTCGTCGCGGGTCTCTCGATCAATTCGATCTTCGGCGGTATGCAGGGCGCGCTCGCGAGTCTCGGCGGCTGCGCGCTCGCCTTCGCGTTGATGTTCATGCTGCACATCTTCGGCGCGATGGGCGCGGGCGACGTGAAGTTGTTCGCCGCCATCGGTTCGGTCGTCGGCGCGTCGCTCGTCGTGCCGACCTTCCTCGTTGTTGTATTGACGGGCGGCGCGCTCGCCGTCGTGACGATGTTTCGCGCGGGCACGGTGAAGGAGACTTTGTGGCGCGTCGTGCAAATCTTCGTGGGCTTTTTGCCCGGTTGGGAGATGCCGCGCTTCTCCGTGCCCGCCGAGCGTCGCTACACGATCCCTTACGGCGTCGCGATCACGGTCGGCAGTCTCATCTCGCTCGCGCTCTTTCGCGCCTGACAGTCTAAATTCGTTTGCGCCGTGTCATAGAGAGATCGGCAGGCGCGCACACACGACAATTTGATCTCGAACGGAGAATGAAAGCCATGCGGAATAAACGTCTTGTCTTTGTGATGGTCGGCGCGGTGGTGTTCGGACTGATCGCGGCCTTCTCGGTGAGCCGGTATCTTTCGGGCACGCAAGCCTACGCGAAGAATCTCAACTCGATTGTCGTCGCCAAGGTTGATATTCAACCGGGCGAAAAGATCATCGCGGAGCAACTACAGAGCGTGCAGTTCCCGGCCAACGCGATGCCCGACGGTACGTTCGAGTCGATGGACAAAGTCGTCGGTCGCGTGGCGGTCGTGCAGATCGCTGCGCGCGAACCCGTCACCGATTTCAAACTCGCGCCCGAAGGCTCTGCGGGCGGCCTGTCCGCAGTCATCCCCGAAGGCTATCGCGCGATGACCGTGAAGGTTGACGACGTGGTGGGCATCTCCGGCTTCGTTATGCCGGGCGCGCTTGTTGACGTGGTCGTCGTCATCAATCCGGTCGAGACGAACGGGCAGCAGAACCCGATCTCGAAGATCGTCTTGCAGAACATCAAGGTGCTCGCCAACGGGCAGAACATCGACCGCCCGAAGAACGACCGCGAGCCGGAGAGCGTCAAGGCCGTGACGCTGCAAGTCACGCCCGAACAGGCGGAGAAACTCGCGCTCGCATCGAGCGAGGGCAAACTCCAACTCGTCATGCGCAACTCCGTGGATCAAGGCGACGAGCAGACGCTCGGCGTTGACAAGCGCGTGCTCCTCGGCGGCGAACGCGCCAAGCCCGTGCCCGAAGCCGGATCGCTCAAGAGCGAACAACCGCAACAAACCGTCGCGCCCGCGCCCATGATGCGCCGCTCGTATCCGCGCGCCGACAACAGCAGGAGCAGCAGCGCCCCCGCGCCGCAAGCGCCCGCGAATCCCCCGGCGGCTGCTCCTGCTCCCCCGCGCTCATCCGTCGAGATGTTCGAAGGCGGCAAGAAGCGCAGCGTCGATTTTCCGTGAAGAAATTGTCCGTTGTCAGTGGTCAGTTGTCCGTTGCATGTGGCCGCATAAGTTGCCGCCTGAAGATGGACGCTGACCGCTGATAGCACGAAACAACTGACTACTGACAACTGACTACTGACAGCTTTCCACAAGGAGTCCAAATCATGCAGACCCGTCGTCTTATCCCCTTTATCGTTGCGATGCTGTGCGCGTCGTTCATGTTCGGCGTTACGGGCGCGGCGCAGGCGCAGGAAACAAGCGTCAGCGCATCGTTCGCCAACCAGCAGAAAGAGTCTCTGTCGATCAACGTGCTGGTCGGCCAGTCGCGCGTGATCAACTTCGACCGCAAGATCGGACGCTTCTCCGTGTCGAACCCGGAAGTGGCAGAGGCCGTGCTCGTCGCGCCGGATCAAGTTCTGGTCAACGGCAAGGCTTTCGGGCAGGTCAATTTCATCGCGTGGGAGAAGGAGACGGGCAGGTTCGTCGTCTTCGACGTGTTCGT
>DATHBB010000003.1:0-17325 GCA_035296385.1 Pyrinomonadaceae bacterium | reverse complement strand
CACCTCACGGCCGTCCGCGCCGCCGCCAGCATCGGCGGTGCGCAGGTTGAAGGCGCGAGCCTCGGCGCAACCGCGTTCGCGTTTCACCCCGGCACAGTGACACCCGGCGATTACTCGTTTCCCATCGGCACGGCCGGCAGCACCACGCTCGTGTTCCAGACGATCCTGCCGCCCCTGATGATCGCCTCTGCGCCCTCCACGCTCGTCTTCGAGGGCGGCACACATAACGTCCACGCGCCGCCCTACGAGTTCATCGTCAAAACCTTCCTGCCGCTCGTCGGTCGCATGGGGCCGCGCGTCACGCCCACGCTCGAACGCTACGGTTTCTATCCGCCGGGCGGCGGGCGCGTCTATGTGACGATTGAACCTGCTGCGGGCGGGTTGCTCACGCCTCTGCACCTGCCGGCGCGCGGCGAGATAACTGCCCGGCGCGCCCGCGCGCTCGTCGTCAAACTGCCGCCCACGGTCGGCGAGCGTGAGTTGAATGTCATCACGGAACAACTCGGCTGGGGCGAGCGTGAGGGCGACGAGTTGCGCGTCGAGACTTCCGGGAATGCCCTGAGCCCCGGCAACGTCCTGACGCTTGAGATCGAGAGCGCACACTTGACGGAAGTCTTCTCCGGCATCGGCGAGCGCGGCGTGCGCGCCGAGACAGTGGCAGAGCGGGCGGCCGCGGAAGCGCGCGCCTATCTCGATGCAGGCGCACCCGTCGGCGAACACCTGGCCGACCAACTGCTCATCCCGCTCGCGCTCGCCGGCGGCGGCTCATACGCGACCGGCCGACCCTCTCTGCACACGACGACCAACATCGAAGTCATCAAGCTGTTTCTCGATGTTCGGATCACGACCGAGCAGGCGAGCGACGATGTGTGGAAGATCGGGATCAACGGGTAAAGGGAAAAAGGTAAGGGGGAAAGGGGAAAGATATGAGCATGAAAGCAACTGGCGGCGTAACGCCTTGCTTTCACCTTTGACCCTTTCCCTTCCCCCTGTACCCGTCTTATCTAGTCGCCGATGTAGCTGATCTCCATCCGGCGCGTATGGTAGCCGGCGAGCGCGAGGACGACGAGAGTGAAGATGAGAAGGCTCGGAACGGAAACCCACGCGGGCGTCGGTTCGGCCATCACGGCGAACGGCCCTTCGCTCATCGGCACGGGCATCAGCGAATGTAGATAGTGGATGACGCTCACTTTCTTGAGGAGCGGCGGCAGCAGGAAGTTGATCCACTCCCAGCCGTAGACGAGGAGCGCAGGGATAATCGGGTTGCGGAAAAAGAGACCGATGATCAGGAACATCGCGCCGTAGCCGACGACGGCGAGCGTCGTGATGCCGAGATAGATAAGCGCCTGCTTGCCGCCCGCGCCCTCGAAAAAGTAGCGCGTGCTTTCGGTGGTGAAGCGCGGGAAGTAGAGCATGAAGAGCGAGACGAGCGTTGTCAGCCCGAAGAGCACGATGGCCGTCACCAGCCCCGACAAATACTTCCCGACGACGAGCACCTCGCGCTTGACGGGCGAGAGAAAGTAGTAGTGCAAACTCCGGTCAACCACTTCACCGCGAAACAAGTTCATGAAAATCCACGCGCAGCCGAAGAAGACCACCGTGCGCAAAATCAGCGCGTTGTAGATCGCCGAAAAGACGACGCTCAAATCGGCGAAGTTGTTTAACTCGCCGCTGGCGCTGTCGCCCGGCGGCAAGATCGCGAGCAGGAACAACAGGAAGACAGGCAGCGCCGCGAGCACGTAGATCAAGAGCGCGCGGCGGCTCAGGAAGTTTTTCTGCAATTCCAGACGCACTATCGAGAACGTCTGCTGCGCCCACAAACCCCAGGGCAGGTCGCGTGTGCTCTGCGCCCGCGCGGGTGTCGCCGAATCAATGGTCGAACTCATCATCGCCCTCCGTCCGAACTGATCAAGTATTGATAGACCGCGTTCAAGTCGTCGTCCGCGGGCGCGACCGACTCGACGCGTATGTCGCCGTCGAGCACGACGCGGTTCAAGAGCAGGTAAAACTCGTCAGGCCGACGCGTCTTTATGAACAAGCCTTGCCGGTCGTCATGCAGGCGCGCTTCGACAATCGAGCCGTCCTGCTCGAAGATGCGCGCGGCGAGCGCCTGCGGTCGGTCGCAGCGGATCAAAATCTGCATCGGCTGCTCCACGATCTCGTCGCGCACGCCGTGCACGTTGCCTTCGGCCACGACGTAGCCGTTGTTCAAGAGCACGACGCTGTCCGACATCATGTCAACTTCGTGCAGGATGTGGCTTGAGATGATGAGATACAAACCCTCGGCGGCGAGTTGGCGGAAGAGTCGTATGATCTCGGCGCGCGCCATCGGGTCGAGGCCGTTCAAAGGCTCGTCGAGGATGAGCACTTCGGGGTTGTGCGCGATTGATTGCGCGAGGCGTATGCGCTGGCGCATGCCCTTGCTGTAACCGGCCACCTTGCGATCCGCCGCCTCCAGCATCGAGACGCGCTCCAGTGCCTGATATGTCAGGTTCTCAAGCGCGCGGCTCGTCGCGCCGTGCGTGCGCAGGTAGAACTCTATGAACTCTCTGCCGGTCGCGCCGCGCGGGAACGAATCGAACTGCGCGCAGTAGCCGACTTTGCGAAAGAGCGCCTGCGGGTCGTCGGGGCTTGTGCCGAGCACGCTGATGCGCCCGCGCGTCGGCTTCAAGAGTCCCGTCATCAAGTTCATCAGGGTGGTCTTGCCCGAACCGTTCGGCCCGACGAGACTCGTGATGCCCGGCGCGATTGAGAGGTTGACGCGGTTGACGCCGAGAATCTCGCCGTAGAACTTCGAGACATCCTCGAAGACGATCATCTTCTGTTCGGCGTGCGTCGTCGCCGCCGTCGCCGCTGTTGTCGCTGCCGCCGTTGCTGCCGTCGTCATTTCACCACCTCGTAGGCGCGCACTTTGCGTATGATGAGCAACACGCAAACGGCGCAGAACAATCCGAGCGCGAGCCACGAAGACCAGAGCGGCGGCTCCAGGAACACTATGTCGATGCGCCGCCCGTTGCTTGAGCCTTGCATGGAGCCCGTCTGGCGCTTGAACAACCCGAAGAGGCCGAGCCAGATCGAGTTCATGATCGCGCCAAGACTGATGAGATGCCCGCTGCGCGTCATGAACAGCTCGTTGATGATTTCGCCGAAGGCCGACGGGATAAAGAAGACGGCGAGCATCGCGCCGCTCGCCACCACGCGCCACTTGAACAAGGCCGAGACGGCGAGCGACAAGATCGCTAGCGCGACGATCCACACGAACGCGCTCAGGAAGATCGACCCCGCCATCCACAAATTGCTCCCGAACCAACCCGCGCCTTGAAGATAAGCCTGCAAGAGAAAGAGCAGGAGGCCGGGAACCCAAGTGATGAGCGAAACCATGATCACGATCACGCTCATCTTGCCGACGACGTACTCCTTGCGCGTGAAGGGGCGCGAGAGGTAGAGCGGCAGCGCGTTGTTCGCCAAATCGCGCGAGACGAGCGGCGGCCCGATGAGCAGCGTGAGAAAAAACGCGAGGCTGCACTGCGACGTGATGAACGTGTAGAAGAAAGAGGCGTTGATCGGGATGAGTTCGCGCACGTCTCCGATCTTCAACATCGAGAGCGCGTTGACGTTGTGATGCAGGTAGATCAGGATCGCCGCGACGAGCGGATAGATGAAGCAGAGCGCGAAGAACGCGACGAAGAATTTTGAACGAAACACGTCGCGGTAGGCGTGGCGCGGGATGATCAGAAAGCGCGACCACTCCGGCGTCAGCGCGCCCGTGTAGGGCTTGTAGCCGTGCTCATAAACTGCCATTGCCGTTACCTCCTCCTCCTGCTCCTGCCACCGGCGCGCCGCCTTCCATAGCCTTGAGGAAGATGTCTTCGAGCGAATCGCGCTTGTAGTTCAGACGACGGATTTGCACCTCGCGCTCGGCGGCGATGCGGTAGAGATCGCGTATCTCGACGCCTTCGGGCAAGACTAACTTCAAACGTCGCTCGTTCGTAAACGCGTACTCGCAGCCCAGGCGCCCGACGGCTTCGGCGAAGCCGCGATTGTCGCCGCGCATCTCCAGCTCGATGAACTTGCGGTTGGCGCGGCGCTCCTCTTCCAGGTTGCAGTTGGCGGCGATGCGCCCGTCCTTCAAAACGAGTATTTCGTCGCAGCACTCCTCAACGTCGCGCAGCAGGTGAGACGAGAGCATGATGCGCGCCTCGCCGCTGTCGCGTATCTCGCGTATGAGCCGGATCATGCGCAGGCGCGTCGGCGGGTCTAATCCGTTGGTCGGCTCGTCGAGGATGATGAGCTTCGGCCCGTGCACGATGGCCTGCGCGAGTTTGGCGAGTTGCTTCATGCCGAGCGAGTAGGTGTCGAGCGTGCGGTAGCGCGCTTCGCCCAGTCCGACGTAGAAGAGCGACTCGTGCGCGCGTTCGAGCGCGGCCTCGGAGGGCATCCCCGAGAGTTCGGCCATCAGGCGGACGAAGTGCACGCATGTCATCTTGGCGATGAACGAATCGCGTTCGGGCATGTAGCCGACGAGCGCGCGAATGCTCTTGGCGTTCGCGTTGATGTCCTGGCCGAAGATGCGCGCCGTGCCCGCCGTCGCGGGGTGGAAGCCGAGCAGCGTGTGGATGAGCGTGGTCTTGCCAGCGCCGTTCGGGCCGAGCAGGCCGATGGCGCGCCCGTCGAGCGTGCCGCGCAAATCTTGCAGGATGTGGCGCTTGCCGAAGGCCACGCCCAGACCGTCGAGTTCGATAACTGGATTCATAATGAGTTGAAGCCCCGCTTCGGCTTCCGATTTGAAATTAAGTTGAGAAGCGCGAACCGACACGAAGAGTAGTTCGCTTTATACGCCATTCGCGCGACGACTTCAAACGGAATCGAGTGTGAATACGACGCGTGCTGCGACGAATGTTCCGTTGAAGAATAACGCTTCGATGATAGTTAAAGTTCGGTCGGTGGGAAAGGTTTTGCTTGGAGCGCGGATATATTTAGGGCGTGAGCGCGAGAAACAGAATATGCGCCGACGCAAGCACAAAGAGCACGGAGTTGCAGGGAGAAAAACAGCGAAAGAAAAGCTGTTCTCTTTGTGCCCGCTCCGTGTCTTTTAGTGCCTGCGTTGGTGAATCAAATTCGCCGGACGTTTCGGGTCCGGCTCTCTCTTCAATTGTTCGCGGCGGCCTTCGCCGCCAGCACGCGCTTGCGTCTTTCGAGTAGGTTCACCATTTCCGTGCAGCCCTTATGCCGGGCGACGAAGACTGACTTGCGATCCCAAATGGTGCGCTTGGTAGTCAGAGCGGGCGCGTGGTCGAGCAGCGCCTTCACGGTTTCGGTCGGGCACTGTTTGTCGTCAGCCCGGAACAAGTCCAACGCCCCGGCGACGGCCTTCGAGAGCGCGTTCGCCGAGTCGTATTCGGTGTAAGGGTCTGCGCCTTTGGCAAGCAGCGCACGGACGATCTCCGTGTTGTCCTCGCCCGCCGCGTGCAGGAGCGCGGTTGACCCGCTCTCGATCAATTTCTCGGTACACTTCCCGGCACGCGCGTTCACGTCCGCGCCGCGCTCAATCAAGAGCTTCGCCACCCGTTCGTTGTTTTTGTGAATGGCGTGGATGAGCGGCGTCCAGCCGTTCGCGGCGCAGTCGCGCGCGTTCAGGTCGGCGCTCGCTTCGATGAGCAAACGCGCGACTTCCGTGTCGTCAATGCGCGCCGCCCAGATCAGAGGAGTGAAGCCCGACACGTCGCGCTCGTTGACATCCACGCCCGCCGCGATTAATTTGCGCACCTGCGACGCATCGCCGCGTTCGGCGGCGACGGTCAAAGCGTTGGTCGGCTGACGACTGCCGCCGGACTTGAGTACGGCTAACAAAACGACCGCGCCGACGCTCGCGATGACGAGACTCACAAAGATGAGACCGCTGCGCCTCATGCCGCCACCTCTCCTTCACTCAAGAGTTATTTCAAAGACGGGCGAACACCCGCTCGCCACTTTCGCCGCTTTCGCCGCTTTCGCCACTTTGCGCCTGACGTATTACGTTTGCGCCTTTGCGAGAACCACGGTTCTCGCAAAGGCGCAAAGTCCGAAACGAAAGGCGCGCTAGAGACGCCGGAAGTGCGCCGTCCGTCGCTTACTTCTTCTCCTGCTTGTTGCCCTTCTCTTCCATCGCCTCGCTCATGATGTGCTGCATGGCGAAGGCGTTGGGCAGGCCGAGCAGGCTGCCGGGGCTGAGGCCGAAGGGGCCGCCTTCGGTGTTGGCCGCGAGCGTGATGCGGTCGCCCTGCGCGTAAGCGTAGGCGAGCGTCGGCTGCGAGTTGGCGGCGAAGGCGGCGATGGCCTTCTGCTGTTCCTCGCCGAGCGACTTGGCGCGGTCGCCGACGGCTCCGGCGAGCGGTTGCAGGAGCGGCGCGAGGTTGTGATAGAAGATGGCGGAGAAGTTCGTGTTGCCGTCTTCGGGCAAGGCCGACGTGAAGCGCGCCGAAGTCATGAGCGACACGCCCGACTCGCGATACTGCAAGGCGCGTGTCAAGAGCGCGCTCGTCGGCGCGGCGATCATGTAGCCTTCCGCGAAGGTGTAGTGAACTTCGAGTCCGAAATCCACAGACCGCAGCGTGTAGATGTTCGGCGTGCCGCCCGAAGCCGTCAGGGTGAGACCCTTCTGGCCGTGCTCGGCAGCCCACGCGTTCAACTTCCCGACCACGCTCTCGAACGTCTGCTGCAAGTGCTTCTGGTCATAAACTTCGACGATCATCTTCCAGGAAGGCGTCGGGAGCAACGGCCCGTCGATGGCGAAGGCATACTCGCCGCCGAGCGGCGCGGCGAAGTCGCGCTTGATGTCGAGGCCGTTCTGCGTCTCCAGTTCGCGCAGCCGTTTTCGCAGGTCGGGCGAAGCGGTTTCCATGAAGCCGAACAGATCGTCAACCAGCAGCGTCGGCTCTTTGACGACGAAGGCCGTCGCGACGTTAGCATCGGGCGAGATGAACTTGAGCGCGCCCATCGGCCCCGGCGCGGCGAGCCAGGAGGCGATGCCGCGACGCGGTTCGTTGAAGGTCAGGACGGCGCGGCTCTGAGTCTTCGCCTTCACTTCCTTCTGCTCGACCACGAAGTGCTTGAGATTGAACAGGCCGAGTTGCTTGTAGAGTTCGAGGCGCTTCTGGCCGTCGTTCTCTTTCGTGGATTCAATCGTCACCTGACTGACAACTTTTTCGAGGTCGGCGGCGACGATCAATCCCGCGCCTTCTTTGTACACGTCGGCGATGCGCGCATGGAACGGCGTGCCCGCGAAGCGGTTCGTGCCGGGCGCGCCCAAGGTCGCCTGCAAGCCTTTGAGTTGTTCGATCTTCGGCGAGGCTGCGAAGAAGTCGTCGCGCACCCAGACGTAGAGTTCGTGGTTGTTGCCTTTGCCGCGCGACAGTTTCTTAGCCGCAGTTTTCTTGCCCGTGGTCGCGTCGGTGCTGGCGTCCGCTGCCGGTGTGGCGGCGACCGCGTTCGGGTCATCAATGATGCGAACGTTCGGCGCGTTCTTCTCGGCGGTCTTCAAATCGCCGATCTGTTTTTCGAGGAAGGGGCGGAAGCCTCCGGCGTTCTTCAATTCGCCGAGGACGAGGAACGCATCGGGCTGTCCCTGCGCGTTCATGCCCGCCGTGATGACGATCTCGTCGCCGAGGTATTCGCCGAACTCGCGCACGCGCGCCATCGTCTGATTCAGGCCGGGGCCGTGCGCGGCAGAGCCTTCCTGCTCCTTCATCCATTCGGCGAGCGCGGGGTTTTGCGCGATGCGCTCCTGCATGATGCGGTGCGATTCGCCGAGCGTGGTGGCGAGGTTCGGGAGCGCCGCGTAGAGCACGGTGCCTTCGGGCGCGAGGTCCAGAAAGCGCGTCGAGTAGCGCACACCGGGGCGCGGCACGCGCGCTTCGATGTCTTTGCGCAGGGCCGACAGCTCCGTGACCATCTTCGCGTAACGCGCCGCGCTGCGGCTCCACGCGATCTCTTCTTTGACCGGCACGCGCTCGACGCTCTCACTCGTCGTCGCCTGATCGCCGGGCTTCAAAACTTTGTCCGCGCCAGCGTGGTTGACGTGGACTTCACCCTCGACCACCGAGACGCGCGAACCCTTCGTGCCACTGCCGACCGCGAAGATCGTGCCCTTCACGGAGACGAGCGAATCGGGCGTGGCGACGAACAGGTGCTTCGTGCCCTGCTTGGCCGCTTCGACGATCACGTCGCCGCGGTCCAGATGCAGCGTCAAGCCCTGACCGTTCTCCGACACGGAAAACTCCGAGCGTTCGCGCATCTCCACGCGCGAACCGTCGGCGAGGCGAACGACCGCGTCCGAGTCTTTGGCCGTGCGCACGCGCACGCCCTTGCCGATCTCTTCGCCGACGACCATCGCCAGCGTGCCGCTGTCGGTCACGCGGTAGAGCGCGCCGTTCGTGCTCTCGACCGTCGCGGCGAGCGCGCCGCCCGTGTCGAAGAAGCGGTTCGAGAAGAACAGAGCGCCGACCGCGACGGCCACGAGGACCGAAGCCGCCATAGCCCAACGCCACGCCGTGAAATTCGTGCGCGAGATGTGCGCGGGCTGCTGCGCCGCGCGTGCGGCGGCGATTCTTCCGGTGCGCGCCTCTTTGAGAGACTTGCGGCAGGGGATGCATTCCTGCGTGTGGTCTTCCAGAAGCATAGCGCGCGCGGGCGACAGTTCGTGTCGCAGGTAAGACGGGATGAGCGACTGAAAATCGGTGCAACTGTTGATGCGCTCCGCCGCCACAGTCGTCTTGTCTGCCGCCGTAGACATGTTTTGTTCAGTGGCGATGCGCGCCCAGACGCGCGAGGCCGCGTCGTCCACAGTGCGATTGTCGGGGTGTTCGTTACTCATCTTGTTCACCGTCTCGTCAAGTATGGCTTCAAGCTCTTTTTTATTACGCTTCATGATGTTTCTCCAGATACTCACCAATTTCTCCACGCAGCCGCACGCGTGCACGGTGCAGCGTGACGGCCACGACCATTTGCGACATGCCGAGCATCTCGGCGATCTCGCCGTTGTCGTAGCCTTCAAAATAACGTAGGACGAAAACTTCCGAGGCGCGCGTGCCGAGGCGCGCGACCGCTTGACGGATCAGGGTGCGCATCTCGCTGTCCGCGTGCTGCGCCTCTGGGTTCAAAATCGGACTCTGCAAAAGCGCCGCGTCCACGTCCTCAAAGGGCACGGAGCGCGAACGCGTGCGGCCCCGCATCAGATCGAGCGAGGCGTTGACGGCGGCGCGGTGCAAATAGCTGCCGGGACTCGGCGCGAGGTCGCGCTTCGTCGTGTTTCCGGCGAGGCGCATGAAAATGGTTTGTAGTACGTCCTCGGCGTCCGCCGGGCTGCCGGTGATGCGGTAAGCGGTGCGATAAACCTGATCGTAGTGCTGCTGGAAGAGTTGTTCGAGTTCTTCCAGCCCGCCGCCGCTATGGGGGACAGGTTTCAGTTGGGGCGCTGTAGCTGGCACGTTGTTCTCCTTCACAACTTCATCTCCACCCATAAAACGCCTCCCCGCAGGGTTTATTAACAACCCCGCAAAAAATTTCCGCCTTGATCGAACGATTTTCGAAGGATTGCAGCAATTAGCAGACGAGAAACGCGAGAATATAACCGGACATGGCGACATTTAACAGTTCTTACGGGGAAACTCTTTACCGGACTCAACGAATTTTTATGACGCACGAGCGCACGGCCATGCTTTAACCAGTCACTTTCTCAACTCGCTCCGGAGTTTCGCCCGTCAGGAATCCCGCCCGGCGCGATCTGCGGCCTCGTCTAAGGCGCGCTCGAAATGTTCGTCTTTACCGGCAGCCATTAGTACGTCTATTATGCGTCAGGCGCTCTCTCATGGAAAAAACTTAGAGAACAAAGTGAATGGATCAAAGCCTGCTGCAATTTACTATTACGGCCTTCGTGATGTTGATCGTAGTGATTAACCCGGTCGCCGTCGCACCGATCTTCGTCGCCGTGACGAGCGGGATGGGAGCGACTGAGCGGCGGTCGGTCTTGAAGCGAGGACTCCTTATCGCTTTTGGTGTTGCCTTATTCTTCCTTTTTGCCGGACGCGCGCTGCTCTCCTATCTCGGCGTGACTATGCATGCCTTTGCTGTCAGCGGGGGAGTTCTTCTCTTCCTGCTCGCCCTGCCGATGCTCTTCGGGCAACGTTCCTCTCTACAATCCCCCGAAGGCGGCGAGCGCAGCGCCGCCGGTGAAGATGTCGCCATTTTCCCTATGGCTATTCCTATGCTCGCCGGGCCGGGCACTATTGCTACGGTGCTGGTGCTGGCAACTCAGGCAGGAGGCGATGTACGGCGTCTCGCGGTGCTTGCGGCCACACTCGGCTGCATTTATCTAATCTCATGGCCGATACTTCATGCCAGTGATCGTCTGATTACGCGTATGGGTGAAGGTAAAGTAGGTATCATCACACGCGTGCTTGGAATCATACTGGCGGCGCTGGCTGTACAGTACGTCTTTAACGGCATCACGGGCTATTACGACTCACTGGTTAACCGTTGAGTTCACATCATGAGCCTCGAAGCTGCATCGCACCTGACAACGAAATGCACACGACCGCTCTCAGCCCGGCTTTCATTAACGTACGTTCTGCGATGAGGCTTGTTTGTTATCGTCGGGCTTCAACCGACGAATTTGTAGCCGAGGCCGTGGATGGTGAGGATGAATTGCGGGTAGTGCGGGTTGGGTTCGAGCTTTTGGCGGAGCCATGCGATGTGCACGTCAACGGTGCGTGTCGAGGGCATGGCGTTGTAGCCCCAGACTTCGTTTAACAGTTCGTCGCGCGAGATGGTCGCGCCCCTGTGCTCGATGAGGTAGCGGAGCAGTTTGAATTCGCGCGCGGAGAGTTCGAGCGGAGTGCCTTCGCGCGTCACTTCGGCGCGACGAAAATCCGCGTGGATGTGGCCGAACGTGTAAACCTCCGTCGTCAACGCTCCGGCGTCGCCCGCCGCGCCCGCCGTCTGAGGCACGCGCCGGAGCAGCGCCTCTATGCGCGCGAGCAGTTCCATCATCTCGAAGGGCTTTGTGACGTAATCGTCCGCGCCGATCTTGAGGCCGACGACTTTGTCCACCACCTGCCCGCGCGCCGTCAGCATGATGATGGGCACGCCGACGCTGCGCTGGCGAAGATCGCGGCACACGTCGAAGCCGTTCTTTCGCGGCAGGCCAACGTCGAGTATGACGAGGTCGAAAGTCTCCGCGAGCGCGCGCTCTAAGCCCGCCTCGCCGTCGGTCGCCGTCTCGACCGCGAAGCCTTCGCTTACGAGCCGGTCGGTCAAAGTCATCAACAGTCCCGGCTCGTCTTCGACGAGCAGAATGCGCTGCTGCCAGCTCATACGTCTTTGCCCCGCGCGCCGTCGTGTCGTTTGTCGCCGTTCGTCGCGGCCATTGTCGCCGCGGGCAAGTGAATCGTGAACGCGCTGCCGCGACCGGGCTTGCTCTCGACGCTGACGCGCCCGCCGTGCGCCTCCACGATCTGCTTGACCAGACTCAAGCCCAAACCGTTGCCGTGAATCTGCGCGGCGACCATCTCGCGCCCGCGATAAAACGGCTCGAAGATGTGCGGCAGATCGGCGGGCGCAACGCCCGCGCCGCGATCCTCCACCTTGATACGCACCTCCGCCGCCCCTCCGCCGCCGTCGTCGCCACCACTACTATTGTGCGCTCCATGCCCGACGCTTCGCGCGGACAATCTCACCCAGCGACTTTCGCCGCCGTACTTCAAAGCGTTCGCCAGCAAATTTTGCAGCGAGCGGCTGAGCGCGGCGGCGTCGGCCAGGACGTGCGGCAGATCGTCCGGCACGTCGCGCACGATCTCGAACGCGGCTTCACCCGAACGCGTCCCCGCGTTGACGCGCGCGAGCGCGGCGTCTATCACGTCCGCGACGGCGACCGGCTCGCGCGTCAGTTCGCGCCGCCCCGACTGCGCGCCCGCGAATTCCAACACCTGCTCGACCATCTCCGCCAGACGCCGCCCTTCGTTGTGAATCACCTCGCCGTAACGCCTGACCTGTCGCCGGTCGTCAACAAGTCCGTCGGCCAGATTCTCGCCCGCCGAACAGATGACCGCGAGCGGCGTGCGCAGTTCATGCGTCACGCCCGCGACGAACTCCACCTGCCGCCGCGCGAGGCGTTGCGCGCGTTCGGTCGAGACGAATATGAGGGCGACGCTCGCCGCGAGCAGCAGCAGTATGCCGAAGCTGACGAGCAGGCTGCGGCGGCGCGCCTGGCCGACCGCCGCATCGAGCGACCCCGCCGCGTGCGTCACGACGAGTTGCCAGTTGCCCGCGCGCGCGTCGGGGAGACTGAAACGGCGCATCTCAAACTCGCTCGTACGGCTCTCGAAGACGCGCACCGCGAGCCTCCCCCTGCGCGGCGGCGATTCGCCCGCCGCCTGCTGCGGCGAACCGGCCTCACGCTCCACGACCTCGCGCCGCGCTAAGGAGGGCGGAAGGAAAGCGTCCATCCCGTCGAAGCGAATCTGAAAAATGTCCGCACGCGCGTCGCCGCCGGACGCGGGCGCGGCGACGGCAGGAGTTGCAGCGTCGGGCGTCGATTGATAGATGATCTTTCGCGGCTCGTTTGTCTCGACCACGGTGATGCGGTAGTCGAGTTTGTCGCCGCTCGAAAAATAGCGGCGCGCGAGCGCAGGCCACAACTCGCGCTTCATGTAATCGAGATCGAGCGCGACGATTGCGTATGTGCCGAGCGGCGAGTAGTTCGTCAGGACGAGTTTGCGCCCGCCGTCCGGCGTGGACGCTTCGCCCTCCGCGCCTTCCGCGTCCGAGGGGACGACGGGAATGATGACTGCCGGAATCTCCTGATCAACGTTCGGCTGCGGCGCGAAGAGTTCGTCGCCGGCGTGGGGATTGGGCAACCCGCGCGCACGCTCGAAGCGACGCCGCACGCCGTCGAATTCCGCAGGCCACGCGTCGGCGGGCACGAACTTTCGCGTCGCCCTGTCGAAGCGCGTGAGTCGCGGCGACGTGTTCGCGTCGCTGCCTTCAACGACGTAGACCTCGCGCACGAGTCCCGCGTGCTCGGTCGTCGCGCGCCATTGCTCGAAGCGCGCGTTGTAAGCCTCGCCGTCGCGCGCGCCCCAGATGTTCGCGTCGAGCTTCAAGTTGAAATAGACGCGCCCGATCTCGCGGTCGAAGTCCTCGCCGAAGCGCGCCGCGCCCGCTTTGAGCGTCGCCTGCATGCGCTCGCGCTCCGCCTCGCTCACCTGACCGAGCCAGCGATATTGCAGCGCCGCCAGCACGCCGAGCAGCACGACGAGCGCCGCCGCCAACAGCAGCAGCACGAGCGACGGGCGACGCTTTCCGAAATCTCCACTCACGCCTGCAATGTAGCATAGCCCGCGCGCGCTGAAACCCGACTCGCGCGAGATTTTACATTCTTAACATCCACGCATGTTCCTACTCTTTTGCCGGAGAACGGTTATAATCCGATTCGTTCAACACGATATCATCTGCGGGAGATTAACAATGGCAAGCGACAAAGAGGCGGAGAAGTCTTACTCGAACAAGGAGGTGGTCGCCAAGCTCCGGCGTCTGGCCGACGCTTTGGAGCAGGAGAAAACTTTCGAGATACAGATCGCGGGCGAGCGCATCTACGTCCCGCCTTACGCGACGGTCGAGTTCGAGTATGAGCGTCAGGGTGACGAGGAGGAAGTCGAGATCGAGTTGAAGTGGACGCGCCGATAAGTGGCGTGAGTCTTGACTCTCATTGCGCCGCCCGTGCGCCGAAAGTTCGACAGACGCTCTTAAGTCATTTAACCCGACGGCTCGATACCACTCCCTTTATCGTCGTCCGGCTTCCACCGGCTCGAATGCTTATGTTCGCGGCGGCTCAATTAAGCGTCCGGCGTTATGATCGCTCGTCCTCACGAATGTAGGGAGTGCTCCATATAACAACCCACCTGATTCATATACCTGCCAGGAAATTCGAGGCGCGAAATTTTACATCCTTAACAAACACTTTTCGTCGGCTTAACCATTCGCGCCCGATTCCCGACTAATATGCGCGTGTGCATTGCATAGACGATGATTCGATAAGTTTGAAAGGAAGAAACAAAATGCGTCCAACATTCTCAAGCATCTTTCGCCACATGAATCGCGACGCGCGTTTGAAACGCGAACGCGCGCGTCGCCCGCGCATCACGCGGCACACGGCGGCGGGTCTCCTGCTGCCCGCGCTCTCGTTCGTCGTCGCGCTCGCGAGTTTCAACGCGGCGCAGCAACCACGCATGCCGGAACAGGCCGACATGACGATTGACGCCGCGACGCGCACGGAAGTGATCGAAGGCACACTCAAGAATTTGCGCGAGGGCTACGTCTATCCCGAAGTCGCGACGCGCATGGAGCAGGCCATACGCGAGCGCATGGCGAAGAAGGAATATGAGGGCGTGACGAGCGCGAAGGCGTTGGCGCAGATGCTCACCGAACACTTGCAGGCCGTGAGCCGCGACAAACACCTGCGCGTCAACTATCGCGCCGCAGTGTTGGGAGAAGGCGACATTCCGGGGGCGCGCGTAGTTCGTCGCCGCGTGCCGGACGGCGGCGGCAGCCCTTCTGCGGACGAGGCGGGCGCGCGTCGCATCGTGCGCGACGCGGGCGGCGCGACGCAGACTCCTCCCGCGGCGGACGGCGAGACGGTCGTGCGCCGCGTGCGTCCTGCGAGCCGAGAAGCCGGGGTCAATTTGGGGCTGGAAAAAGTAGAAACGCTCGAAGGCAATCTGGGCTATCTGGATTTCAGCATGTTCGACGGTTCGGGCGAGGCGCAAGCGAAAGTCTCCGACGCGATGAACCGCCTGGCCGACACCGACGCGCTCATCATAGACCTGCGCCGTTGTCGCGGCGGCGCGAGCAACACCATCACACTGTTGATGAGTTACTTCTTCGACAAGTCCATACACCTGAGCAGCGCCTACGACCGCATCGCCGACAGCACGATGGAGTCCTGGTCGTTCGACAAGGTGCCGGGCAGGCGCTACGGGCAGAAGGACGTTTACATACTGACGAGCAAGTTCACCTTCTCCGCCGCCGAGGACATCAGCTACACGCTCAAAAATCTGAAGCGCGCCACAATCGTCGGCGAGACGACGGGCGGCGGCGCGCACCCCGTCAGCGGTCGGCGTTTGAACGACCATTTCTTCGTGATGATCCCCTTCGCGCGCTACATCAGCCCCATCACCAAAACCAACTGGGAAGGCACGGGCGTCGAGCCGGACGTTAAAGTCCCCGCGCCGCAAGCGCTCAAGGTCGCGCAACTCACGGCGCTCAAGAAACTCTCCGCCGCGAAACGCGACGCGAAAGACGCCGCGCAACTCAAAACGCTCATCGAGACTTTACAGAAAGAGTTGGACGCGTTGAAACAGGAAAACTCGAAGAGTTAGTTCGTCCTGGCACTCGTAAAGAAAGGTTTACAAAACTCATGCACTCTCTAATCTATCTCACACTCGTGCTCGCGCTCTCCGCGCTTCCTTCCTTGCCCGCCGCACCGCCGCCGCCGCCGTCGCCGGACGCATCGGCGTTGGCGAAGGAGTTGGAGGCCGCGCTCGAACGCGCCGTCGCCGCCGACACGTTCTCCGGCGCAGTGCTCGTCGCGCGCAACGGTGCGCCCGTCTTCAAAAAGGCTTACGGCATGGCGAACCGCGAGAAGCAAGTTGCTAACCGCACGGACACCAAGTTCAACCTCGGCTCGATGAACAAGATGTTCACCTCCGTCGCCATCGCCCAACTCGCAGAGCGCGGGCGGCTCTCATACGACGACACCATCGCCAAACACCTGCCCGATTACCCCAACCGCGAAGTCGCGGCGAAAGTCACCATCCATCAACTGCTGACGCACACCTCCGGCCTCGGCAATTACATGACCCCCGCGTGGATGGAGAAGCGCGGCGAGATCAAGACCGCCGCAGAACTCCTCCCCTACTTCGCGGGGGAGCCGCTCAAGTTCGCACCGGGCACAGGCTGGCAATACAGCAACGCGGGCTTCGTCGTGCTCGGCCTCGTTGTCGAAAAGCTGTCGGGTCAGAGTTATTTCGATTATGTGCGAACGCACATCTTCAAACCCGCCGGCATGTCCGACACGGACTCTTACGAGCGCACGAGCGAGGTGGCGAACCGCGCCACGGGTTACACGCGCGCGGGCGTGGATGGGCGTCCGGCGGGCCGCGACGCGCCGCGACAGCCCAACACGCTCCATATGCCGTTCAAAGGCAGCCCCGCGGGCGGCGGTTATTCCACGCTCGACGATCTGCTCAAGTTCGACCGCGCCTTGCGCACGCACAAACTGCTCAGCGCGAAATTCACAGACCTCATCACGACGGGCAAAGTTGACGCCCCGTTCGGCAAGTACGCTTACGGCTTCGGCGACCATCGCGTGAACGGCAAACGCTACGTCGGGCACAACGGCGGCGCGCCCGGCGTCGCCGCGCAGTTCGAGTCTTACGCCGACACGGGCTACACGATCATCGTGCTGGCGAACTACGACCCGCCCGCCGTCATGCCTCTCATCAGAGAGATCGAGCAGATCGTGACGAAGGACTAAAGCGGCGACTCTGTGAGGAGCAGAATATTTCCGAAGCCCCGTCAGGGGCGGAATATTTATAGCCCACGTCGTAAGACGTGGGATCAGACGCAAGATAAAATTTAAGAAGCCCTGTCAGGGGCGAAAGGTGTTCACGTTTGAATCTCTTTCGCCCCTGACGGGGCTTCATTCATATTGAGGCGACTCTGATTCCCACAGCCCAGCGCCGTGGGCTGCTATCTTTCGCCCCCCTCGGGGCTGAGAACAGGTCGGGGCTTCGGACAGGTTGTTGCCAAGCCACTGTCAATCATTGTCTAATATGCCTTCGATAGATGTTTCCCCGTCCGCGTGACCTGACTTTTGAGGAGGTGAGTTTGATGACCAGAAGGTTTTTGAGTTTCATGCTGCTGCTCGCGTGCGCCTCTGCGGCCTGCGCGCAGCAAGCTACGCAGCAGCAGACGCCCGCGCCCGCCAACAAGGGGCAACAGGCCGCCGCAACACCCGCACAACAGCCGCCCGCCGCGCCCAAGACGCATTTGAAAGTCGGCGACCCGGCGCCCGACTTTACGCTCTCCAACACGAAGGGCGAGAAGGTGAAGTTGTCGGATTTTAAAGGTAAGAAAAACGTCGTGCTGGCCTTCTACGTGCTGGCCTTCACCGGCGGTTGAACGAAGGAACTACAGGCATATCAGTCTGATATTGCCAAATTCGACGCCACCGAAACTCAAATCTTAGGCATCAGCGTTGACAGCGCGCCCGCCAACGCGCGCTTCGCCGAA
>DATHBB010000002.1:0-18188 GCA_035296385.1 Pyrinomonadaceae bacterium | reverse complement strand
TAGATGATCGGCACGCGCGAGCGCATCGCGATCTCCTGCGCGCGCAGAATTTTCTTGATCGTCTCCGGCCACCACGAACCGGCCTTCACCGTCGCATCGTTCGCGACGACGACCACTTCGCGCCCGCCGACGCGACCCGTCACAGTCACCACGCCCGCAGAGGGCGCGCCGCCCTCGTATTCGTCGTAAGCGACGAGCAGGCCGATCTCCTGCGCGTAAGCGTCCGGGTCTAAGAGCAGCGCGAGGCGTTCGCGCGCGGTGAGTTTGCCCTGCTTGTGTTGTCGCTCTATTTTGTCCGCGCCGCCGCCCTCTTGAAGTTTGGCGGCGAGCCGCGCGTATTCTTCTACGAGTTCGCGCATGCGCGTGCGGCGTTTCTCAGTCGCCGCCGCGCCGCCATCAGGTATTGTTTCTGACATCATCATGCCACGCGTCCGTGCGAGCCTCGCGCCGCTGCTATTCACGTGCAGGCGCAACTCGACGGCGTCTATTCGCTGCTTGAATTTTGATAACTAATAATGACTCAACATAACACACGCGCGCGACGCGAGACAACGCGCCTGTTATGCGGCGACGACGCAGGCGAGGAGACGGCTGGCGGGCACGGAAATTTCGTTTCTCTTTTGTTTCACTTACGGCGTGGCAAGCGCCTTTTTCAACAGCGCGTTCATGTCCGCCTTCTCCGGCACGCCTTCGAGTATGGCGACGCGTGTGCCCTGTCGTTCCATGACGACCAGACCTTCGCCCGCCATCGTGCGCCAGACGCGGCGCGTCTCCGTGGGAACGCTCGCGCGCGTGTCTGCGACCGCACCCTTGTAGCGTCGCTCCGTGCGTTTGACGTAAGCGTCGAAGAACTCTACGGCATCACGTTCGGTGTCCCAGGCGGTCAGTTGCGCGATCAAGACCTCGCGCGTCGCGCGATTTTCGTAGAGCGCGAAGCGGTCGCCGCCCCAACCGGCGGCAGCCTTCTGCGATTCCTTCTCCGCGCGCAAAAATTCATCGAGAATTTGGAAATAGCTCCATTCGCCGTTCACGTCGTAGTCGATTCGCGCCCAGCTTTTGCCGAGCATGTCTGCGAAGTCCGGCAAGTTTAATTTCACGGGCGCTTCGTTGGCGAAATATTTTTCGGGGTGGAGGATGTGTTCGGTCGATTGCGGCAGCGATTTGTAGGCTGCGGAGATGAGCGGCCAGCCGCCGCGTTTGTAAACCTGCGAGGCGAAGTCCAACCCCTGCTTGTAGGGAAAGAGGAGCGACTCGCGCAGGGCGCGCGGCGCGCTCTCGATCTTCTCGGAAGAACTGCCCGCGGCGTTCACGGACTTCATCATCGCGGCGACGCGCTTCAAATCGCGCATCACGTAAAAGGTCATCACGAGCGTCGCGTCGCCTTCGACGAGCGCGTGCGCGGCGAGTTCCGCGTCCGAGTCGCCCTTCGGCCACTTCTCAAGGCGGCGCAGGTCGAAGTGCTGATCCTGGAGCGCGTGCGTGAGTTCGTGCGCCATGACGGTCTGCTGGCCGTCGAGGTCGATCCAGTCGGCGAGGTAAAACTCCTGCGTCTTGGGTTCGTAGTAGCCCGCTACCTGTTCGGTCAGGAGCGCGATGAAGAAGGGGCGCATCTCGAAATTAGCGGGCACGAGTCCGAGTTTCTTCAGGGCGAGTTCGCTCGCGCGCAGTTCTTCGGGCGTCGTCTGCTCGTCGAGGTTGCGCACCAGCATGCGCTCGATCTCGGCGCGCGACTGCGCCCCGCTCTTGACCGTGCGCAAAACTTCCAGGCCCCTGATCTCACCCGTCTCTTTCAAGACTCCGGCGGTCGCGGCCATCACGCTCGCGCTGCGCGGATTGACGGCGGCGGTCGCACCCTGCGACGGCGAGGCGACTTGCGCCGACGCGGCGCTCCCCGCCGCCCACAGGCACGCCGCGAGCGCGACGGCGGCGGCGAGAGAGGCGGCGCACGTTTTCAGCCGGACGGACTTGTTTCTCTTTGACATCTCGAACCTTTCACTTTTATAGTCCGCAGACACGCGGCTCAGTTCGGTAGTGTAGATTGCTCTCCGGCGCGAGGGCAACATGCAGGAGGCTTTTTTTATGACGGCAGAACTCTCTCCTCTGGATGATGCTCTCTTCGACGTGTGGCACGAGACCAACCTGCGCGTGCGCTACGCGGAGACGGACAGGATGGGCGTCGTCTATCACGCCAATTATCTCGTCTGGTTTGAAATCGGTCGGACGGAGTTTTGCCGCGCGCGCGGCTTCGCCTACCGCGACATGGAAGAAAATTCCGACGCCTTCCTCGTCGTCGCCGAAAGCTACTGCCGCTACAAAGCCCCGGCCTTCTACGACGACGAACTGATCGTGCGCACGCACATCACGGAACTGCGCCGCCGCAGCGTGCGCTTCGGCTACGAAATACTGCGCGCGACGGACGGCCTGATCATCGCCGAAGGTGAAACCGGCCACGTCGTCACGGACGGACACGGGCGCGTCAAGTCAATGCCCGAACTCTACCGCGACCTGCTCTCCGCCACCCCCGAAGAGGACATACACACGTCGCAACTCCCGCAACGCATCGAACCCGTGCCCGAAGGCAGCGCGCCGTGAAAAGCAGGTATGAGGGCAGAGAGATGAAGGATGAATAAGAGAAGCGTGGCCGCTCAAGTTGAGCGGCCACGCTTCTCTCGTTTGCGCCTGCCAAGTTCTTGAACGATTTTCGGCGTCGGTTATTTCACGCCGAACTTGCCGCTCATCAACGCCGTGCCCCAGTGGATTTTGACCTCGCCTTGCCCGTCCTCGTCTGCGAGGTGGATGGTCAACAGGTCGAGCGAGTCGGACGCTTTCTCCAGTTTGAGCGGCAACTCCGCCGCGTAGCCCTCTTTCAGCGGCGGCGCGCCCCACACGCCGGTCTTCGGGTGGAAGGCGAGCGTCCACGCGTCCTCGCCCGTGCGCCGCACCCAGAGCGAATATTTACCCGCCTTCAACTCCTTGTCGCCGATCAAGAGATCGCCTTCGGTCGTGATCTCGGTCGCCTGATTCGCGCCGACGCGCCAGACCGTGCCGACCGGTGCTTGCGCCAGCAGATCGCGCCCCTTCAAGCTGGGGCGTCCGTAATTGATGGAAATTTTCTTGCCCTTGACGGTGGCCGCAGCGTCGCCGCGCGAGGCGGGCGCTTCTTTGCGCGCCTCCTGCGGGGCGTTCGTGTGCGCGGCGGGCGCGTTGGAATTCGCGGGATTCTGTGCCTGCGACGAGCAAGCGCAGCAGAGCAACAACAAGAGCGGTAACAGTGTGCGTGTCTTCATCTAAATCCTCCGGGTCTAAACTGTATGGACTAATCTATGTGTCGGCGTAAACTTTGCCGTTGCCGATTTGTTTCTAACTAAAAAATGAGGGGGTCATTAGACCCTCTATTCGTCTCCACCTTCGCCGCCACCCTTGGATGGCGGCAGTTGTTTCTTTTCAAATTCAAGCTGCCAGATTCGTTGGCGCAGTTCCATCTTCTCGCGCTCGCTTTCTGCACGCTGCTTACTTAGTTCAATCTCATCACTCATGCGCTGTAGTTGAAGAGTGATTTTAAGGATGTCTTGGCGAATATCCTTGATCTCAGCGTGGTAAGTCTGGAGGTCATCTGTCAGTTTGACGACCGTTTTCGTGATGTTCCATAAATCGCCAAGTGTGCTCATGCTGCCAGCTTATCCAAGATCGCCCGAGTCTGTTGCTTGAGCCGCTGAATCTCTTCCTCATCGCGCTCCATGACTTCGCGGGCTCGCTCCACATCTCCTATCGCTAACTTGATTAGAACCCTTATAGTGGCATCTGTAGCAGGTGTTGATTGTTGCACAGCCTCATAATCAGTCGGCTGAGAAGATGTGCCTACATGAACCCTATGAACCTTTGACCCAAGGTTCATTTTGAAATTGAGCGCTGACGCCCGCTGCTCCATTCCTCTGAATCTGTCCTTCCAATCACCAACGCGGAATACTTTCTCCCGCTCCTGACGCTTACCAACGTTATACAGAAAATTCACATAGTCCTGTTCGGTAATTATATAATCGCCTAATGGTTCCGGCTCGTCTGTATGAAAGCCAAATAAGCTCTCACTCGCTAACCGCGCATCTTCAATTATCTTCGCCCAGTTATGTGTATCAGGGATTGATTTCTTCTCTGCTTCTTCTGCCATTTGGTAATACTCCTTGCTGATTTCTAGCAGTTTGATTATGCACTTTGTTCCTAGGTTTACTTATTTTCCATCCCCAATGTCAAAATCAATAGACGATCATTACACCGAAAACTATCAATCCGTCAATAACTTACTTCAAATGAACAGTTTGCAGATATTTAAGCGTCCAAACGCCTGGGTGAAAGTCGTGGTAAGCGACGCATTTCTAGTGAGAGACAACAAGCCGTATTACGATTCGTGCGGGAGCGAGAGACGGAAAATTTCACGCGCGTGCCCCGTCTCGTCTTCAACATCTATGACGCAGGCGCAGATGCGCACGTCGCCTGCGGAGTGTTCGGCGCGACGGTGTGTGACGGAGGTGAAGCGCGAGATCACGTCGTCCTTGTTCATGCCGATGACGCCCGCGTAGCTTCCGGTCATGCCGATGTCGGAGAGGTAGGCTGTGCCCTGCGGCAGGATGCGCTCGTCAGCCGTCTGCACGTGCGTATGCGTGCCGACGACAGCCGAGACGCGCCCGTCCAGAAACCACCCCATCGCGCTTTTTTCCGAAGTCGCTTCCGCGTGCATGTCCAAGAGGCGGACACGCACGTCCGCGGGGATCGAAGCGATCAACTCGTCGGCGACGCGAAAGGGATCGTCCGCCGTGCCCATGAAGACGCGCCCGATCAAATTGAGGACGGCGACGCGCACGCCGCCACGCGCCTCCCCGATCCAGAGTCCCTTGCCGGGCGTGCCCGGCGGGTAGTTGCCGGGGCGCAGCAGCCGCGCGTTGCGCTCGATGTAAGGGATCACGTCGCGCTTGTCGAAGATGTGGTTGCCGGAGGTCATCACGTCGATGCCGCTCTGGAAGAGTTGGTCTGCGAGCGAGGGCGTGATGGAGAAGCCGCCCGCGACGTTTTCGGCGTTCATCACGGCCAGATCGATGCGGTGCTGCTCGCGCAAGTCCTGTATGCGCTCTAGGACGGCAGTGCGCCCCGGCTTCGCCACCACATCCCCGATCATCAAGACTCTCATTAAGACCCCTAAAAACAGTGACGAGTGACAGGTCACGAGTGACAAGTCAGAAAAGCAGACTGCTTTAACTTGTCACTTGTCACCTGTCACTCGTCACTTAAAAAGAATGGCAGAGGGACATCCGCGAAGCCGCTCCGAAGCCGTAATTGAACCTGCACTCAACAGGTGGGCGCCCTTTGGTGAGCCGCGGCCTTTGGCAGTTCCTTAACGATGAAGGAATGCACTGGCTATCAGAGCGGCGTCGGGCTCCCTTATCAACGGCATTGGCTCAACATGGGAAATCGGTGGCGAACCACGCAGAATTAATTCCCTCAGCCGAGCGGGATACTAACATAAATCGGAGGCCGGATTGTCAAGTTTCAAGCGCGAAAAAACGGCTGTCGAAACTTGACAATCCGGCCTTCTATTTTTTCGGATTTCAGGTGAAGGAGATGTTGCTCTGGTTGGCGGTTTGCTGTTCGGCGACGGTGCGCACCTTGAGCAGGCGGTCGAGGAGGTCTGCGCATTCGCCGCTGCGCGCGGCGAGTTGCGAGTCGGCCTGTTCGTGCAGACGTTTGAGGCGGTGGAGTTCGTCGGCGATGTGGAGCGCGGCGAGGATTGCCACCTTGAGCGAGTCCACTGTGAGCGTGCCCGAAGAGATTTCGCGCATGCGTCGGTCAACGAACTCGGCGAGTTGCGTCACGTATTCGCTGTCGCCGTCCGAGCGGATGTTGTAAATCTGGTTATAGATTTCCACGCGGATGGTGGGCGTGCCGTGCGAGTCGCTGGGGCCTTTGATGGCACTCATAACTTACTTCGCCTCCCCGTCACTTCCTGACGGCTTCGGCCATCTCTGGATCGAGCACGGCGATGGCGTCGAGCATCGCTTCGACCTTCATGCGGATCATGTCGCGTTCGGACAAAAGGCGTTCGACCTGCGTTTCGAGCCGGTCTTTCTCGTCGAGCAAATTGCCCAACTCGCGCCGCGTCGCGGCCACATCGCGTTCCAGCGCTTCCTTCTCCTGACGCAGCGTCTTCGTCAGTTCGATGGTGCGGTAAATCTTATCTTCGAGGTGTGAAAATTTCTCCAGTCCGGTTAATCCGACCATCGCCTCTCCTTCACCACAAAACAGCAATTCAAAATTGCCGACCGATTATGCGACTTCGCGACTCCGAGCGCAAGAGCGAATGAGCAGAGGCCTGAGGTTAACCATCGAGTCGCTTCTTCAGTCCGGACTCTGATGTATCGTGAGCATTAAATCTCTGGAAAGTAGTCTGACTAATTCCCGATACTTTTCCCCGTGTTTCGGGTCGCGCTCTCCGGTGAAACGCTCATTCCAACCCGCAAGCCACGCCTCATTTCGGCGCTCACGCGCGACCCGCTTCTCCTCGAACGGAGAACGAATACCGGCGTCCTCGCCGATGCCCTGATAAGTGGCGAAAGCCGATGCCTGATACTCCTCGAAAGCCCGAAACGTGTCTTCAGACCAGATGGCCTGGTAGATGTACATGAACTTATCAACGTTCCGCTTCGCCGCGATGATCGTATCGGGCGTCTCGCCCCTGAACGTCCCCACGTCCATCACGTAACAATAAATCCGATTAAGGTCTTCGGCGATTTTTTCGTAAACTTCGATTCGCTTCTCGACAATGCGGTCGTGAGATTTCCAACTGCGGCTTTGCGCGGCGAGCGCACGCTGCACGAGAAAGCCGACCAGCGCGATGCTCAACGGAATCAGAAGCGACGCCAACAGTTTCACAACTTCCATACGCATTTTGACCAGGCGGCCCGCGAACCAGCGGACGAGCGGATTTATTGCTTCAACTGCGCGCCGAATTTCTCCCCGAGAGTGTTGACTATGCGTTTGTGCAGTTCTTCAACTTCTTCGTCGCGCAGCGTGCGGTCGTCGGCGCGATATTCGAGCCGGAGCGTGACGGAGCGCTGTCCTTCGCCGACGCGCTCGCCCTCATAAACATAGACGAGCACGACGCGGCGCACCTCGTCTATGTTCAACTCAAGCGCGGCGCGCTGCATCTCGCCGAAAGTCACGCGCCTGTCAACAATCAGCGACGCATCGCGCATGACGGAGGGGAAGCGCGCGAGCGGCGCGTAGCGCACGCCCGTCTCGGCGGAGTCGAGCAGCGCTCCCAGATCAACTTCCGCGACATAGACGGGCTGCTTGAATTTATAGGCGGCGGCCACGTCGTCCGCCAGCCTGCCGAGCGTGCCGACCGCACGCCCTTCGAGCGATATTTGCGCCGCCTGCCCTTCGCGCAAGTGCTTCACGCTCGTCGCGGCAAACTCTAGCGAAGCAACGTTCATCGCGTCGGTCGCCGCTTCGAGCGCGCCTTTCAGGTCGTAGAAATCGAGTTCGCGTTGTGCGCCCGCGTGCCCTTCTTCGGTCGCCAGCCCCGTCGCGATGAGCGCGCAGCCTTCGGTCTCTTGCGGCTGCCCGCCCGCCTCCGCGTTGGCCGCGAACACGCGCCCCATCTCGAAGAGGCGCACGTCGCGCGTGCCGTGATTGAAGTTGTGCCGGAGGGATTCGAGCAGACCGCTAAGAAGCGTCGGCCTCATGCGCGATGCGCCCTCGATGATTGGGTTGCTGAGCGTGACGAACCGCGCCGATTCGTCCGCGCGCCTGATGAGTCCGGGCAACAACTCGAACTCTTCGTCGTGTGCGGCGGAAATGAAACTGAAAGTTAAAGCCTCGTCAAAGCCGCACGCATTCAGAGCGCGCCGCGCCGCGCGCCTGCGCCCCTCGTGCGCGCGGTATTCGCCCGCAACGTTTGAAGCGGGCAAATCATCGGAAACTTTGTCGTAACCGAAATGACGCCCCACCTCTTCGACCAAATCCTCTTCAATCCTTATGTCCGTGCGCCAACTCGGACTCAGGAAGTTTGCCGACGCGTCCGCCGCTGACGCTTCTACATTTTGCGTCGCGTCGTCGCCCGAAGTTTGCCCCGCGACGTTCGCGCCGTCCACGTCTGCGCGCTCGATGCCGAGCGAGGCGAGAATGCGAATCGAATCCTGCGGCGGCACGTCCAGGCCCGTCAATTCCCTGACGCGCGAGAAGCGCAGAGGGACGGCGTGCGGCTCGTGCGGCTGCGCGTAAATGTCTATCGCATCGACGGTCGCCGTGCCGCCCGCCAGTTCCGCGATCAGCGCGGCGGCACGCGCCTGTGCGCGCAACTGCCCCTCAGGATCAACGCCGCGCTCGAAGCGATCCGACGCTTCGGTCTGCAAACCCAGTGCGCGCGACGTGCGCCTGACGGACGCGGGCGCGAAGTGCGCCGACTCGATCAGAACGTCGCGCGTCTCGCCGGAGATTTCCGTCTCCGCGCCGCCCATCACGCCCGCGACGGCGACCGCGCGCAAGGCATCTGCGATGACCAGCATCTCCGCGTCGAGTTCGCGTTCAACGCCGTCGAGCGTCGTGAGGCGTTCGCCCTCACGCGCGCGCCTGATGACGAGGCGGCGCTCGTTCAACTTCTCCAGGTCGAAGGCGTGGAGCGGCTGTCCCATTTCGAGCATCACGTAGTTGGTGATGTCCGCGACGTTGTTGATCGGGCGCTGGCCGACGGCTTGCAAACGCTCTACGAGCCACGCGGGCGACGGCGCGATCCGCACGCCGCGCACCACGCGCGCCGTGAAGCGTGCGCACAAATCAGTCGCCTGCACCTCGACCGACGTAAAGTTCTCCGCCCTTCCCTCCTCGCGCGCCGCACGCATCAACGGCCAGCGCACCTCGCTGCCCGCGAGCGTACACACCTCGCGCGCCACGCCCACATGCGACAACAGATCGGGACGATTCGACAGCCCTGCGATCTCCAGCACGAAATCGCCGCCCGCCGCTTCGTGCACGCTTTCGACTTCAAGCCCCGCCATCGTCAGGCGCTCGCGCAACTCTCCCGCCGTCAATTCGACGCCCGTTAATTCGCGTAACCAGTTGTAGCTGATGTTCATAAGAAACCAGTGACGAGTGACGAGTGACAAGTGACGAGTAAGAATCAAGACAAGTTTTTTTTAACTCGTCACTCGTCACTTGTCACTCGTCACTGTTAGTTAAACTGTTCGAGGAAGCGCACGTCGTTCTCGAAGAGGAGGCGTATGTCGTCGAGGCCGAAGTTGAGCATGCACATGCGGTCGATGCCGAAGCCGAAGGCGAAGCCGGAGAACTCTTGCGGATCAATACCAACCGCACTGAGGACGTTCGGATGCACCATGCCCGATCCGCCGAGTTCGATCCAGCCCGTGCCTTTGCAGAGACGACAGCCCGCGCCGCCGCACTTGAAGCAACTGAAATCAAATTCCGCGCTCGGCTCGGTGAACGGGAAGTAAGACGGACGAAAACGCGTGCGCGTCTGCGGCCCGTAGAGGTGGCGCAAGAATTCCGTGACCGTGCCTTTCAGGTGTCCCATCGTGATGCCGCGATCAACCAGGAGTCCTTCGAGTTGGAAGAACATAGGGTTGTGAGTCGCGTCGGGCGTATCCCTTCGGAAAACTTTGCCGGGCGCGATGACGCGCAGAGGCGGACGCCGACGCTGCATCGCGTGAATCTGCACGGTCGAAGTTTGCGAACGCAGAGCGTAGCCTTCCGTCGTGTAGAAAGTGTCCTGCGGGCTGCGCGCCGGGTGCGTGGGCGGGATGTTGAGCGCGTCGAAGTTGTAGAAATCGGTCTCGATTTCGGGGCCGTCCTCGACCGTATACCCAAGCGCCACGAAGATGTCTTCGATGCGCTGTCGCACGAGCGTGATCGGATGTTGATGTCCACGACGCGTGCGGCGACCGGGCAGCGTCACGTCAATGCGCTCGCGCTCGACGCGCAGGCGCGCGACGTAGTTTTTCAACAAGCTCTCAACTTCTTCGAGGCTGCCGACGATCCGTGCCTCCAGTTGTTGCGCCTGCTGCCCGAAGGCTGCGCGCTCTTCCGCCGGAACGCGCCCGATCATCTTCTTGAGATTAGCCAGCGCGCTCTTCTTGCCGGTATGACGCGTGCGCAGGTCGCCGACCTCGCGCAACAGAGTTTCGGCATCGCTCGATCCCAACTCGTCAACGCTCGCCGAAACGTCCGCGCCGCGAAAACGTGCGAAGCGCTCGAACTCTTGCTCGAACGCTTCGCGCACCGCTTCGATTTGCGGCTGTTCTCTGACTTCCGAACTCATATCAATCCTCGTGAATCGTCAATCGTGAATCGTAAATAGATAAAGAACAGAAACTCGTTTGTATCATCTATTCGCGATTCACGATTGACGATTTACGGCTTTTACGCCGCCGCCTGCTGCTGCCCGCTGTTGCTCTCAATCGCGTTCTTCGCCTGTCCGGCCAGTTCCGCAAACGCTTCCGGCGAGTTGGCGGCGAGGTCGGCCAGGACCTTGCGGTCGAGTTCGATACCGGCGACTTTCAAGCCGTGCATGAACTGCGAGTAGTTCATGCCGTTCAAGCGCGCCGCCGCGCCGATGCGCACGATCCAGAGGCTGCGAAAGTCGCGCTTCTTCAGCTTGCGTCCGGTGTAAGCGAAATTCAGCGCGCGGTCTACCGCCTCACTCGCGTAGCGATAAAGTTTCGACTTGTTGCCGCGATAGCCCTTCGCCAGTTTCAGTATCTTCTTGCGCTTTTCCGTGCGCTTATTTCCACGTTTTGCCCTCGGCATATTATTTCCCTCCTAAAGATTCAGTGACAAGTGACGAGTGACAAGTGACAAGACGAAAGACAAGTTCTTAGTTTTAACTTGTCACCTGTCACCCGTCACTCGTCACTCTCTTACCCTCTACCGTAAGGCAGCATGTCCTTGAAGCGCTGCTCGTCGGACTCGGACACGAGCGTGTCGATGTCGAGATGGCGTTTACGTTTCTGCGTCTTGCTGGTCAGGATGTGGCGCGCGTGCGAATGTCCGCGTTTGAACTTGCCGCTCGCCGTCGTGCGCACGCGTTTGGCCGCGCCTTTGTGTGTTTTGAGTTTTGGCATAATAACAACTGCTCCTTCTGCTAAAAAAATATCTTACTTAAGCGGGCGCATCGCCGCCGTCAACTTTAGTTCCGGTCGCTACGGGCAAACTTTGCGCGGCAGGTTTTGCAGCGCCGCCGCCTTCCGGCTTCGCACCTCCGCCGCCACCGCCGCCACCGCCGGCGCTCTTCTGCTTCTTGGGCGTGAAGATGAAGAACATCTGGTTGCCCTCCATGCGCGGGCGCGATTCGACCTCGCCGAATTCGGCCAGGTCTTTCTCCAGACGTTGCAGCAACTCCGCGCCGAGTTCGCGGTGCGTGATCTCGCGCCCGCGAAAGAAGATCGTCGCTTTGACTTTGTCGCCGTCCGTCAGCCACTCGCGCGCGTGCTTCATCTTGAAGTTGTAGTCGTGGTCGTCCGTGCCCGGACGGAACTTCACTTCCTTGACCGTGATCGTGACCTGCTTCTTCTTCGCCTCTTTCTGCTTCTTGCTGTTCTCATACTGGAACTTGCCGAAGTCTATGATGCGACAGACGGGCGGGTCGGCGGTGGCCGCCACCTCGACGAGGTCGAGTCCCTTGTCGCGCGCCATGCGGATGGCGTCGCGCGTGTTCAAGATGCCGAGTTGCTCGCCATCGTCGCCGATGACGCGCACTTCGGGCACGCGTATCCGGTCGTTGATGCGCGCAGATGGTGTCCGGCGTGTGTCAGGGCGCTGTCCGCGCCCGCGAAAACTTGGTGAGATTGCTCCACCTCCTGAGTTAGAAGTCCGGTGTCCGGAGTCTAAAGTCTGAAGTCAAGAAATTGAATCTCGAACTTCGGACTTTAGACTCCGGACTCCCGACTATGTATTCGTCAATGCGCGCGACTCGACGAGACTGCGCGCCATTCGTTTGAAATCTTCCGTCGGCATTGAGCCGAGGTCGCCGCGAGCGCGCTCGCGCACGGCGACGTTTCCCTGCTCCATCTCGCGGTCGCCGAGCACGAGCATGAAAGGCACTTTCTGCAACTGAGCGTCGCGTATCTTCGCGCCGACCTTCTCGCTCCTCGTGTTCACCTCGACGCGCAAGCCCGCCCCGCGCAACTCGCGCGCGACCGACTCGGCATACTCGTTGATGCGATCCGTGATCGGCAACACGGACACTTGCACGGGCGCGAGCCAGAGCGGAAACGCGCCCGCGTAGTGCTCTATCAGCACGCCGAAGAAACGTTCGATTGAACCGAAGAGCGCGCGGTGCACCATCACGGGGCGGTGCCGATTGTTGTCTTCGCCGATGTACTCAAGCTCGAAGCGTTCCGGCAAGTTGAAATCCCACTGCACCGTGCCGAGTTGCCACAGACGCCCGATGGCGTCCTCGATCTTGAAGTCAATCTTCGGGCCGTAGAAAGCGGCCTCGCCTTCGATGCGCTCGTATTTGACGCCGCGCGCGTTCAAAGCGTCTGCGAGCGCGCTCTCGGCCTTCGTCCAGTCCTCTTCCGCGCCGAGATAGTTCTTGTTCGTCTCGTTGCCCTTGACGGACAACTCGAACTTAACTTTCTCGAAGCCGAACGTGCGGAAAATTTCGTTGACGAAATCCACGCAGTCGCCGATCTCTTTGCGCACCTGTTCGGGCGTGCAGAAAAGGTGCGCGTCGTCAACGGTGAAGCCGCGCACGCGCATCAGGCCGTGCAGCGTACCCGACAGTTCCGCGCGATAGACCGTGCCCATCTCCGCGTAACGTTGCGGCAGGTCGCGGTAAGAGCGCTGCTGCGATTTGTAGATGCCGATGTGAAACGGGCAGTTCATGGGCTTCAAGCGAAACTCCGTCTCTTCGAGTTTCGTCGGCGCAAACATCGAGTCGCCGTAGTTCTGCTCGTGCCCGCTCTGTTGCCACAACTCGCGCTTCGCGATGTGCGGCGTATAGACAAAGCTGTAGTTGCGCCTGACCAGCTCCTCGTACAAATAATCTTCCATCATCTTACGGATCATCGCGCCCTTCGGATGCCAGAAGATCAAGCCCTGCCCGTAAGCGTCTTGAATGGAGAAGAGATCGAGTTCGCGCCCCAGACGGCGATGGTCGCGCCGCTCGGCTTCTTCGCGCTGCCGCTGCCACGCGTCGAGTTCTTCCTGCGTGTTGAAGGCCGTGCCGTAGATGCGCTGCATCTGCTCGCGCTCGGCGTCGCCCATCCAGTATGCGCCTGAGAGCGAGAGCAGTTTGAAGGCTTTCAACTTGTTCGTGTTCGGCACGTGCGGGCCGAGGCAGAAGTCTATGAACGGCGAATTGTCTATGTAATAGACGCTCACCGTCTCGCCGCCTTTGTCCGCGACCAACTGGCATTTCAGAGGCTCGCCGCGCTCCTCGAAGATGCGCAAGGCGTCTTGTTTTGAAATCTCTTCGCGACGATACGCGAGATTGCGCTTGGCGATGTCGCGCATGCGCTTTTCGATGACGGGCAAGTCTTCGTCCGTCAACTGGCGCGGCGCGATCACGTCGTAGAAGAAACCGTAGCGCGGGTCGTCGAGAAGCGCGGGGCCGATGCCGAGTTGCGTGCCCGGAAAGAGGTCCAGGACGGCGGCGGCCAGGAGATGCGCCGTCGAATGGCGCAGCACGTCGAGGCCGTCGCGCGTGGCGGGCAGCACCGGCTCGATCTCGACGGTCGCCGTGCCTGCGTCGTCGCCGTTCGCGCCGTTCGGCTCCAACTTGAATGCGAGATCAACTTCGCGCCCGTTCACCTTCGCCGCGAGCGCCTGCTTTGCAGTGTCGCGGTCGAGTCGCTTCAAAGCCTCGCCCACGCTCACGCCCGCGGGCAACTGCAACGCCGCCTGCGAGCTTTCTTTCAGTTGTACGTTTACTTCACTCATCGCCTGTCATCTCCGCGAAAGTTGTAAGAGCCGCGCGCGGGTTGTGCGTATAAATGACAAAGCACAACGCGCCTGCCCGGTCTCCGGGGTTGGAAGAAAAACCCATCCGGACACGAGCGGCGGCCTTCGCGGAAGCAAAAGCGTCAACCTGATTCTGAATTTCGCGTTCGTCTTTGGGGAACGAACAAATTTGAGATCGGATTCGACAGAAGCGCCTTTGCCGCCCGGACGCCGCGCGTGTGGCGGGTCGGTGGTGATTAGAATCGAAACGTAGTTCGAGTTCGCGTCAACATAAAAGCAAAGGTCTTCCGGAGCTCACTGTCGAAAATCGGAAATTGGAAGTCACACGCGGAAATAAATTCCGACACGACTTCCAGGCTAAAACCAACGCGTGGATTGTACCAACTCGTCTCTCGAAAGCGCAAGCGACGCGCGCCGCGTGCGAGCGCCTAACATCAACCGTATCAACGAAACTTAAAACATCTTCGACGCCGTCACCGCCCCTTCCGCCTTTTCGACGAAGCCTCCGGCGTAGGTCACAACGCACGTCGCAACGTCGGACGAACGCTGCGCGGCGGCGATGCCCGCGAAGCGATGATTCGTGTTGAAGATGTTGAGGCGGTGGCCGCGCCCCGCGACGCCGTCGTCTATGATCATGCCGAACACGGCCTCGCGCGCCGTGTTGCTGGCGTAGGCGATATTTTCGCCAATCGCTAACTGCCAGTTGCCGTAACGGCTGACCCTTTGTTCGGGCAAACTTCCATCCGTGCCCTTATGCCCGCTGCTGCCGCTCGCGAGCAAATCCTTGACGTGGTCCTTCGCGCCGAGGCACAACCCCTTGGAGATTTCGAGCGGCGGGAGCGGCTTCACCTCGCGCAGAAACTTGATCGCCTCGTCCACCACACTCGCGCCCTCCTTCAAAGTGATGGCTCGCGAGCTGCCGAGTTTGATCTGGTTGCCGGAGAGGGTTTTTCTGGCCTCTTCGAGCAGCGTCGCGTAGCGGCGCGGGTCCGTGCGCGCGAGATTCAACTCCGCCAGGACATCCTTTTCCGTCGGCGACAAATAGCTCGCAGTCATGGTGCGTGCGTCGCCGCCCGCCTTACCCAGAAGACCCTTCCCCGGCAATCGTATGTAAGATGAGAAGCGCGCTCCCTGCCAAACGAGCAGGCCGAACGTCAGAAGCAAGAGGCAGGCGAAAGAGGCGACGAGTTTTCGTTTCATGGGGGTTATTGAAACTCCTATCGAGCAGTCTATCTACCGGCGCGCGTCTCACGCGCGCGGACGCGTTGTTGATTTCGGGAAACAGCTAAGGCGAGGCGTCGTCGGCTACGACATTTCCTTTCGGATTGGTCACGGAAGATATACTGCGCCGCAAACGCTGTCAACACCCGCGCGGAAAGACTCAAGATGAGGACGCGGCACCTTAGCGGAGTGTTTCAAAGGAGAGACAGAGGACACAGGCGAGGGGGTCCGTGTGAAAACAGAAACGGCAGGACGAAACTCTGGTTTCGTCCTGCCGCCGCCGCGAAATTTTGGTAGGCTCGTGGGGATTTGAACCCCAGACCCCTACCGTGTCAAGGTAGTGCTCTACCCCTGAGCTACGAGCCTACAACTACCAACACCAATCATTTCAAACACTCCGAAAACGAACTCGTAAAGTAGCAAACGCCTCACGCACATGTCAAGCAAGGCGTCTCCGCCCCAAACTCATTCAAACACACACTAACTTCCATCCCCCGATAATTCCCCGCATTACCTACTTCCGCGCCGTTTTCACAGTATCATGCCCTTCAGCTTTTGCCTCTCCCCATTACGGAATCAGGCTGACAAGGTGCGGCTTTTCGCGCTCTATAGCGTAGTTAGACCGCACCCTGCGGTACAATATGCGTTAGCCGTCAGAAATGCGAAGGTGCTTCTATGTCCAAGCAGGCATTTGTAGCCATGAAATTTGTCGCCGATCCGTGGCGAGACAAAACTTATATGGCAATACGAGAGGTTCTTGAAGAATCCGGTTATGAATGTTTGCGCGCCGATGAAATTCGGACTTCGGGACCATCTGTAGATGAAGTTTGTAGACTACTGAAAGAGGCCGCTCTTGTAGTTATTGACAGTAGCGGAGATTCACACAACGTATCCTATGAAGTTGGTTATTGTCATGGTATCAGTCGCCCTGCTGATAGCACTATCTTACTCAAGAATTCCGACACTTTACCTTTTAATTATAAGCATTATCGTCATCTCGTTTATCGAGATACAAGGCACCTTCGTAGATTGCTTCGCGGTTACTTGAACATAATAGAGCCGATTAGGTTAGATGCTTTAGGATACTCATTTGCTTTTTCCTTCTCTGATGATATCGGTTTCGGCTATATCCTCTCCGGCGCGAGTTGTGTCTTCGATGCTCTACGTGAATTGCAGTATTCTGGACGATGCGAGTGTTATGCAGCCGAAATGTTTGCTTTTGGACGGATGTTCGTAGTTGGATTAATGCTTCGGCCCAGTAACCGACAGGCTGAGCCAACAGGCGATTTTTGGGAACGGCTATATATATTTGCGGAACGAAACGTGAAAATACGCGCACCCAAACTTGAGTTGCTGCGTGATCTCAGTGAGTTCTCGACGAAACGCGGAATGCTTTCGACGCTAGTTCCATGCGGAGTGGCTGAATATCAAAAAGGTATAATCACTCGCATTCTTGGCACAGAAGACGAGACTTTCTTTAGATCGTATCTCACACGACAATCTGATGAAGCTGATAGTTCTTTGTGATGAGCGACGGCTAACAACGGCATGCACCCGACCCGCATTTAGCAATTCTCTTAAATTCAAAGGCAGCAGCGGGCGGGTGATGCCGCGCGTTAGGCGTCGAACTCGGAGGTCGTAGTGACAGACAATCGATCACCCGCACCAATTGAGCGCTGGCGCCTCTGGCTATGCAGGCTCCTCATCCTTCCTATAGCCGCGATGTCGGGCGGGCTCCTCCTCGTTCTTTACCGGGCTGTGGTGACAGGTCATATAACCGCGGTCTCGAGAGGGTGGAAGTCGTCAGACAGGGTCATTTACTTCGCAGACAGCCCGGTAGGGTTCTTGTTATATTTCCTGCTGATAGTCATATTTACTTGCGTCGTTATTCTTGTCACTGTTGTCGTGATCAGGATGGCTCTTAAGAAGTCTCGCCCTTACTGATCTATATCGACCCTGGCGAAACAGACGCCTAACAACGGCCTGCACCCGACCCGCATCAGCATGGATGCCATCCGACAGCTTGAAAACCTCCGCGGTTGCGAGCGGGCGGGTGATGCCGGGCGTTAGGTTGCTACGTGCATTAGACAGCATGTGGTTACAATTGGGATAAGGAGAAGTTCAATGGAAAAAGTGGACTACCTTAAACTATCCGAACAGTATGCCAGCTTTCTCGTAGCATTCGGCGGCGTCAGTATCACCGTTCTCACCCTTGTTTTATCTTTGGGTTCCGACTCACAGACACCAACCGGAGTAAATTCACGTTCGTTTTTGGTCGGGGCTTTGGTCGTAGCAACGGTAACCTGTTTCATCGGTGCCCACATGATGGCCGAAACGGCAGCGTTCATTAGTAATGCTAAAAATAATGCTGAAGAAATAGCTGAACGTAAGCGAGATATCAACACCTCGCAGCTCCCCCCGCTACCGTCTCCAGAAGAAGTAGTGTCAGGTGTACGCCTTTTCATATTAGCCAGCACCAACATTTTCATTGCAATAAATCTTGTGCTCTTTGCCTTAATGTTGCTACCGGCATCATCCCGTAGGGTACATGCCGCTAGTCTTGCGCCGATTTCTGTTGGTGTCTTTTTGGTTATAATAGTTGTTTCACTCTACTGGATGATTCTCGCAGCCAATTATCGTATGTATCTGCCCCAAAGCGGGTGGGCCACATGGTCTCCAGTTATCATAGTGTCAGTGTTGGGAGTCATCTTTTATTTTCTTCCAGTATCAAAGGAATGCTTGCTATGGGTAGCATTCGCGCCTAGCGCTCTTTCAACAGCTATTTCTCTGGTTTGGTTCGCTTGGATATTTAAGGAAGGTGATACAATTCGCCTACAAAAAGCCCGAATTCAAGATATATGGTTCTTTAGTTTAGCTATAAGCCTTTCCTACACACCTCTAGTCGTTGCTGTAATTAAAACTGTCCTTGGCAAACAATTTGCTGTTGGTGAGTTCTAAAGAAAATCGCCAAAACCTAACAACGGCATGCACCCGACCGCGAG
>DATHBB010000001.1:0-3630 GCA_035296385.1 Pyrinomonadaceae bacterium | reverse complement strand
CACTCTTCAATCGGATTTCCTTTCGTGTCCTTCAGCGAATAGCGTTTGCTGATCACTTTACGCGCGTTGAGGCCGAGTTCATGGCTCTGCTTCGAAGCGCGGCGGACTGCGACCGGAATCGGATTGCCCTGCGGGGCGTTCGGCTCGACTACTGTGCTCATCTTCAAATTCGCCTTTCCCGCGCTGCATTTTTGGGCGCGCGAGTCCTTGTCTGTGCTTTACTCAATCCAGCGCGGGCAGCACTCGCACACGCGCCGTTGACAAATTGTGTTAACGGAAACTGCGGTTGGCTTGGACGTTAAGCGATGGATTTCCGCGCCGAACGCGCCTACGGGAGTCGGCGGCGTGTCGGCCTTAGACGTTCTCGTCATCAAGCGGAGCGGAGTATACATAGCACGCCTGTGGCTGTCAATACCCTAGCCCCAACATATTGTATCAACTTTTCTTTTCAGCGGAATATCGTGGACACTTTAAGAATTTACCTTAACCCAACTTTAGGCCGTTTTAGAGCATCAAAACAGTTCTTTTTATGGCCTCGCGCCGCTCGACGCGAGGACTCCGGCGCGGCTAAAAAATATTTTTTCACGCACGTCGAAGGATAGCAACCGGAATGAACGAACGACGCGGTGATTAGTCGTCGCTCGGTCGATTTTTTTTGTCGAGAAGGATTGTTGAAATAGTAGTTACAAGGGGCGGACACTTGAGCGAAGAACAAAACATGAACACGGATATGCTCGTGCGCGCGACTGCCGGAGACGGCGGCGTGCGCTGCATGGCGGCGGTTACGACGAACCTCGTGGCCGAAGCGGTCGCGCGTCACCAGACCTCGCCGACTGTCGCCGCCGCGCTCGGTCGCACGTTGACGGGGGCGCTGCTGCTCGGAGCGGGACTCAAGGAACTGGATCGACTGACCGTGCAGATCGTCTGCGACGGGCCGGTCGGCGGCATCACCGCGGAAGCGAACGCGCACGGGCAAGTGCGCGGTTACGCGCGCAACCCTGCGGCGAATCCAAACTTGAACGGGAACGGTAAGTTCGACGTGAGTTCAGTCGTCGGCAACGGGATGTTTTACGTCACGTACGAATCGGGCTACGAGATCGGACTGTACACAGACCCGTATCGCGGCTCCGTCCCGATTGTGTCGGGCGAACTCGGCGAGGACTTCGCATACTATCTCGCCAAGTCGGAGCAGATTCCGTCGGCGGTGACGCTCGGCGTTTTTATGCGCGCGCGCGAAACGGGCGAGACGTATGCGGCGGCGGCGGGCGGTTTGATGATACAGGTGTTGCCGGGCGCGGACGCACAGATCATCGAAGCCGTCGAAGACGCCATCAGGCGAGGCCCGCACACGACGACTCTGATCCGCGACGGCGCGCGCCCCGCAGACATGTTGCGCTCGGCGCTCGGCGCGATTCCGTTCGAGGTGTTGGAGGAGAAGCCCGTCAGTTTCGCCTGCACCTGCTCTCATGAACGCGCCGTCTCGCTGATCTCTTCGATTGACCCGACGGAGTTGGAGACTATTTTGCGCGAAGACAAAGGCGCGGCGATGACGTGCCATTTCTGCAACGAGACTTACCGTTTGGACGAAGCGGCGTTGGAAGAAATTCTAACCTCGCGCCGTGAACGACAAACGGTGGGCGGCGAGCAGTGAATGATAAGTCGGTTAAGAGCGACAAACGGAAAGGCCGCCGAAGTTCTACCCTTCGGCGGCCTTAAGTTTTTGTAGCTGTCCGTTTCCGCTTTACTGTTTCGAGACGAGCATGTCGTAGTTGCCCGCCTGGCGGTTGTGGTCGTCGAGCGTGCCGAGCACGTCGGAGGTCTCTTCGAGCATCTGCTTGGTCATGGCGATGGAGTCGCTGAGTTGCTCGAAGTCGAGCGCGGAGACGCGTTCGGGCGTCGGGAGCGTGACGACTTGATCGTTGACTAAGCCGAAGAAGTTTTCGATTGACTGCAACTGGCCTTCGACCAGTTTCACGGAGCGTTCGAGATCGCCGAAGGCGGCGAGGCGGCGTCTGAGGATTTCGACGTTGGCCTGCTGGATGCGCCGGGCGCGCTCGTCGGGCGCGTTCTCAACGGAACGCTCGGCCTGCGTCAAAAGGTTCTGCACGGCCTGACGGTTGATCGAGCGCAGGTGATTCTTGCGGCGTCGGTAAACGTCCAGAAGATCAACGAAATCTTCCCAGCGCTGTTCGAGGCTCTTGATGTTCGACGGCACTTCTTTCGCGCCGGTGAACTTCATGTAGTTGTCGAAAATCTGCTTCTTCAACCACTTCAAATAAAGCACGGCTTCGCGCTCGCGCGGGTCGAAGGTTTCGATCAACTTCTCGCGCTGGCGGTGGCGCATCTCGAAGAGCTGTTTTTTGGCGCGCGTGTCAACGAGGCGTCGGTAGAGCGCGTTGGCCGGAACGGTCGCCAGATACAAACCTTCGGCGACGAGAGCCGCGCCGAGCGGGATAATCGAGCCGGTGTAGGCCGCAGCCACGGCGAAGCCCGCCATGCCCCAAAAGTTGACGGGTTCCTTGACTGCCTCTTTCAAATATTGGAGGTCTAACTTTTTAATGTCCGCCATAACAACTACTGCTGCTGCCGTCTCAACCGACTGCTGAAAAGTTTTACCGTTATAAGTTTACCCGCGATCCTCTCCCGCCGCCGGGAGCGCGCCCTGCTGCTTGGTGTTCGAACTCTGCAACAGACCCATGCTCTGCTTGTATTCGAGCAACTTGTCTTGCAACTGCATGTCCAGCGCCTCGCGTTCGATGTCCTGCATCTGCGAATCGACGGAGGCCGCGCCGAGTTGCATCTTGGCTTCGGCAGCGGCGGAGCGGCGGTCGATCTTGTCGCGCATCTCGCCGAAGGTCGAAGCGTCGTCGCCGAGTTGGAACGTCTCCATCGTCTGCGCCAGTTGCTCCTGCAACTTCGCCTGCTTCGACTGGTTGATCAACTGCATCGCTTCGGCGGTGCGTTGCTGCATCTGAAGCATGTAGTTGTCGCGCGCCTTGAGCGCTTGCTTGGATGCCATCTCGGCGTGCTGAAGTTGCTGGCCGGTTTTATTGAGGTCGAGTTGCGCCTGTTGCAGTTGGCCGATGTAGGCGGTGGCAATGTCGTCGCGCCCCAGTTTGATCGAGGCTTTAATCTTCGAGTCGAGATCGACGACCTGCCCTTCGAGCCGTTCCTTGCTCTTGGCGAGGAGGCGTTCGGTCGCCATCACCTGCGCGACAGAGTTGTTGAGTTCGGGCACGCGGTCGCGCATCTCGCGGATCGTCTGATTGAGAATCATCTCCGGGTCTTCGGTCTTCTCAATCAGACCGCCGAACAACGCGCGCAAAGAACGCTTGAACCTGCTCCACGATGACATCTTTTCTGCTCCTCCGACTCCTCATCCGGCGCACCAAACTTCGACCGTTGCGATGCTGCCAAATTCTCGCGCCTGCGAAATCCCCGCGCCCTTGTTAGTACGTAAGCGCGCACCCCGCGGTTCATTTTCGGCGGTGATGCCGCTCCGAACGCCGAGTATAGCAGGAGTCGCGGTTGGCAGACTAGAGCCGCCAGAAAGTGAGCGGTGGGCGGTCGGCAGTCAGCAGTAAAAACAAGCAGTCTGTTTCGCTTCGGCCTCTTTCCGCTCACCGCTCA